>JALHRR010000003.1 GCA_022841345.1 Saprospiraceae bacterium
ACCTCCTGTAGTCCCTATATCAATCTGAAGTTGAGACGAAATATCAGATTCTATTGTCAGAAAAATTGTTTCACCGGTTTTTGATGGAACCGGGCTTACTTCAGCTTTGATTCCGCTTAGTGTATTTTGTATAGAATTGGTAAGGTCTTTCACCTCAAAGGTAAAAACACTCTGACAACTATCTCTGTCCGTTACTGTGAGGGTATATTCACCGAAAGGAAGATCCTGTATCAGTGGCGTGGTTTCGTTGTTGTTCCACAAGTAGGTATAGGGAGGCCTTCCCCCTTCTACATTGATACTAATGATTCCATTGCTGGTTCCATTGTCATTGATAATCAGCTGATCTTTTACCCGAATTGAATCATTGACACTTAGATTCAGTACGACGATACTATCACAGCCTAATATAGATTGTAACACTGCCACATAGGTTCCGGTCTTGTCATAATTATTATTGCCGACTGTAAAGAATGACCCCTCGCAAATCCTTTCTACAAGTGTATCTCTATAATTGAGGCCTACAGTGAGATCAATAATTATTGTAGAGTCACATAAAAAATTATTTGTATTGGGATACACATAAGGATAAACTCCGGTAACACTTAACGTATCATCTTCATAAATATAGGTTTCACCATCACATATAACCGGCGTCAGCAAAATCTCTGTTGTTGGCCTAACCTCCAGAAACAATTCTTCAGTAAATTCAGCAAAACAGCCCTGACTACCCGTCACTTTTGTTACTGTATAGGTTGTAGAACTATCAGGAGAAACCTTTAAATTAAGCGTGGTAGAATCTGAAATAATATTTGTCTGAGACTCTCCATTGGCATTATATTCTATAGTAAATGGTCTTACTCCCTCCAGAATATATGTTAGCACTATACTATCACCCTTACACATGGTTTCATCAAATTGGGCACTAATTATAGGGGTGGGATATACAGCGACTGTAAAGTTTAGGGGATCTCCAAGACAACCTCTGGATTCAGGAATCGCTGTATAATTAAGCGTAACGATCTCAGTAGAGGTGTTAATCAGAACCTGCGTCAGAGTATCAATGTAATTACCTGGTATGGCACCAATGATATTTGAATTAATATTGACTAAGACATTGAAACTCGCCGCAGTATCACTTGAGAATAGCGGCACATTCAGGGTTTCACCACTGCAAATAGTGTAATCCGGAATGGAATCGGCATCCGGATTGTTGCAGCATTGCAGGGAGCTGTTATAATAAGTAGGAACATCAGATAGACAAGCAGCTCTGGATCGCACACCTACCTCTCCATCTGTGAAAGATTTGATGGAAATATTGCAGTTTGAAATATTACTACAGTCTGGTTCTGATGTGGTTTTTAAGGTAAAGCAGATTTCCCAGCTTGGATTATCCAAAGCACATTGAAATCCATCTCCCAGACTTGTGTTGGGGTCATTCATGTCAGGAGAAGGCTCCGTAAGTTCATTTATAAAATACCAACCTGCCCCCAGAAATTGTCCAATATTATATCCCTGAGACGGGTTAAAGGCGTTGTACTGAGCCACATTGGAAGGTATCCATTTCCAGGTTCCTACAGTATTGGGCACCAGGAATTTATTAATGATCAATGGTTCGCCATCATCGTCAAATGAGGCAGGATCCCAGCATGGTCCAAAATTGGGGACAAGCCCCTGCAACCAGTTGCAGGATATGAATTGCCAGGTATTAATTTTATAACAAAAAGTAACTTCCTCTCCTGATTGATATGGACCTTGTAAGGGGGAGCCCATGGATGTTGCAGTTACTTCAAGGCTATTATCAACATTACATATACTCGTGTTTTCATAGGTGGAAATACAGAATAAAAAGTCTCCTTCAATTCCGTAAAAATCTGAAATGGCTAAATGATAAGTTGTATTTGGTTTTATCGGTTCTCTTGTCAAAGAGACAAGTCCATTCCCTTCCAGTTTACAAATAACATTGGTAAAGTTTTGACAATCATCTGTTTCATACAATGCAAAGTAAGGGCGGGCTAATGTGCCGCTATTGATATCAATTGATAAGAAATCAGCTTTTTCATCGGTTGTAAATGTGTACCATACCGTCGGGTTATAAAATGAAAAACAGGAATTATCATTTTGATTTATTCCCGGATCTGCACCTGTATTACAGCCTGCATAACAACTCACTCCACCATTAGTAAAGACCGGAATATCTATTGGTCCATTTGCGGAGTCATCATCACATTCATCATTAATACCACATACAACCAACCGGCCCAATTCTTCCAGGCACATTAAGAAGCTGCCGGCACCTAAATCAGAAGTACTTAATTTTATGTAATAAATTTGCTCTGCAACGAGTCCTGATATTTCAAAAATCCGGGGCCTTTCACAAAATACGCCTCCATCAACAGGCGTAAAAACTCCTGAACAGCCGTTTTCAAATGTTCCAACCATCAATGAAATATCATTGAAAATTGTGTTTATAGTTAGATCAATTCTCAATTTATTCATACCAGAAGACAATCGGGTCTTGAACCACACTGAATTGGTAGAATATTCTGCACATCCGGGACCAATGAGATCCTGTGTCGCAAAAACAGTATTGCCTCCCTGGCATCTCGTAGGAACTATTGGGGCAGCATTGCAAGCTATGTCATTTAAGGGAGGTGTTTGGGAAGTTGAATTGACAAGACATAAGGAAAAGGTCTGACTGAATTGTCCATTGCTATATGCCGCCAGATAATATTCTCTACCTGTGACCAGCTCTGAATATTCAATTTGGCTCCCGCACCGCAGCTCTATTCCTTCAGCATCCTGGCACGGCGCATTTCCAAAATCATACAATGCGATCCGCATACCCGGATCGGTCGGATTGCTGAGGAAGACCAGGACCGATGGACCCTGGGCTACAAAGCGGAACCAGATATTGTCAGGCGTAAATCCACATGTCGATCCTGTGGCATCAGCAGCTACATCAAAGAAGAAAAATTCATTGCAGATTTCGCTTGAATCTGTCAAATCTGTGGCAAATTCGCAAAGGTCATTGAAAGAAGTTCCTATAAGTCTGATTGTCGTTCGCCCACTGACTATTTCAAGGGCGGGTAATGCAAAATTTGTGACTACAGCATAATAAGTTCCCTTGTCTCCTAGGGTGGCATCTATGATAGAAAAATTAGGAATTGTGGATTCCTGAACCACTACATCATCATGTATCCAGATGTGATTATTGGTCGTTAACCCTCTGTCAAACGGAAGAAATATAGTGTGATCATCTCCCAGGTTAATTGATACAACTTCATCAGGAAATATATTGGTTTGAGGAGCATATTCATATGCAAATGAAGCGAGTCCCACATTGTGAAGCAAGTCATCAAATGTCAGTTTATTATTTGCAACTCTTAATGTTCTTAAGTTCGGTAAAAATGTAAATCGGGGAACTGAATCCAAAAGATTGTTATTCAGGTTCAAATCCTCCAGCTGAAAAATGTTTGAAAAATTGGGTGCTACTCCTGTGAATCTGTTATTTTGCAACCATAGCCTTTCTTTCAGGGCAGGCATATATTGAAAATTGGGAATAGGCCCAAACAGATTATTGTCATTTACAAGCAGGGTTGTGAGCTTGGTAAATGACGGGAAATTTGGAATATTACCTAAAAAATTATTATTGCCAAGATTCAGAACCTCCAGATTAGGAATGTTATCCAGGTCCGGAATCGCGCCGAAGATATTATTCTGGCTGACATCCAATAATCTCAAATTGAAAAATGAATAGTTTGGCAAATTCCCGCCAAAATTATTATTGGACAAAATGAGTGATTGAAGCTGAGAATTTGCTGGCAGGAGAGGTAAATTGCCGGATAACATGTTACCCCCTAAATTCAATTGTTCGATGCTGGGAATATTATTAAACGTTGGGGTACTTCCGATAAGCAGATTATCTGATAAATCCAGCGTTCTCAAATTCAAAAGGTTGAGTTCCGGAATGAATCCTGTGAAGTTATTATTGTTCAAATTAATCGTCTGAATAATTTCGAGATGACTAAAGTTGGGAATTCCGCCTACGAGGCCATTACCGCTAAGATCAAGAAATATAAGTTCAGGTAAATTCAAATCCGGAAGTAATCCCACCAAACCATTATTGGAAAGATTCAATACTCCAACACAGCCTTCAGTGCTTATTACTACCCCATGCCAGTTGGTCATAGGTTGATCTAATTCCCAGGGAATTACCCATTCCGGGCCATTTGTAAATTGGTATAAACTGAGCAAAGCCAGTGAATCTGAAAGTCTGTTGCAGACAGCACAAGCATTAGCCTTAGTATTACCGGGATTTTCAATGGAGGGAATATCGACCGAATGTGCGCGTGATTCAAGCCCGGCCAGGAAATAGAAAAAAAAGGACAATACATAAATGTATTTCATAGACAACATTTTATTACTATTGATAAAACAGATGATGATATAATAGGCAGCAAGACTGTTTTATAATATGATTTTTCTAATATGTGTAATTGACAGAAAGGTACGTAATATCAGTGATTTCAGTAGATAAAGAATTATTAATAATTATTATCTGTAAAATTTCTTTTTGAATTAAAGACTTGATAAATCTTGTCCTGAAATGAAATAACCACCACATTTTCAAGGAATTATTATCCTTGTAAATGGTTGAATTTTCATCTAATTCTCAAGAAAGTAAGGGTCTTCATTACCTGCCGGGATTTGTTCCGGCCGGATTATTCTTTTGGGACTACAACAGGTGAGTTCAGGTGCAAATGTATGAGGACAGCAAGACTGATAAAAAAGAAAGGTCCAATCTTATCCGTTTCTATAAGGTCATTCATCAACTGTAGCACCAGTATTACAAATATACTTGTAATCGCTGATAATGCCAGTACTTTTTTGAGGGGATCTTCTTGTGCATGGTAAATGCGCTCACCCATTATTAACACAACATAGATAAATGCCAGAAACAGGATCAATCCGGGTATTCCCTGATCAATAGTAATCATAAGATAATAATTATGGATTCCGGATTTTTCAGGATTGTCACTTACATAGGTTTCAAATTTTCTCAGCGTGTATGAACGATATTCAGAGTAGAAGCTTCCGGGGCCATATCCCATTAATGGTTTTTCCTCTATCATACGGAACGCTGCAACCCATCTGTACAAGCGCTCCATAGTGGAAATGTCCTGGAATTGATAAGTGGCATTTATCAGATCTTCAAAGTTATTATGTGTAATCGTACGCTCATAGTTGGGAGCCAATTCCAGATAGCGATTTTTCTGAATCAGAAAACCAACCAATAAACAAGCAATTCCGATCGCGGAAAAATAAAAAAGCCTGGTTAATTTATATTTGATAATCCATCCGAATGCAATTGCTGCAATCAGTGCAAAATAGGCTGCCCTGGTAAAGGACAAATAAACCCCCAGAATTAAAACTATCCCGGCCAGGAGATACATTAAGCCGGATTTTCCCTGCAGTCTTTCTGATCTGTATAAAAAGTATAAAAATGGGGCAAAAACAACCATAATAGAAGCATATGCCACGTGATTTCTGTAGAAAGGACCCATGACAAAATTTACGTCGCTGTAAGCAAATCCATATTCTACACCATGTCTGAAAATTACAATGATTATCGTAACCAGTAATGACAACAAAATCAGTCTGAATAATTTTTTGTAATCATCAATGCCGGAAAAAAAATAGTAGGCCATTATCAAATAGATTCCTACATACCACATTTTTGACAAATAGAACTTGAGGCTGATCAGTGAATTGGCAGCATTGATGGTAGTCATGCCCATCCATGCCAGATGCAGTATTAAAAACAAAGTGATAGGATGCAAAAGGAATCTGCTGTCCAGCTTTTTATAATGTACGAGTAACCATGGAATAAACAGAAGTAATAAACCTATTGTCAGAGGCTCGACCGGAACATCCAGACCCAATCCTCCAGGTAATTCCAGCTCCATGGAAAAAGGAATGGTAAAAAAAGTGGCAAACAGCACACTCTTCAAATCTACAATTGTCCAGTATATAAGTAAGATACCGGCAGGCAGGGCTAGTGGCAAATAAGATTCGCCGGAAACTGAAAGACAAACCGATACAACTACTACAAATAGGTATATCCAAAGTGCAGTATTTCTCCCATCGGTAAAGACGGCAGAATTAATTCTCTGTAATACTCTTCCAGTCAAACTGTTTGTAGGTTTCAAAAATTAAAATACCCAGACAAGAAAATATGAAACTCATGAGTAAGGCCATGATCACATAAATACTCCGTTTTGGTCTGGACTTCATCAGAGGGACTTCCGCTACTTCAACAAGATGTAAAGAAGGAATTTGAGCTTCATAAGCGGCAGTAAGAATCTTTAATCTCTCCGCATCATAACCCAGATATTCTCTGGCTGAATAGAATCGTGCTTCCATCAATTCTATCAGAATACGGCCTTCATTGAATCTGTCAAGACTTATACCTGATGTCTGGTCTTTGCTCTTCAACATCTCCAATTCCTTGATGAGACCACTGACAGTTGCTCCAATTAACTCTATAGTATCTCTTTTTACATTCTTGGCATCCTTTAATGCATCAAACTTGGCACTTTCTCTTGTGAGTTTAGATTCAGTTTCTGTGAGCATAGATGCCAGCATTTCTGATTGAGATGCTGTATTGATAATATTGTATCTCGACCTGAGTTGCTGCAAACTATCAGAAATTGTACTGAGTGAATCCATTTTCTGCACAAGATTGGATTGAAATGCAGTAATGACTGACAGCAGTTTTTCCTTCATTAATGAACCCGTGATATCATCCAGCTTTTGCCTGGCTCCATTGGCAACTTTGGCCGCAAATGCAGGATCCTTATCTTCAAAACTCAATTCAATTGCGTCGGAGGGCGTTTTTAATAAAGTAAAACGCTTTTCAATTTTTTTATACAATCTGAATTTAGCATTAGGATTAGATGTATCCGCATCATAATAATTGATCAGATCCATGGAATCAATCAGGTATTGATACATAGCACCTGATCGGGCCAGTGTCATCACTCTTTCTACATCTGATTCATCACCAAAATATTCGGTGTCCTTTTGAGATTTTCCAAATAAATGCTCTGGTTTGGAAAGATCAGGACTGGCCACATAAAATATGGTAGTAGCCTTATAATAATTGGGCAATGTCAGACTGATTATTATAGTCAGGATGACAGCAACAGCCGTGATGATGCCTATTTTTTTCCTGTGCCTGTAAAGCGGTTTCAGTATATTTTCCATGTTTGGTTTGACCTCCATAGATAGATTTTAAGCTGCAAAAGTAAGCAAATTCAACACTTTGCACCCTATCATTATTTTCAGGTGGCAGATGTGAACCCAAGCATAAACGCAATCGCTTGTCTTTGATTTTGTAATGGAGCAAAATTGCTTGAAATAACTCATTGAATTGGGTGTAAGACAAAGAGCAACTATTTCTCAATATCAGAATCTTCTGACCTGATTCTCTGATTGATTTGCAGCACTTTCAGTATTTCTTTACTTGGTATCATTCTCAACACAAATGAAAGTCCGGCACACATAGCCAGCGTCAGAAAATAATGCCATTTCCAATCCAAATCCAAATACTGATAGGAAGTAAAAATGGCAAAACCTGTCAGAAAACTATAGCCCAGAATCTTCAATACCCAGCGCCATTGCCACAAACCTTTAAATGTTTTATAGATCATTAGCCCAAGACTGATGGCTACAAATACTTCTGTAAACAAAGTACTCAATGCAGCTCCGTAAGCTTTCCAGTGCGGAATTAAAATTAAGTTGGAAGTGATATTGATAATAATACCTCCGATATATATTTTATTCAAAGGTAATACAGTGCCATTTGCTATCAGCAAAGCCCCGAAAAGCTGCCCAAAACTGATAAAAATAAAGCCCAGAATCAGCAGATTCATGATCGAAGCTGAGTAGTCGGTTCCATAGTCATACAGCCATTTGACAATAGCTTCACTCTGAAAGATAACCGGCAATGCAATACAGGCCGTCACGATTGTCAGCATTTTTATACTAACCTCAAATAATGGTCCAATGGCTTCCTTTTGTCCTATCATCCTGGAAAACATAGGCAGTAACAGTCCAACAAATAGATAGGTTATCATATTGGCAGCATCCAGTAAGCGATAAGCAGAGGCATAAGTAAATGATTCCTGTACCCCATCGTCAAGCATCCTTTCCAGCATTACTGCATCAATTCTGGTATACACCATCATCAGAATATAAATCAAAGCAAAGGGATAACTTTGCTTGAGAATCAACCACATGAAAGTGTACTTCACCTTATGATCCGAAACTCTGACCTTCGGAATTAAGTACAGGGATGCCACTAAAATGCCCGCGCCCAGAGCTCCTATCTGAGCATACAGAAACCATTCTATTTGAAATGCCCCGCGCAGCGCCGGGGTTAGGAAGAGTGTTCCACAAATGATAATCAGCAACAACTTATCCAGAATAGAGAGAAAACTATCCATCCTGTAAAAACCCAGTCCGGCAATATTACTCCTCAAGTACAGCAAAAATGAAGTCATTAATTGTATGATGACGATCCAAAATAATAGCACCAAATAGTCGCCTTCATATCCTATCAAATAAGCTGCCAAGAGCACCACGGCACTGTATAGAACTCCCAGAATAGCTTTTAATCTTAAAATTCCGGGAAGATATTTGTGTACCAGAGATCTGTGTCTGGAAATATTCCGGGCATTGAAATTCTGAAGACCGAAATCATTGATGATCTGAAATAAATAGGAAAAACTTAATAGAGAAAAATAAATGCCATATTCCTGACCCACCACATTTTGTACAGTCCTGTCTATCCAGAAAATGTACACAGGCTTGACGAGTGCGTTGATGAAGAGTAAGAAGATCAGATTTATCAGGAATTCGCGGCTCATGTGGTCCCTTATGGATTTCAGCTCAAATGTAATCCGAATATTCGGAAGTTTTTTGATCCGGATATTTCGCGGCTTTTCGTAAATGAGATGTACTCCGGAGCAATTAGATCTCAACCATCCTCTTTATGCACTGTTTAATCGCGATATGCTTATAAGATTCACAGACAAAGGCTTATATGTGGAAGCTGCAGGAGTCTATATTGATCCCTGGAAGCCGGTGGCAAAAGCACTCATCACGCATGGTCACTCCGATCATGCCAGATGGGGACATAGTCAGTATATCAGTGTACAATCTTCTGTGTCAATCCTGAAGCATCGTCTGGGAGATATTATTGTCACCGGGAAAAAATATGGAGAAACCTTTAAGATCAATGGCGTCGAATTCAGCTTTCATCCTGCCGGGCATATCATCGGTTCTGCTCAAATCAGAGTAGCTCATAAGGGAGAAGTATGGGTAGTCTCCGGGGATTATAAAGTTGAAAATGATGGAATCTCAGAAGCCTTCGAACCTGTAGCCTGTCAGCATTTTATCACAGAATCTACATTTGGCTTACCTGTTTTCAAATGGAAACCCCAGGAACATGTGTATGCAGATATGCTGGAATGGTGGCAGAGAAATGCTGCAGACAACAGATCGTCCATCATTTCTGCCTATTCTCTTGGTAAGGCTCAGCGAATTCTGAAAGGACTTTCATCCTCATGTCCGGGTCCGGTGTACGCGCATGGGGCTATTTTTACCATTCATGAGATATTGAGGAATGAAGGATGGGATTTACCTGAAATTTTGCCAATGCCATTAGGTTCTGTAGTTCCTGATATCCAAAAAGCATTGGTGCTGGCACCTCCGGGAGCTATTGGATCATCCTGGCAAAAAAGACTTAAAGATCCTGTCTCAGCTGCTGCAAGCGGATGGATGGGTGTTCGGGGTACCAGAAGAAGGAGCGCAGTAGATCGCGGTTTTGTCCTCTCTGATCATGCCGATTGGGATGGACTGAATCAGGCCATTGAAGCTACAGGAGCTACATCCGTTTATGTGACACATGGCTATACGGATATTTTTTCAAAATGGCTTAATGAGAAGGGATATGATGCACATATTGTGAAGACCGAATATGGAACCGATCAGGAAGAATTGCTCAATGCAGAAGCTGATACTTTGAGCTCTGCTGATATAGATGATGCTTCAAATTCAGGAGAAGCCATTTCTCCATCAGAAAAGGATATTATACTATGAAAAGATTTTCATCCTTATTTCTGGAACTGGATCAGACCAACAAAACTAACGAGAAAGTTAAGGCACTTGCTGCTTATTTTAATCAGGCCGGGGACGAGGACAAACTTTGGGCCATTGCACTGTTTTCTCACAAGAGACCCAGGCGTACAATCAGCACAACGCTGCTCCGAGAATTTGCTTCAGAAGCAGGAAATATTCCTTTATGGTTGTTTGAAGAGTCCTATCATATTGTGGGAGATCTGGCAGAGACCATTGCACTGGTGCTGCCTGTTGCTGAAAACAGCTCTGAACATTCTCTGACTTATTGGATAGAGCAGATTGCTTCTATGGATAAAATGGAAACAGATGTCAAAAAAGCGATGGTGCTGGCTGCCTGGAACGCATTGAGCAGTGAAGAGCGATTTGTGTATAATAAAATCATCACAGGTGGTTTTCGGATGGGGGTTTCACAAAAATTGATGACAAGAGCCCTTTCGATTTCAACCGGAATGGATGAGAACTTGCTGGCGCACCGGCTTATGGGAAGCTGGCAACCGCAAAATTCAACATTTGAATCGCTTATCCTTAAAGAAGGATCTGAAGATAATATTTCACAGCCGTATCCTTTCTACCTGGCGTATGCGCTCGAGACTGAGCCGGAATCCCTGGGAAATGCTGCTGACTGGCAAGCTGAATGGAAATGGGATGGCATCCGGGGTCAATTAATCCTGAGAAAAGGAGAGGTATTTCTTTGGTCCAGGGGGGAAGAATTGATCACTGAACAGTTTCCTGAATTCAGGAGATTATCAGAGTCTTTACCTGATGGAGTGGTGATGGATGGAGAAATTTTACTCCGGGACCCTGACACGGATCTGATCAGGTCATTTGCAGACCTGCAAACCCGGCTAGGCAGAAAATCTGTCTCTGCCAAAATGATAAATGAGCATCCGGCCATATTACTGGCCTATGATTTGCTGGAATACGAAGGGAAAGATATTCGCCATTATCCGCTGGAAGAGAGAAGATCCATACTTCAGGAATTAATAAAAAGCACTGACAGCTCAGCTTTACTGAGACTTTCTCAGGCAATTGAATTGGATGAATGGGAATCATTCAGTCTGATCCGGGAGAAATCCCGGGAATTTTCTGCGGAAGGCCTGATGCTTAAGCGTCGCTCTGCTCCTTACTTATCAGGCCGAAAGAAGGGCGACTGGTGGAAATGGAAAGTGGATCCCTATCAGGTTGATGCAGTCATGATTTATGCTCAACGTGGACATGGCCGGAGAGCAAATTTATACACTGACTACACTTTTGCAGTATGGGATGGGGATAAATTGGTTCCATTTACCAAGGCCTACTCCGGTCTGACAGATGTGGAATTTGCTGCTGTGACACGCTTTGTGAATCAAAACACACTTGAAAAATTTGGTCCTGTCCGTTCCGTAAAAGCTGAGTTGGTTTTTGAATTGGCCTTTGAAGGGATTCAGGAATCGAAGAGACACAAATCGGGCATAGCACTTAGATTTCCCCGCATTAAGCGCTGGAGAAAGGACAAGCCTGCATCGGAGGCTAATACGCTTGAAGACTTAAGACAATTACTTTCGGTCTGAAAAAGCTGCAAGCCTCAAGCTACAAGCTACAAGGGAACAGCCATGAAGAAGCCTCAAGCCTCAAGCTGCAAGGGTACAGCCTTTATAAGCTGAAAGCCAAAAAGAGGCTGCAAGCTTCAGGCTACAAGAGAAACAGCCGGGGAAGACTTAAGAATTAAAAAATCAGGTGCTTTCCTTCAATTTATTCATATAGCCGGATATCATCATCTGTTCTTCTCTTATTTCCTGCAGGAAATCATTTGATGCATCTTCAGGAATATAACTGAGCTTCTCCGAAACTATAACTTGAGTCTCCAATTCAAAACATGAACCTAGAGCTATCTCTAAATATCTGCACTGCTCTGCAATGCTCTTTCTACTGCAACCTTCAGCAATATTAGATGGTATACTTACTGCCGATCTTTGCAATTGAGATTTTAGTCCAAATTTTTCATAATCCGGAAAGTCGGCTGTCAGTCTATAAATCCTTTCAACCAAAGAAATACCTCTTTGCCAAATCAATAATTTTTTAAAATCTTTCATAAGACAATATGTTTAGATATTAATTTTCACCTGCATTTGTGAAGATTGTATCTTTCTATTTGCCTTTTGTTTTATTATGCCCCAGCTTGCGTTTTTTTGAATTTTGCCTTTAAACTTGTAGCTTGTGGCTTGCAGCTTGTGGCTTTTTTTCAGTCTAATGGCGGTATCCGCAGCTTCTGTCCCGGATAAATCAAATCCGGAGTTTTGAGCATGGGTTTGTTCGCTTCAAAAATGACCATGTATTTATTCGAAGTGCCGTAATGTTGCTTCGAGATTTTGGAAAGATTGTCTCCACTTTTCACTTCGTAAAATACTGATTCAGGAGCATGAACTTTGACAATCAACTGATCATCCACACAAGCGATACCATTTACATTTCCCAGAAGAAGTATGACTTTTTCGCGGATTTCCTGAGTATCACATTCTCCCCGCACGATCACGGTGTCATCATTGACATGAAGATCCAGATTGTCCACGCAGAGATCCATTGAATTGACTAAAGCCTCCAACTGCGAAGGATGAATACCCGGCTTTTGCACACTTTGCACCACCGGAGCAGTAATAGAAACAGGTGGCGGCGGAGGTCCGGCTTTTTTAAAGAATGAAAATAGTCCCATTTTTTCAAGTATTTTGGAGTTAATAATAATCAAATGAAAACGAAATCCTGAAGCAATTTGAATCGATTACTCGCCTTGTCAGGTGACTTAAACCTGGCTCAGGATTCTAAAAGTACTCAATTTCATGTTCAGGAATGAACTTAAGTGATAAGAAAATTGGTTTTAAAGCTGCCGGGAGACTTTTATTTTTATGCCAATAATTGGTAAGCCTCTATTTTTTATTTCCAAGCATTAACCTTATTACGTAATTCTGCTTTAAAGAATGCGGTTAATTATTGCTTAATATGCAACAGGAATGATGAAATCTTGGTTATAATTTGTCTAATATTGTACAATCGGAATTTTAAGTGAGCATTATGACAACTACTGCACAAGCAAACTACAGCCTTTTAATTGAGAAACTCGATCAGTTTATCAGAAAATATTACCTTAATCAATTGATTAAAGGGAGTTTATATTTCCTGGGATTGGTTTTGTTTCTTTTCATTGCCTTCAATGTTCTGGAATATTACTTTTACTTCGGTACCGGAGTCAGAAAACTAATGTTCTATTCTTTTATAGGAACTGCCCTGGGAAGCATGATTTACTGGATAATGATACCGGCCATGCATTTTCTCAATCTGGGGAAAGTCATTTCTCACGCACAGGCAGCTACAATTATAGGAACACATTTTCATTCAGTAGAAGACAAATTGCTGAATATCCTTCAATTACATGATCAGGCTTCCAGCTCTCAGAACGCTCTGGTTCTGGCAAGTATTGAGCAAAAATCAGAAAGCATCAAACTGGTGCCTTTCAAGAACGCCATTGACCTGACCAAGAATAAAAAGTACCTGCGTTTCGCACTTCCTCCGATGTTGCTTTTACTAGTCATATTATTTGCAGCTCCGAGTTTGATTCCTGAAAGCTCCAAAAGATTATTCAACAACAACACAGTCTTTGAAAGAAAAGCACCATTTGATTTCATTATTGAAAATAAAGATCTGATAGTTCCTCAAAGCGAAGATTTCGAACTCAAAGTCAAGCTGGAAGGCGACGCACTTCCGGCTGAAGTATTTGTACAAATTGCAGATTATCAATACCGGTTGACTAAGGAAAATGCCACAGAATACAGCTACATTTTCAAAAATGTTCAGCGCAATACACCATTTCAGCTGTATGGCTCCGGATATAATTCTACTCAATATGAGTTGAATGTCCTGGCAAAACCAGCCATCGCCGGATTTCAGACTATATTGAAATATCCTGCATATACAGGCCGTAAGAATGAAACGCTTTTCAATACGGGAGATATTTCAGTGCCTGTGGGAACGAAGGTTTCCTGGATTTTTGACGCCTCATTTACGGATCAACTGGAAATGTCATTTGAAAAAAGCCTGAAAGTAGATTCTACAGTGCGCTCAGGTTCTCAGCAATTCAGCTTTACCAAGACCGTTGTGACTGATGATCGTTACAGTATTTATTTATCGAATGCTCAGCTTTCCAGAGCTGATTCATTCTCCTATTCTATTCATACGATTCCGGATTTGTATCCATCCATTCAGGCAGAGCAGATGATCGACAGTGCTGATAATGATAAGATCGTGTACTTCGTTGGTGAAGCTTCTGATGATTATGGCATTCGCACAGTGACATTTCATTACACCGTTCAGAAAGCAGGTAACAAACAAAGTGAAACCAAATCAAAATTGATTCAGGGTGTAGCCGGTAAGCAGACAGATTTCTCTTACATCTGGGACATGAATGAGCTGAAAATCGAACCAGGTGATAATATTACTTACTACTTTGAAGTAGCGGACAATGATGCAGTCTTCGGAAGTAAGAAAACCAAGACTCAACTGTTTCAGGTAACTAAGCCTACAATGAAAGAATTTGAAGAAAAGCTTGAGGAAAATAGCAAAGACATCAAGGAGACATTGATGAAGTCTATGGCTGAGACCAAGAAGCTGAAAGAAGACTTCCAAAAGTTGCGTGAAAAAGTATTACAGCAAAAAGAACTGGACTGGCAGCGCAAGAAGGAGCTGGAGAAATTGCTGGAAAGACAAAAAGAAATTGACAAGCAAATTCAGGAAGCAAAAGATAAATTCCAGGAAAACAAGAAAAATCAGGAAGAACTCGAGCAGATGGATGAGTCCATGAAAGAGAAACAGGACAAGCTGGAAGAATTATTCGAGAAAGTAGTGGATAATGAAACCCAGGCCCTCATGGATAAGATCAAAGAACTTATGCAGGAACTGGGCAAGGAAGATGCTATGCAAATGATGGAGAATATGCAGAATGAAAGCAAGGAATCTGAAATGGAAATGGATCGCTTGCTGGAACTGTATAAAACCCTTGAGATGGAGATGGAGATGAAAAAACAGGCAGAAGCATTGGAAAAACTGGCTGAGAAGCAGGAGCAACTAGCTAAAGAGACCGCTGAAAAGAAAACCGACAGCGAGGAATTGAGCAAGAAGCAGGAGGAAATCAACAAGGAATTCAATGACATCCAGAAAAAAATGGATGAAATGGAGAAAAAGAATAAAGAATTGGAGCGTCCTAAAAATCTGGATGATCCACAAAATGAAATGGAAGGTATAAAGCCCGACCTGAATGATGCCAAAGAGCAACTGGACAAGAAGCAACCTGACAAAGCTGGAAAGCCTCAAAAGAAAGCAGCTCAAAAGATGAAGGATGCTGCAAAGAAAATGGCTCAAAGTCAGCAATCGGGCGAGATGGATCAGATGCAGGAAGACATTAAAGCATTGCGCCAATTATTGGAAAATATAGTAGGCTTGTCTCTCGAACAAGAGCAATTGATTAATCAGTTTGCTTCTGTGAACTCTAATACGCCTGCTTACACAAGGCTTGTACAGGATCAGGACAGGATTAAAAACAACTTCCGTCTGGTAGAAGATAGTCTGCAGGCAATTAGTAAAAGAGTATTCCAGTTGGAATCATTTATCACCGAGAAAGTGAATGAGATCAATAAAAATATTACTCATTCCATCGATAAACTGGAAGAAAGGAAGAAAACAGAAGCTGCGGATAATCAGCAAAGAAGCATGAAGAATCTGAATGATTTAGCGCTGATGTTGAGCGAGACTATGGAACAAATGCAAAAAGCAATGTCCCAAATGATGCCGGGCACTCAAATGTGTACAAACCCGGGACAAAGTTCAGGCAAGGAAGGAATGGTCCCTATGGACAAAATCACCGAAGGTCAGCAAAAGCTGACTGAGGAGATGAAAAAAATGAAGGAAGCCCGCGATAAAGGCAAACCAAGCGGAGAAGGCAAGGAAGGGAAAGATGGTAAAGAAGGTAAGGAAGGCGGTGATTCGAAGGAATTTGCTGAAATAGCTGCCCAACAAGCCAAATTGCGTAAAGCACTGGAAGGCCTGCAAAAAGAAAAACAGATGCAGGGTAAAGGTGACAAAGGGCTTCAGGAAATCATTGACCAGATGAATCAAAATGAAATTGACCTTGTCAATAAGCGCCTTTCCAATGAAATGATCAAAAGACAACAGGATATATTGACCAGATTACTGGAAGCAGAAAAAGCAACCAGAGAACAGGACTGGGACGAGAAACGCAAAGCTCAGCAGGCACAGAATGCTGAGCGCGCATTTCCTCCATCCATGGATACCTACCTGAAGCAGAGAAAGGCAGAAACAGAAATGTTCAAAACAGTATCGCCATCTCTGAAACCATATTACAAAAATCTGGTTGAAGACTATTATCGTTCCTTGCAAGGAAGATAATTGGGAGAACAAGAAGTGAGTATATTAAGCTGCCTGGCCTTTATAAGCCGGGCAGTTTTTGTTTGGGGGAGGAGGTGATTTTGATCTAATTGAAATTTATCCTCAGTAAAGCGAGTTTAAATGTTAGAATATCAAATAGTTTAGAAGTCATGTTTAACGCTTTGCTACCAATAATCTAATTCATATGAGAACCCTCTTTAGAATAGTGCTGCCGGTTTATTTTCTGATCTTCACTTTAAGCGCTTGCAAGAAAGATCCTGATATAGTGACACCTGTGGAGTATGAATCTTGCTGTGGTACTGAGCCTGTAGAGTTTAAACCTATGGTTCAGGGGCAGGTTCGTTATGTTTATATACCTAATGTGTTCACTCCAAACAATGACGGCCTGAATGATTTATTTAAACCCAATATCAATGATGAAATAGGACATCTTGAGTACTTTGTTATTACCAAAGTTGGGGAAAACCATGAAGATCCTTTATTGTATGATTCTGGTTTTATTGGACTTGAGGACCTTGATACAATTGGTTGGAATGGGCGGGACAAGATGGGGAATCCTTTTAAAGGATTATTTGAGTACGCATTCTATATTGTAACTAAAGATGGAACTGCATATATAATCAAATCCACAGCCTGTGCGATCCAATGTGGTCCCGAAGCTGCTATATTTAAAGATAAAACATCCTGCTTTTATGGCTCCCAGGCTAACGCTTCAGGAATTTTTGAGTCAGGAAAAGGGCATGGTGAGGTAGATTGCTTTAGATGAGATTGATTGTGAGGGTTGTAGTGGGGTGTATGTGAGTTTGGGAAGATTGAAAGGATTGATAGGATTGAGGGAGATTGACAAGATTGAAAAAGATTGATAAGATTGAAGGATTGTAGAAGATTTCATTCAAAATAACGTGAAGCCGGGCTTTTAGGGCGTTGGCCATAAATAAGTTGTAGTTATTGACATGCATCATATACCCTACAGGCTGTTTCCGCTTCAACGCTTCACCGCTTTAACGAGGCTGTTAACTGGCTGTTTCAATCGTAATTCGTAATTCGTAATTTGGCTGTTCAACTGGCTGTTTCCCCTTCAACGCTTCACCGCTTTAACGAGGCTGTTAACCCGGCTGTTCAATGGCTGTTTCAAATCTAAAATCTGATCCCAAAAGCTTTGGGGACTGAAAGTGCTGAAATCTGAAATCTTGCCTTTTCACCTTTGCACATAAATCACAAACTTCTCCTCAAAATACGGATCATCAAACCAGGATTGAATGGCAGTTTTTTCAATAGAGGTTCCTTTGGGTAATGCCTTGATTTCCTGATCGATTTTTCCTCCTTTTAGTGCAATGAGGCCATTGGGAAGGCCATTTTTGTGGTTTTGATGAATGAGCTTTTGTGACCATTCCCATAATTTGTCGAGGTCTGCAACTGCACGCGTGACTACAAAGTCAAAGCTTTGTTTCAATTCTTCTGCCCTTTTCTGCATCGCTGTCACGTTTTTCAGACCCAGTTCTTCGATCGCAGCCTGAACAACTTTGATCTTCTTTCCGGTTCCATCAATCAACAGAAATTCCACTTTTGGAAAGAAAATAGCTAGCGGGATTCCCGGAAATCCGCCGCCTGTTCCCAGGTCCATGACTGTAGTGCCTGGTCTGAATGAAGAAACCATTTTGACAATGGCAAGGGAATGAAGCACGTGGTGCACTTCAAGATGCTCGATGTCCTTTCTGGAAATCACATTGATCTTTTGATTCCAGTCTTCATAGAATGGAATCAGTGCTTCGAACTGTTTCATTTGATGATCAGATATCTGCGGGAAATACCGCTTGATAGATTGCATGTGTTACCAGGTTTTTCTTTTAAAAAATAATCCGGGGAAGAGGATGATATAATACAGGTTCAAAAATAGGTCGAAAAAGGGATATAGTTTCCAGCCGGGTCTAAACTTTATCATCCGCGCCCAATTCCGGTAAGGTAAGAATAAGATCAGCCATCTGATGCAGAAGACTAAAATTGCCACTATTTCATAGCCCAGAAATAAGCCTGATAACACCGCAGCATAAAATAACAAGTGCGAAAAGGCAAACATGCTAAGAATGATTTGATGTTGAAAACTATATTTCAGTGAAGTCTGTACATGCCTTGATTTCTGACGATACCAGCCAGACCAGGTTGAGGGAGAGTATGAATAAACAAGAGAATCCGCTTCAGTTTGAATTTTCATTTTGACTTCAGATGGCATATCCTGAATGAATAAGTCATCGTCTCCCGAGGGAATATCTTTGTGCAATGCAAATGGTGAGCTACCGGAAATCAGATTGCGGCGATAAGCCATATTTCTTCCCACCCCCATATAAGGCATTCCAGCACTCGCATAAGACCCGTATTGCATGGCAGTGAGCAGCGATTCCAGGCTGCTCAGTAATGATGCGGTCGTATCTGCGGGTCTAAGCGGGGCAAAACCCAGCACAACATCAGTTTTACCATTGAAAGGCTTAAGCATAAAGGAAATCCAGTTTCCGGAATGAATGACACAATCTGCATCAGTCAAAAGAATGATTTCCCCGCTTGCAGCCAAAAGTCCTTTTTCAAGTGCTTCCTTCTTTCCCGGAAGGGTTTTCATAGCTGGATCCTGATAAAGTACTTTCAGGTTGGAATGGTTTTGAACTAGGGAGTTCAACCATTCTGAAGTACCATCAGTAGAACCGTCATCTACAATGATGCACTCAAATTCAGGATAATTCTGATCAAACACCTGATGTATGAGTGGTTTTAAAGTATTGAGTGAATTATAAGTACAAATGATCACTGAAACAGAAAGCTGTGAGGATATGTGATCTTTTATTTCCGTCTTCGATGCTTTTCCCGCCATGAAGTAGAAAAACAAATAATATATTACATTGAATGCGAATAATATAGATAGTAAAACGATATATATTGTAAGTCCTTCCAGGTGCACAGTTTTTGTAAAGATAATGGATAGCCAATGCTGACAAAGTAAAAATAGTTTTTCAAGGTTGCATTTATAACTGAGGTCTCATTTTGTGTTTTGTTAAAATTGTATATTAAAGAAAAACTTGTTATATAGGAGTAGGTTCCCACCTTGTAGAATAAGACGTAAAAAATGGTTTTGAGTGAAGCGACCAAGGCTGGCACTGTATGAGCATGAGGTGAAGCCTTGAAGGTATAGATATGACCTGTAATCAATAAGCAGGAACAGCAAATGACACGGCGAGTTTGGCAGACTTAGCGCAGCGAAAACGCATTTTTAGGCTTAGGCTACACAGTGGGCGGACTTTTTGCTTACTTTTTTGACTGCAGAAAAAAGTAAGAGCCCAGCCGGCTTGAGGCGAAATTAGGAATAGATAATTCCAAAGATTCTCAATTGAAAATCAATATCAAGAATTTGACTTAATGGTGTAGCGTTCTTAAATTAACTTTAGTAAATAATGTAAATTAAACCTTTTACATGAATCATCATCTTAATTACCAAAGCAGATAAGTGCAGTCACAAGAGGATCAGCAAATATTGCATTTGATATTGGAAGCAAATGAGTCCGAACGCGGATTTCAGATGCTGGTACGTAAATATAAACAGCGTATTTACTGGCTTGTGAGAAGGAATGTCCATCAACATGATGATGCAGATGATCTGGTTCAGGAGATATTTATTAAAATTTATCAGAACCTGGCCCGCTTCAAGCAGCAATCAGGTCTATTTACATGGATTTACAGAATCGCAGTAAATGAATGCCTGAGTCATCTGCGGAAGAAGAAAAATGGTCTGGTTTGGGATGATCCTGAAAAGTCGGCGTCCCTCTTATCTGCAGATATGTGGTTTGAAGGTGATAAAATGCAGGCTTATCTGCATAGCGCCATTCAGACATTACCGGATAAACAAAAATTGGTATTTCAAATGCGCTACTTTGAAGAGATGCCATATCAGCAAATGTCATCAATACTGGAGACCAGTGAAGGGGCATTGAAAGCATCTTATCATCACGCATGTAAAAAAATTGAAGAAATCATACAGCAATATGAAGGATAAAGAAAATATAGAAAAGGCATTTCAGGATAAATGGGGGCATCTTGGCAAAAAAGAAGCCTTCAAAGTACCTGAGAATTATTTTGATGAAATGGAGACAAAAATTTTGCAAAAAACGAAGTCTTCTACTCAACACGGTGGTGCACAGCGGTGGCTACCTTCATTGAACCAACGAAGAACCTGGCTATCTATCGCAGCCGGATTAGCCATTATAGTCTGCGTGGGAGTTGCTTATTTTATTCATACTCAAAACTCCGGGCGTCAACAAGATGAAATCCTGGGGACATTGGCATATATAGATAAACATGCAGGAGAATTTGACTTAAAATTACTCAGTTTGCTGACAGCTTTACAGGAAGATGAACCCGTGCTAAATTCCTCTGAAATGGAATTTCTGAATGAAATGAATTTGCAGGAACTAGAAGAAATAATGGAAGGAGAATTTGAAGAAGAACTTTAATTAAAACAGACATATATGAAACATACATACACATTTAAAGTACAAGTTTTAAAACACAGCATAATGAAAACGTTTTTAATGTGCCTGTTTTTTCTGCCTTTCGCAGTGCAGGCTCAGGGTCCTTTTCAGGATCGGCTGGATAAAATGGAAGGCAAACTCGAAGCTCAGAGAGCTGCATATATTACGAATGAACTGGAGCTTACCTCTCAGGAGTCACAATCCTTCTGGCCTATTTATAATGAATGGAAAGCTGAAGAAATGAAGAATCGCCGGAAAGTGGATCCTGAGACCAATACCAAAGGAATGACAGAAGCAGAGGCGGATCGCTTTATTCAGCAAATGTTCGAAATGCAGGATAAGGAGGCCGAAATCAGAAAGACATACTTCAAAAAATTAAGAGCAGTAATTCCTCCGCAAAAACTAGCCCGCCTTCCTGCAGCTGAACGGGGTTTCAGAGAACAGATCGTGCGGCAGACTGCTTCCAGAATTAAGCAAATGAGAGAGAACAGAAGGAATTGATTTGATTTATGAGTGATATTTATTGAAGCTATAGAACTTTAGGCACAGTTATGATTAAAGTATCGTATCGTCCAATCTAATAAATCAAAGTGGATCCTAAGTTTTGAACGAGTAGGTTCCCACCTTGTAGAATAAGCCGTAAAATATGGTTTTGAGTGAAACGGCCATGACTGGTACTGTGTGAGCAATCAGTGAGACCACGCAGATATAGTGATGACCTGTGATGATTAAGCAGGAACAAGAAATACCAAGGCGAGTTTAGCAGGCATAGTGAAGCGAAAACGCATTTTTAGGCTTAGGCTACACAGTGGGCGGACTTTTTGCTTACTTTTTTGACTGCAGAAAAAAGTAAGAGCCCCGCCGGCTAGAGGCGATTTAGAAGTAGGGAATTCCAATTAATTCAACCTGGAAGGCTAAATCAATTATTTTCACCAAAGATATCCTAGTCATAACAAAGCCGAACTTTATTTCATTGAATAATTTCAATGAGTGTTATAATCAACTTTTTAGCTTTCCTGGTTTAAAAGCATTTATAAGCAACTGTCTTTTCTATTTGCCATTTTCCTGGTCATGATTTATAAATTGACACTCAAATCAATTTTTAGGTATTTTACTTTATAAGTTATGTTGAATTAGCTTATCCATTTTCGGACTCCTTGTTAATTCTCCTTCTGAGGTATTTGTTCTTCATATTTTTATTTTCATATATAAACCCAGCAACAAGTCTTTCCGTATTGCACAACCTCTTGAATAAGAGTGAGAAAGTTGCTTATTGTTGCTTTTACACTAAGTTAGATATTATAATAATATATAATATATTAAAAAATAAGTTCCTTAGAATACGGGTTATATTCTTAATTTTGCCGACCTGAAAACATTCTACAGTAACTTCATTGCGCTGAAAAAACGTATGATTGAAATGGGAGCTGATATGGAATGTTCAGTGGTATTTGTTGAAAAATTCACAAAGATTTTAGCAGGAAAATTGTCTGCTCATTTAAGTAAAAACTTAGTTTGATGAACATTCTTTCTGCCACATCATTAATTGTTAAATTAAAATGAGCCAAATGAACAGCGTTTTGGATAATTATAGTGCAATTTTAGAAGAAGAAGGATTTGTAAATGTAGGAGAAATAAAATGGAATCTCAGTCCGGAAGAGTTGGTTGAAGAGACTATCAAGCGCAATATGGGGGTTTTGTCAGATACCGGAGCCATCTGCATCGAAACCGGAAAATTTACAGGCAGATCACCCAAAGACCGCTTCATAGTAATAGACGATGAAACCCGTGACAAAGTAGACTGGAATAGTATCAATCAGCCATTCCAACAAGAGAAATTTGAAGGACTGGAACAAAAAATTAAAGCATACTTTGAAGGAAAAGACATATTCGTCCGGGATGCCTTTGCGTGTGCAGATACCAAATACAGACTAAAACTCAGATTGTTTTCTGAATACCCATGGAGCAATCAATTTGCGGGAAATATGTTTATCCGGCCTGAAGCGAAGGATTTGGAAAGTTTTGAGCCGGATTGGAAAATCATTTGCGCTCCGGGATTCGGAGCAGATCCTTCGGTAGATGGAACCAACAGGGGAAATTTTTCAATCATCAATATCAGCCAAAAACTGATCCTCGTGGGAGGTTCAGGATATACCGGTGAGATTAAAAAGGGTATATTTTCCGTATTGAATTATTTGCTGCCTACGGTTCATGGAGTGATGCCAATGCATTGTTCTGCCAATAGAGGTAAAGATGGAGATGTTGCCTTATTTTTCGGTCTTTCAGGCACAGGAAAAACTACTCTTTCCGCTGATCCCGAACGCAATCTCATAGGAGATGACGAGCATGGTTGGTCAGATCACGGAGTCTTTAATTTTGAGGGCGGATGTTATGCCAAGTGTATAGACCTTACTGCAGAAAAAGAACCTGAAATTTTCAAGGCCATCCGACATGGAGCAATTCTGGAGAATATCAAATTTTTTCCCGGCACAAGAACTGTAGATTATTCTGACATTTCAATAACTGAGAATACCAGAGTTTCATATCCTATATATCACATTGACAATGCCCTAATCCCATCCGTGGGTGATCAGCCTAAACACGTATTTTTTCTGACTTGTGATGCCTGGGGCGTTTTACCTCCAATTTCCAAATTAACCCCGGGTCAGGCAATGTTCCACTTTTTGTCCGGATATACTGCGAAGGTAGCAGGAACAGAAGAAGGCGTTACTGAACCGAAAGAGACTTTCTCAGCGTGTTTTGGTGCACCATTCATGCCATTGCATCCTACCCAATATGCAGAAATGCTGGGCGATCGCATGCAAAAAAATAAAACTTCGATCTGGTTGATCAATACAGGCTGGACAGGTGGAGCTTATGGATCAGGAAGCAGAATTAAACTCAAATACACCAGAGCAATGATTACGGCAGCTATGACCGGTCAGTTGGATAATGTTGGATTTACAGAGCATGAGATATTCGGCGTTTCTTTTCCTGATTCAGTGCCCGATGTTCCCAATGAAATTTTGAATCCCAAAAATACCTGGAGTGATAAAGCAGCATATGATCGCCAGGCTGCGGCGCTTTCCAAGAATTTCAACAAGAATTTCCAGAAGTTTGCTGAAAAAGCAAATCAGGACATTTTGGATGCAGCTCCACGGATAGCTTAATTCAAAATTGTTTCTATTGGATCTGATCCTTTTTTGCCGGAGTCTGTTTGATTTCATATACAGTAACTTTACAAACTTTTTGTCGTTTGTTTACTGAAATACTCCTATTCCAGTATATTGGTGCATTGATTTAAAACATCTTTAGTCCAAAATTTAAAAAAATGAAGCAAATATTTTTGATCATCCTTGGTCTGTCTATCAGCAGTATTAGCATAGCTCAGAAAGCTACTCCCATCGGTCAGTGGAAAACAGTTGACGACGAAACCGGGAAAGAGAAATCGATTGTTGAAATCTATGAGCAAAAGGGCAAGTTGTATGGAAAAGTAATCAAGCTTCTCCCCGGAGCAGCCAGTACTACCTGTGACAAATGTCCCGGTGATAAAAAAGGAAAACCAATAGTAGGCATGGTCTTTCTGACTGACCTTGAAAAGGATGGAGATGAATATGATGGCGGAACCATCCTGGATCCTGCAAAAGGAAAAGAATACAGTTGTAAAATTTCATTAGAGAAGCCGGATGTACTTCTGGTGCGGGGATATATGGGTTTTTCATTGCTGGGCAGAACGCAGAAATGGTATCGTGTGAAGTGAGAATGTGTTAAATTTGTGGAATTTAGATACTTTATATAGCTTTTATGCAATAATTATTTGTAGAAAAATGTTAGTAAGGTGGTTTTAAATCAAACACAAATTTTGTACATGAAGCACACCTTTACACCTATCGACTTAGTTAATTTTTTGTATCAGGATCTCAGCAGTGTTGAAAAAATAGAAATCTCTGAAGCCATGCAAATGGATTGGTCACTGCAAGAAGCATACAATGAATTAAGTGCTGCAAAAGCACAATTGCCGGCAGTCAAATTTTCACCCTCCAGGAAAAGCATTCATGCTATTTTGGAGTACAGTGCAAAATCTGAGGTCAATACGATCTGAGATTCTGACGCCACAAAGAAAAAAGCTCACCCTTAAAGTGAGCTTTTTTTTTGTCCCGGATTAAGCTGTTTCAACTTTTTTTGTCTTACTCAAGTCGAATAGAAAATCCTTTCGGTTTTATTCCGGATTCCTGCACTTAAATATTGCTTTTTTCCATATATTTATCCCCTCTATATACATTCATTTGAATTCAATTAACATATCATAGTCATGACAAAGGAACAAGAGGAAAAACTAAAAGTATTAAAACTCACAGTAGATCGTCTCGAGAAGACCTACGGCAAAGGCACCGTGATGAAACTGGGCGACAAACAAGTGGTTGCTGTGGAAGCCATCTCTACTGGTTCACTGGGGCTGGACATTGCACTGGGTACCGGTGGATTACCGAAAGGAAGAGTAGTTGAAATTTACGGCCCGGAATCATCCGGTAAAACGACCCTCGCCATTCACGCTATTGCAGAATGCCAGAAGAAAGGTGGAATAGCTGCCATCATTGATGCTGAACATGCTTTCGATCGTTTTTATGCAGAAGCATTGGGTGTGGACACTGAGAATTTGCTTATCTCTCAACCGGACAATGGAGAGCAGGCTCTTGAAATAGCAGAAAACCTGATCCGCTCGGGTGCTATCGATATCATAGTGATTGATTCTGTTGCTGCATTGGTACCAAGATCTGAGATCGAAGGAGAGATGGGAGATTCCAAAATGGGTCTTCAGGCAAGGTTAATGTCTCAGGCATTAAGAAAGTTGACAGGAACCATCGGACGTACAGGTTGTTGCTGCATTTTCATCAATCAGTTACGTGAGAAAATCGGTGTCATGTTTGGTAATCCTGAAACTACCACCGGTGGTAATGCACTTAAATTCTATGCATCTATCCGTTTGGATATCCGTAAGAGTGGTACTCCCATCAAAGACAAGGAAGGAGCTATGACAGGAACGCATGTGAAAGTGAAAGTTGTTAAGAACAAACTGGCACCTCCTTTCCGTACAGCTGAATTTGATATCATGTTTGGTCAGGGAATTTCCAAAACAGGAGAAATTGTAGATCTGGGTGCTGATCACAACATCATCGATAAGAGTGGCTCCTGGTATAGCTATAATGGCACCAAGATTGCTCAGGGACGTGATGCTGCCAAGCAATTCCTGGAAGACAATCCTGAGCTGGCAAATGAACTGGAAGAAAAAATCAAGGCTAAATTTGCCGCCGGAGCTACCGTCAAAGTCAATCCTTTTGAAGAAGGAGCGGGTGACGAGGAATAATCAGCGGCAATAAAGAGGTATTATCTCGTAAACATAGTATTTGTCCCGAAGCGTTTGTATTGCAAATAGCTTCGGGCTTTTTTTTTGGGAAAAATTCACATATCAATCAGGGCAATCTAATTCATCACTCCCACTCAAACACACCCATCTGTTTATTCCATTTCAAGTCTATACTTGTCCGGCGCATTCTCCCATACACTCCGCAAGCTATAGCCTGTTCTGCATTCGCTTTGTCGCTGCAGTAATAGAATTTTTTCTCTATGGAGGCGATAGCTTTGGCAGTGGTGCCTTTTCTCGGCAGCTCTATCAGAACTGGCAGCGCATCTGCGACTATATGATCCTCTTCAGCATAATCATCCACAAGGAATGACCAGTGAGACAAATTGCCAAATGCTTCTTTCGTCTTGTCTGCAGGTTTACCATTTATTATATGAAGAACATAGCTTTCCTGGCTAAGCCCAAATCCATCATGCCGCTGGATACTGATAGCAATCACATCTGATGCATCTGCTTTCTTAAATAATACAAATTGTACTTTTACGTGGCCTTCTCCCATTTGATCATCCATGATTTCTAAATATCCATTGGCAATATCCATGACCGGCTTCAATCTTTCTCCATTCTGAGATTTTGTATAAAAGCCTTCTTTCCCTTTCTGCAATTTATAATCAGGAATATATTGAGGCTGGAGTTTTTGATAGTAAGTAAAAACATCTTCTTTCATAGCTCCATTGTCTGCTGTTACACTTTCTTCTACTCTGTAAGGATCATCCGTTTTGACTGAAGTATTTTCAGTGACGCTCAGATCTTTGTTTACTTCAGCGGATGAACAGCAAATATTCAACAAAGCAAGAAGGAGCAATGAAATGAATTTGAAAAAACTTGTCTTGCTGACCATTCTATAATAGTTTAAGTTCTTTTGTTCTTTCTTCAAAAGAAATGGAAGAAGGAAAAGGATTCTCCAGAGCCTGAAATCTTTCAGCTAAATGAGGAGTATGAGATTCTACTTTCTGGGTGCGGATATTGAAGTGAACAAATCTGGCCCATAAAACACTTTTAATTTTAGTCTGATCCTTATCCCACATCAGCATCTCCACATGCACGTCACTATCTCCCCATCTGCGCAGAGTGGAACTGATCAAAACCTCTTCCATGAGCATTGCGGGTCGTATGTACGCAATTCTGTTTTCACTGACTACCCAACTGGTACCTGCTTCCCTGATATGCTGATATGGACTGAATTGGTAAAATTTCATCAAATGATCTTCTCTGGCATTCATGAAATAATCCAGGTATCTGGCATTATTGAGATGGTTGAATGGATCGCAATCTGGGAATCGGATTTGGTATTTGCTGACTGGTGTTTTTTCCATAGGAATAAAATTACTATAAAATTTTATTGATGCCCGAAACGCTTCCTGAATAAATTAAATGAAGCTTAACTGACTTTAACTCAACTTTATGAAAGTCCCCCCTCAATGCAAACTACATTTGAAAAAAATCGACAACATGAAAATATCTGCACTCATTTCAATTCTGATCCTGGGAGTTTTTTCGTTTTTACCTGCACAGGATAAGCAGAAATATGAATACTGTCAGGCAAATGTTTCAACCGGGGTATTCAGTTCTATAGTTCAGATGGATATTGAAGGAAATATTCCATTTAAGTTGAACTGGAATAAATATGTAATGGACGAAAATGGCAAATACCTGAAAGTCAAGTCAGCAGCTGAATTCATTACTATTATGAGCAAATATGATTGGGAATTTGTTGATTTTTTTCAAGCATCCCTTGATCATTCTTCGATAAATATTCTATTCAGAAGAGCATTGAAAACATCTGTTCAGGAATCGGACTCAATGATTAAGAAAGAAGATGGCGGATAGTTCTGGTCTTTATATTTCGACCCCTTAAGTAAAATATATTTAGCAAAATAAAGAAGATCAGTATCGGAAGTTTATATTTGACTTGCTTCTATACCGGGGCAATTCAGGAGTAATATGAAAGAGTGGAGAGTATAGAGGTGACCAGCTATCACTCTGAAATCAAATTGAATTATGGAATCGACCACTCCTACTCCCCAAGCTGTACCTACTCCTGATACTCAAAGAATCCAGTTGCTGGATGTACTCAGAGGATTCGCATTGCTGGGCATTCTGCTGATGAATATTCCTTACTTCTCCATGCCATATCAGCAAGTGTATGATCTACGCCTGGCAGATGAATTTTCAGGTCCCAATTATTATACATTTTGGATTATCAATGGATTTTTTGAAGGGACAATGAGGAGTCTTTTTTCCATACTTTTTGGAGCCGGTTGTCTGTTGTTGATGATGCGTCTGGAGAGCAAAGAAAATACCATTTCAGCTGCAGATATCCACTATAGACGAATGATCTGGCTGATTTTATTTGGAATGATTCATGCTTACCTGCTTCAGTGGCCCGGAGATATTCTCTATTTGTATGGAATGGTAGGCTTGTTTCTATTCCCAATAAGACACTGGAAGCCAAAATTTCTGATGCGGGCAGTGATTATCCTGGTGCTGTTACTTACAATTAAAGATACCGGCTTCATGTATAGCGTCAGAGATGAATACAAGACTGGAATAGAACTTAATGAAAAGCAGGAATCAGGAGATAGCCTTGACAAAGAAGAATTGGCTGCATTGGATTCCTGGAAAGAACAAAGAGACAAAGGATCGATAGACAGCATTCGTGCAGAGGCGGCTAAGGTGAAAGAAAAAGTGCAGGGATCATGGACCAGCTCATTCTCAGAGACCGCTCCGGCCAGTTTCAAGTTTGAAACTACAGAAGCATACACCACTCTGTTTTGGGATGCATTATTGGCAATATTGTTTGGAATGTGGCTGTTCAGGACCGGTTGGCTGACAGGTCAGAAAAGCAGCCGAAGCTATTTTATTTTAATGATCATCTCTTATTCAATTGGAATCTTACTTGGTTGGTGGCAGGTCAGGAGCCTGATTGCGTCCAACTTTGAATGGCATAATTTTGCGAATGAGGCCTTAATTTCACCCTATCATATCAGGCGGATATTGACAGCTTTGGGGCATATGTCTCTTTTTATTTTAATTTGGAAATCCGGAATGTTGAAAGGTTTATTTAATGTGCTGGCGGCCGTCGGACGTATGGCTTTTAGTAATTACATCGGTCAGACCATCATTTGCACCACCGTATTCTATGGCTTTGGTTTTGGATACTTTGGCGAATTGGAACGTTATGAGATTTATTTCGTAGTCGCAGCTATCTGGATATTTCAGATGATATTCAGTTATTTCTGGCTGAAAAAATATCAATATGGCCCGCTGGAATGGGTTTGGAGAAGATTGACTTACTGGCAGAAAATATCAATTAGAAAAGCTAATTAAACAGTCCCTTTGTTTCTTACCCGCCACACAGAAATGATTAGCCGGATAGCCAGTATTGCTGAGCTGATTACTGCGCCCACACTGAAAAATCCCATTTCGTTGCGAATGTAGCGATCCATGGAATCTATTCTGGAGGGCGAAAGATGTCCCAGAAAAGATAGAATTCCATTTTCATCCAGATAAGTTTGGAAGAAATTGAATTGACTGACCAGGATGAAGATTAAAGGAATCATACCTATAGCCAACACTACTTTAAGTTGCTGAATGTAGGCAATCGGTGAAAATCTAAGAAAAAATATATATCTGGCAGCTGTGATAAAAATTGCAATCGCAATACAATTTTCCACCCAAAATGGATATTCCGGTATTTCATTATATATGGGATACATAACGAAAACAACAAGAACCAAAGTGAATAGCCACCAAACCAATTCTAACACCCAGGGATTGCCAACTTTCTGCATAAATAGTGATGATTGATCAAAGGAGCATAAACAGGGTTTCGCCTGAGTGGATCAATAGAATCTTCTTTTGACAAACCAGGTATTGTCCACAAATGAAAACCCAAGATTGATACGGAAATAGTTTTCCTTCAAAGGTATATTGCCATAAATACTTCCATATGTGAATCCAATATGCATAAAGGAAATTTCCCTGGCCACGACAAATGGAAGTCCGACTCCCGCATTAACCTCAAATGTCTTCAATTGTTCACCAAACACTCTCGGATCTGTACCCATTCTCACACCTGCTCTGTATCGCACTCTTTTTAGAAATTTACTGATTGAAGTAATATCCGGAATAAACTCAAGCCCGGCATTAACTGACCATGTATTATTAAAAACCTGAGCGTCAACCGGATTGTTGAATTGCTTCCAGGATGTGAGATTCAGATCTAATCCTGCACGAATCTTACCTTCATCATTATAAGAAGCTCCTATGCTTACTGAGCCCGGAAGTTTTCCACGCAGCGTTTCTCCCAAAATGGAGCTTACAGTGTCAAGAACTTGTGTGGTAGGATTGACGATCAAATGAAGACGATCCAGTTCAGTGTTATACCCGGTCTGATTACTACCGGAAAGTCCCAGTGTAATATATCGCTTTACTTTTTTCACTTCAGTTTCCACAGGTTTTTGCAGCCAAATGGTGTACTGCGCTCCAGCTTTCCACAGGAATCCTCCAATAGCTTGTGACTCCTCAATTCTGTCATAAAACGAATTGGTAAAATCCGCCAGGTAAACAGATTGATTCTTTCTTAATTTACCAAACCACCAGCCAAGATTTACACCCAATGAAAAGTCATTGTACTTAAAGCCATTTCCAATTTGCAACTGGTATGTCCCTCCATTTCCATTATAAATCCGCGAAATCTTACCCAAATCTTCCTGATAGTCCGTAGTTGCAATATTATAGGATACTGTAGAAAAAGGAGCCAGATGCAGACCGGCACCCCAGAAAAATTTGCGTTTCTTTCTGCTTAGAAAATCATTCAAGGGGTTTTTGATTGGAAAGGCCAGTCCGAAATAACTGAGATTACCGCCCCATTGATCAATGCTATTGTTATTGTCCTTCAGGTTTGTAAATTTTCCGTACATACCCACATCAAAGGTCGTCGCCTGAAGCGAAGCCAGAGATGCCGGGTTGTTGAAATTTAACAAATAAGGATCTGAAAAAGCCGCACTCCAGCCGCCCATACTTCCCTGAGCCGCGAAAAAAGGATCTGCAAAATTGCCCAATCCAAATCGGGAATAAGGTGAATTTTCCTGCGTCTGCGCCAAAGCAGCAGCACTGATGAAAATAGAAAATACAAATAGAATAAAACTTCTACACATGTTGCAACAGGATTTGATGTAAACCATGCAATACCAGATGAGTTTCCAGCTTCATCTCATGCTTGCAATGGGCTTTGATATACTCAGCGTCTCCGCCGGCTATAAAAATGACTAAATCAGTATATTTATTTTTGAATGCTTCAATAAAAGCATCTATCTCCATGATAACACCCGTCTGAGCTCCATTTCGGATGGCAGTTTCGGTATTCTTTCCAATTAATTCAAAATCATCATTCCTGCTCACAAGAGGTAATGCTGAAGTGAAATGATTCATAGCTTTGAGTCTCATACTCAGACCCGGAGAGATATTTCCACCTCTATAAGTATCCGGAGCTTCCAGTATGTCATAAGTGATGCAAGTCCCTGCATCTATTACAAGGCAATTTTTTCCTTCAGCCAGATGCCTTGCTCCTGCCACCGCTGCTAACCTGTCCATCCCTAAAGTTTCAGGACTCTCATAGCTAATGTTAATACCTGTTTTTGTATTCGAAGACAGGAATGTCCAATTTTTTGAAGCGAACCAATCCAATGTGATAGCCTCCAGTTTTCGAACCGAAGAAACCATTACAGCCAGCGGAGCAATTTCTTCGTCCAACTGAGTAAAAGTATCAACGCATACATCCGTATTACTGCCCACCCGTGTCAACATGTAGCCACCGTCTGACTGCCGTTCAAACACACCGCATTTCATGCTGGAATTTCCTATGTCGATGACCAGATGCTTGTGCATATTAGTGTTTAAAATGTCTTACTCCTGTCATCACCATGGACATTTGCCTTTCATTGCAGGCAGCTATGCTATCCTGGTCTTTCACTGAACCTCCCGGCTGAATGACAGCGGTGATTCCTGCTTCATGAGCAATAGCCACGCAATCCGGGAATGGGAAAAATGCTTCCGATGCCATCACAGCACCAGCCAACTCGAAACCGAACTGACGTGATTTATATATAGCATTGTTCAGAGAATCCACTCTGGAAGTCTGCCCGCAGCCCATGCCGATCAATTGTTTATTTTTTACCAAAGCGATACCGTTTGACTTTAAGTGTTTGACACAGATATTTGCAAATAACAAGTCTTCAATTTGTTCAACGGTAGGTGATTGCTCAGTTACAACTTTAAGATCATCCTTAGTTTCAGTTTTGCTGTCCTGATCCTGCACGATGACGCCATTCAAAAGGTTTCTGAACATTTTTCCATGCGTCTCAAACGGCTTTAATTGTAAGAGTATTCTATTTTTCTTAATACTTAACAATTCTAATGCTTCCTCAGAATATTCCGGCGCTATCAGCACCTCATAAAACAGATGGTCTATTTCTTTTGCAGTCTCAATATCAATAGGAGCATTTGTCACCAGAATTCCTCCAAAAGCAGAAACAGGATCTCCGGCCAAGGCTGCATTCCATGCTTCCAGAACTGTACTTCTTGTCGCAAGCCCACAGGAATTATTATGTTTCAAAATGGCAAACGTCGGATCTGATCCGGCAAATTCTCTGATCAGCTGTATGCCTGCATCTACATCCACAAGATTATTGAAGGAAAGCGTTTTTCCATTTAAAATATCGAATACTTCGTCCAGATCTCCATAGAAAGTCGCCTGTTGATGTGGATTTTCGCCGTATCTCAGTACCTGAGCAGGTCCGGATTGAATGCTGAAATATTCAGTTTCGTTCAACTTATTAAAATACTGAAAAATGGCAGTGTCATAAGTTGAAGATACCTGAAATGCTCTGTTGGCCAGATATCTGCGTTGTTCCAGGTCTGAGGCAGCTCCCTGAGAAGAAAGCATTTCCAGCAGGTATGGATATTCTGCCTGTGCAGGTACAATGACCACATCCGCAAAGTTTTTGGCTGCAGCTCTTATTAGAGAAATGCCTCCAATGTCAATTTTTTCAATAATTGTATCGTGATCCTCAGTAGATGCCACTGTTTTCTCAAATGGATACAAGTCCACAATCACCAGATCTATCTGAGGAAGGCTGTATTTTTTCAATTGTGATAAATGACTTTCCTCTCTTTTGGCCAGAATTCCGCCGAATACTGCGGGATGTAGGGTCTTAACCCTGCCATCCAAAATTGAAGGGAAACCGGTTATACTTTCTACGGGAACCACAGGTATGTCCAGTGACCGAATCCATTGTTCTGTTCCTCCTGTAGAATACAATATAACGCCTTCACTATGAAGACCTCTTACGATGGTTTCCAGTCCGTCCTTGTGAAACACGCTGATGAGCGCAGAGCGTATCGGTTTGAGATTCATGTTGCTTTTTTGAAAAGATGCGCAAAGGTAGGAAAAATCAATGTATTCAATGAAGAATCAATAAACTGGAATCATTTGATCCATCGCTACTCCAATATGCTCTACCTTTTTTGGCAGGCACCTTTGTTTGGATATTTGAATTTTTTACAAAGGCCATAGCCTATAATATCCGAGCAATTACCCGAACAGGCTTCAACTCAATCACTTGCTCTTTTTCTCTAAGTGGAAGTTCACGAAAGAGCTTTACTATTTGTTCTGTTTTTCATTACTGCACAGTGTAGATATTTTAATCATAACTGCGCCCCAAGAGCATAGACTCTCTGCTGTTGACGAAGATCTTTATGTATAAATTTCACAAAGGCTAAAACTGAATTTATTAACAAATTTATTACCTAATATAAGGTATTTTGTGAAAATTTAACATTTGATCTAGTCGATTTATTTCCTGTGTTAATTATTTTAGTATATATTCACTAAAGAGAATAAATTACCCCCTCCCCCAACATATTTTTGTAACCTGAGAGCTGGTTTCAGGGAAATATCTTTAAATAATTGTTTTTATAAAACAATTTAACTTGATATTAGAGAAATATAAATGTATTGGTTGTAGAAAACGCGAAAAAAATCATGACAAAATGAATGCAACTTCACCACAGTGCTTCAAGTTCTAAAGGAGAACCATTTGAAAAATATTAAAATAATCAGATATGAAAAATAATCTATTAACTCAACACAAGCCATTGGCAATCTATTCTAAGCTCATAACTCACAGCTTACCATTTAGAATTACTCTACTGCTCATAGTCACTATCCTGCTATCTTCCTCCTCCTGCAAGAAAGAAGATCCGATCATTCCTCCCGATCTCCCACCACTTACGTCCACAGGGGAAATGACCTTCGGCTGCTATATCAATGGAGAGCCTTGGATTGCATACGTTCCCCCTTTTATTCCAACAGAGGTTCATTTGGCAGCCAATTTATATTTAAAGGATAGCATTTTGGCAATTAGTGCAACTAGAGTATCAAACACTTTGCCAAGAGAGGCGATTAATTTGCAAATAAATGATTTCGGAATAAATACAGGAAATTTTATTATTTCTAATACCAGGTGTTATGCTAATTATTCTTTTAAATGCAATTCCGGTATTGCAAACAACGATTTTAATTTAATAACGGATTCAATTAATACAATAGATATTTCATTTTTCAATTTGGAAAAAAGAATTGTTTCAGGGACTTTTTCATTTGTAGTTAGCGCAGAGAATTGTCCTGATGAAACTATCCAAATTGATAAGGGTAGATTTGATATTTCCTTCGGAATAATAGAATAATTTTTTCTTATCATTATAATTTATTTGTCATGAAAACAATTTACGCTTTCATGGCCAGGATACCTCTATGCTTTATCCTGAGCCTTGGATTCCACTCAGCAGCACACTCACAATCGAGTGTTCCGCTTTATCAGCAAGTGGATAGTGTCCTTATGGACCTGGACTTCTCAGATGTCACTTCAAAAGTCCTTTATAACAAAGGTTTTGATATGTGGAACTGGACATATTACGACGGTTCGATACCATCAGACAGCGCAGCTCATAGTGCCGGACAATGGAGTTGGATGAGAATTCAGGCAGTAACTTCCTTCCTGGATAGTTTCTATCCACTACCAGATCCAACTTTTTATACGAATCTAATGAACGGCCTCACAAATGAAGATCCAATACCTATTGCGACTTTATGGCTGGATTATCACCGTATAAGAGAGGATGCGATAGATGAAGGATTGATGTATGTGGATCCTGTGGACAGCTCCCTACAAGATATATTTCCCTGACTTGAATCTCCTTACATTAGAGATACTACTTTTATGGGAACAGCTCTTTTGCCGAATATTAGGCTAGGATCAAGGCAGTTGGTTTTTCTTGATACCCTTCAAATGGGAAATACAGGGCTGTCTTATACAATTGCACTCAACCTAAATGATGGTGCCGGCTGGCGAAGTGTAACTCCGGATATACCCATAAATGTCACATTTGATTCTCTTGGGACTAAATATTTTACAATAAGATTCACCGACAACAGTAGCAGGGAATGGTATGCCAAGACCCGGGTGGAGATCATAGAAGATACTAATGAAGATGAAAGTGAAAGCTTTAGGACAGAGGGATATAGCGATGCCCCCGATGCAACAATTTCAACTATACCAGGGGTACAACTTGATATTTTCTTTGGTAATGAATGTAATAAGCTACTCAAGCCTTTTATCTTTATAGAAGGGTTTAATCCGGGCTTACTTTTGGATCAAAAATTTGGCGAAATGATTTTAAGATTAAATTCAACACCTTATCAAGGTAATGTAATTACTACTCCAACCGGGAATACCACATGGCAAAATCTACATGACAGTGGTTATGATGTTGTTTACGTAGATTTTGCAGATGGAGCTGCAGACATTTTCGCTAATGGTGATATTGTGCGAGATGTAATTGAATTCGTAAATGCCCAAAAGGCAATTAATAGTAGTGAAGAAAAGAATATTGTTCTTGGGGCTTCTATGGGTGGATTATGTGGTTTCTGGGCTCTTGGAAAAATGGAGGCTGAAAATGAAGATCATCAAGTATCAAAATTTATTACTTTTGATACACCATTTAGAGGTGCAAATGTTCCAATTGGATTACAGCTTCTGGTAAAACACTTTCATGATTATGAAATTGCATTTGGCAGAATGCTAAGAGACGAAAAACCGTTTCTGATAACAGCCAAAGAAGTTTTTAATCTACCTGCTACCAAACAGTTGCTTTACTTCAACGCGTGGAATCCAGCGAAGAATGGGTTTTCTACATGGAGAAATGACTTTTATTCTCAGTTGTACACAGTTTCTGTAATAAAAGCAGAGCACGTCGCTATTTCAAACGGCTCTGGAATTGGAGAAGGCCAATTGATGAGTTGCGGTGGTTTGTATTTGGATTTGCCATACCAAACTGGAGGTGATTTTTTGGGAACATTCACAATTAATAAAGCTAAAACCTACCTTGCTGTTGATTTTGATGATGAGCAAGTTTTATATGAATACAGTTTTTACAAAAGGGTGGCTGTTTTCCTTGGCTTCAAGTGGGAATGGGGAGAGTTTGATGGTTATAATATCCCTTCTGTAGATTGTGCGCCTGGTGGAGTTACTGATTTTTCGATTGGTGCACTTTTTTCTGCTACATTGGGAAATGGAGCTAACGTTACTCAGCTATTTCCTCAACCGAATAAAGCTGCGTTTTGTTTTGTTCCAACTATTAGCAGTCAAAATATCGCAGATCAATCCAATTTTTTTCTCACTTTTAGCGAAGGAACTTGCACAAACACTGCTATAACGGATTGTATTCAATCAAGAAGCAATGCCTATACTTCACCTTATGCCGGGATAGCAGCCCACAATCAAAACCATGTAGTATTAACCTCTAATTTAGCTACTTATTTGCTTAATGATTTTTATAATCCACCACTATCCAGTCCAATCAATTCCTTTACTTATAATTTTGGTAAGAGAGAGCCAGATGAAACAGTTAATCCTGCTTTGCTCGCTTTCACAAGTACAACTAATATTATAAGTAAAAATATACTAGTAACAAATACAGGGAAATTATGGATAAATAAGCTCGACAGATTGGCCCGAACAGATGTTACCTCAAATCCATTTAATGACGAAGACCAGGATTTTCACGTTTTTTTAACAAAAGATTGCAATGGGGATCCTGTTACTTTGACCGTTGAATCAGGGGGTGAATTAAAGTTAGGAGAGGTCGATGACCCGATCGTAAATAAGGGATTTCTATATGTGATGGATGAAGCATCAATAATAATGGAAGATGGAGGAATTGCAGATCTTTCGGACCTTTCTGAGTTGATTGTGGAGGATAATGGTATCGTAGATATCAAAGAAGGTGGGTTAATATCAACTAATTTTGGTTCAAGTATTTCTCTAGAAGATGGAAGTGTGATGATTGTAAGATCAGGCGGCACACTACGCCTTTCACATTATAGCTCTCTGGCCATTGAATCCGGGGGTAAACTAGTTTTTGAAGATGGTGCCATATTACAGTTATGGGATGCACCGGCGGTTGACGGTGAAGCAAGAGTAATAGTTAAAGGAGAGCTAGAAATACAAGGTGAAATTGACTTTGATGGAAATGGCTACTTTGATTTTTATCCCAGTAATGTTTTAAATTTGTCTAATGGAATACTTACATTAAAAGGTGATGACAAAGCGAGTCGACTGATACGATTGTCAGATGGCGCAATTCTTAATTTGCAAGATGCACTCGTAGAGATAAGCAGTGGAAGAATCGTATATCATGGGCAGGCCGAGATTACTTCCGAGGATGCTGGCTTAAAGTTCACAGATGTTCATTTTGAGGGCTATACTAACAGAACAATCGGTTTAACAGCTTATGACCCTTACAGGTTTCAGTTGGATGGGTGTTCGTTTAATAATCATGGCTTTGCCGTTAGTGTAGAGGGAGTATCAGGTGCAGCGCTAACTTCGGGTATCTCAATAGAGGATTGCACAATTGAAGATAATGAGATTGGTTTGATTCTTAGTTCTGTGCCTTTAACCATAATGAGCCATAGCGATATTCAAAATGGAGTAGGTTCTACTCCAACTGGATTAATTGCGTTGGATTGTGGGGAAATCAGATTGGAACACACAAATTTCGATGGATTCGATTATGCTGCAATCGAAACGCGGCAATCCACATTATTACATCTTTTCAACACGTCAATTAGTCACTCCTTATTTGGAATTTTGGATGGTGACGGATCAGGGACACTGCCACCTGCTATTTATTTAATGGATGGGTCGATTATCTCTTCATGTGACAGAGGAATTCACATGGTAGGTAATGAGTATCAGGGTCTGGTTTTTATGGACTGTGCTAGTCTTTGGGAAAATGAAACAGGAGTTCATGGATCTGATATTACACTGGCAATAGATGCCAAGTCTCATGCATTAGCAACAGATGGGACTATCAGACCAAATTCCTTTAAGCGTAATAGTGGTGGTATGTATTTTGATATATGCTACAAAGATAAGTGGCAAGATATTGGATATAATTTTACTGCTACTAATAATTATTGGCATGAAGATCCATCCTCTAACAGCTCAACCGGGGAATATTGGGTTCGAAAACCTAGCACTTCAGGAAGTACAAACTGCAGCTCTAGTACCATACCAGTCCAGATGCTTTATACACCTAAGGAGACTACGCTTCCAACGATTTGTGTTGCCAGAACGATCATAGTTCATGAACCTGATCGTACAATTTCGTTTTCATTTGCAGATAAAGATTGTACCCAAACAGCATACCTCGATACAAACGATATAGTGGGTGTATATTCTGCTGGGTTATCTTCCTTCCTGACAGGTGCATTTGACAATGCTGAAGCTTTCCTTGGGAAAGTAGCAGGTTCTGCGATTGACACAACATCAGTAGTTTGTGCAGATTACATCAGAACTGCCAGAGCCATCTATCCTCCGAGTGTTTTGGAAAGACCTATTTCAAATCAAAATAATGTTATTAGTTCAGTAGATTTTGAAGATGACAAATGGATAATTCGTCCTGTTCCATTTGATGATAATCTAATGATTACTTCGAAATTTACTTCTGGAAAAGCACAAATTTTAGATCTGCAAGGCAGAGTTGTTGAGTCTTTTGAAATAGAACAATCTGGAAAAACTATAGATGTTAAATCACAAGATTGGAGTCCAGGAATTTATTTTGTCAAAATAATTACATCGGCAGGTGAAACTATCACTCGCAAAATATTAAAGAATAAATAGATTCTTTTTAAAATTTTTTATGATGAATGGGAGGTGCTTCTAGCTTCTCATTCATCATAAAATGCCGATAAATAATACTCTGGCTTATTCATTGAGCTATTTATATATTAGAAAACTGCATCAATTTATCTTTAGAGTAAAAATTATAATAAACAAATACAGCTTGCAAAATACACAAACCTCACGGTTGTAATCTTTTCAATTGGCTTGCTTAATATTTCTATTCACAACACTAACTTATCTCTCAAATCTCCCGCCTCAAAGCACTGACCAAAGCATCAACGTCCTCTACGGTATTATACACATGTAATGATATTCTAAGTGCCCCATTTCTGACTGAAATTATAATATTTTCTGATCTGAGGGTCTGCATCAGTTGCATTGGATCTATGTGATCCGGCATTTGAACTCCAAACAAATGAGAAGCTCTCTGACCTTCCTTTTCTAAATCAAATCCATTGTTTTGAAGGAAAGATATCAATGGCCAGCTCAATTCCTTACTATAATCCTGAATATTATTCACGCCCCATGCGAGTATCTGAGTTAAAGAGGTATCCAGCATGGGACACAAAACAAAATTGCTGAACTCACCCACATTATATCTGGCAGCATATGGAAGATAAGTATCAGTATAATCAGTTAGTCCCGAAAATTCTCTGGCGTTTATTTTGTTCATCCATGATTGCTCTATCGGATGGCCTTTGTCAAAAACCGGCCCATAAAAAGCAACTCCCAGTGAATAGGGCCCAAGCAGCCACTTGTATCCTGCACAAACCAGCGCATCAATCTGACAATCTTCTACATCTATAGCCATAGCACCAACAGACTGGGTCCCATCTACCAGGAATCTTGTATCTGTCTCCTGACAACGTTTTCCAATTGCTTTCAGGTTAAAAATGATTCCATTGGCCCAGTGAATGCCGGAGATCACAATAGCTGCAGTATCTGAAGTGATGGATGCAAGTATCTGAGCATTCCATTCAGTGGCTCTGTTTTCAGGAGAGGCCGGCATTGGTATTGTCTTCAAAGACTTATTATGAGATTTGCACCAATCTGCCAAAGCATAATAATCACTTGGAAATTCTTCTCCGACTATGATGGCTTCCTTTCCATTATTCAGAGGAAGGTTCTGCACTGCATTCGCCATTCCATACGACACAGAAGGGATAATAGCTACTCTTTCCGGCAATGAATTTATCAGTTTTCCGAATTGGCGTTTGATACTCTCAGTACTGCTAAAAAAATCGTCCTGAGTAATTCGTTGAGGATTGTTTTTTCTATGGATGCCGTGTATTCCTGCTGCTTCTACACTCTTTAATTGTGGTGACATATATGCACCATTCAGGTAATGAACATCCTTGTCGAGTTGGAATAAATCTTTTTGGCAAAGTAAAGACATGAATTTGTTTTTATTGAGTGGTCTAATGCTTTACAAATATCGTAATATTCAATGCATTGAACTTTCCAATTTGGTAGAAAAGCTCTTGCTCAAATTGTATTTGCCGGAATGAAACATTAATCCGTTCTTTGCCTCATGAATATCCAACCCTTACAAGCCATTTTTGCAGATCATACTATGATCGCATCTCCGGATACATTTTATGCCTCTGTAAAAGAGGAATTTATGGATTATATTAAGAGCGGGTTCTATCAGAAAACACCTCATAGGGCCATTTATATTTGTCAGATAAAGACTCCATCCCGCACGCATCTGGGAATCATGAGCTGTGTAGATATAGCAGATTATTCAGAAGGAAAAATTCTTAAACACGAGAACACACTTGCTGAAAAGGAGCAGAAAATGATGAATATGATTCTGCAACGTCATTCAATGATCAAACCTGTCTTACTTACTTATCCGCCTGTAGATGAATTACAGCAATTTATGCAGCAATACCGGGATAACGTAAAACCCTTATTTGAAGTGAAATTCGCAGACTCAGGGGAAAGACATTCTATTTGGGAGGTGAGTGAGGCAAGTCAAATAGAACAATTGAAAAATATTTTCACCTCAAAAGTTCCTCAATGTTACATCGCCGATGGCCACCACAGATGCTCCACCGCTGAGTATTTGCACAAAAGTATGAAGGGCAAAAAGCATCTGGATGGATATGATATGTTGTTTGCAGCTTTCTTTGATTTTGATGAACTTCAAATACTGGATTACAACAGAGTTGTGGACATTTTCTCAGATATCTCACCTTTGAGTTTTATGGCCGGATTATCTGAAAAATTTGACATAAAACCTATCCCGGTAGCCCGCAAATCTTTGAATAAATTTGAGATTGTTCTTTTTGCGGGCAGAGAAGCATTCAGCCTTACCTGGAAAAAAGAAATTCTGGACTTGTACAAAGATGAAGTTGCCTGCCTCGATGCTCATTTACTGGATCTCCATGTTTTTCAGGAAATTTTGGGGATAAAGGATGTTCGTTTGGATAATCGTATTGACTATGTGGAGGGAGTGAAAGGCCTTGAAGGGATTCTGAATAAAGTGTATAAGAATCCAAATATGGCAGGATTTAGTTTGTATCCCGTTGAGATGCAGGAAGTGGTAAAGATTTCGGATGCAGGACAGATTATGCCACCCAAGTCGACCTGGTTTGAACCGAGAATGAAGAATGGGTTGCTAGCATATAGATTTTAATGTGAACTCTCCAGAGTTTAGACCAGGGAATTATTTACGATTGACGATTGACGATTGACGATTGACGATTAAAACAGCCATTTAACAGCCAATTAAAACAGCCTTTTAACAGCCGATTTTTATAACAGAGGGGAAGTTGTTATATGAAAAAAATAAGTGCCGACCGCATTCATACCATTTCCGGAGATATTCTGCATGAACATGTCATTGTGCTGGATGATACGGGTCAAATAAAATCAATAGATGCCATCTCTGAGCATGACAAAGCATCTGTTGAAATTTTGAAAGGAGATTTGATTCCTGGATTTGTAAATGCGCATTGTCATCTGGAATTGTCACATATGAAGGGGCTTGTTCATACCGGAACAACATTACTTCCATTTCTTCAGGCGGTTGTCAAATACAGAGACTTTCCGGAAGAAGTGATTCAGGAGGCTATCCGTCAAAATGATGCCTATATGTATGAACAGGGCATCATGGCCGTCGGAGATATTTCCAATAAAATTGATTCTTTTGAGACTAAAAGAAATAGCCCGATCCGCTATTACACTTTTGTGGAGTATTTTGATCTGATGCAAAAATCATGGACAGAGAATACATGGAATCAATATCAGGAAGTATATACACATGCACCGGACAGCAGAAAAGACCGAAGATCCAATGTTCCTCATGCGCCTTACTCTATGACGCCTGAACTTTTCAATAAGTTGCGGAACTCAAACTCTGAAGGAAGCACCATCAGTATTCACAATCAGGAAACACCGGAGGAAAATCAATTCCTGATGGACGGTTCCGGAGCATTCAGACAATTTTTTCAGGATTTCGGATTTACACTCGATGACTTCATACCGATTGGGAAGCGATCTATTCACTACGCACTTCAATTTATGAGGTCTGACCTTAAGACCATTTTTGTTCACAATACAACCTGTACTCCGGATGATTTGAAGGCAGCATTGGCCTGGAATCCACGCATTTACTGGGCTACCTGCCCCAATGCCAATCTGTATATTGAAAACAAACTCCCCAATTATCAAACCTTTCTGGATACAGATGTTAAAATGTGTATCGGTACGGACTCTCTGACTTCCAACTGGCAATTATCTGTATTTGAAGAAATCAGAACTATTCAGAAATATCAATCCTATGTCCCGCTGGAAAATCTTCTCCAATGGGCAACCCTAAATGGTGCAGAAGCCCTTGGATTTGATGATACACTTGGAAGTATTGAAGTGGGGAAATCTCCGGGACTGGTTTTATTGCAACTCAATGATGGAGGAAAAGTGGATGAACACTCAGTATGCAGACGGGTATTTTAGAATTAAGTTTGTCATCTCTTGTCCTAAAAAACAATAACATTTTAATGGTTTTCTAAATTAGTTTTATCTTTGTTGCTGTGAAGATCAATAAATGATCCTATACTTAGAAAACAGCCATCCAAATGCGCGCAGCAACTATATTGATCCTGATCTGCTTGTGGAAATCAGGACTTTATTCACAGACAGTTTCACTGATAGATACAGGGACGCTTCAGCGACCATTGTCAAAGGATTTATTGGATTTTCAATATATCAACAATCCGGACGACACAATAAATCTTATTTATGTAGGTACATTGGAAGTCAAAGGCAAAGACCAGAAGAGCAGGGTTCGTTCTTTATATTTTAACATTCTCAGTAAAGTTCAGGCACTTGGAGGCAATTGTTTTCGCTTGAATAGTTATGAACGAATTGATGTTCTGAGGGAAGCTACCCTCTCTTTAAAAATATACCGGGCAGACCGGGAATTTCTGGACAGGAATTCTGTTCAGGGAGATCAATTTTCATTTCATATTTTTCCCGCTTCATCAGAAATAGTAGACACGCTTTTTATAAACAAAGTTCAGGTCCCTTTTTCTATGGAAAATCCTTATACCCAAACACTGATCAAGAATCAAAGTGCTAAAATTCAGATATGGAGAAGGGGTCCGGTCATAAGAGCACTCCACCTGCAGGAATATGAATTCAAAAAAGACAGATTCTTTATAGTTCGGTCAGATAGCGGCAAGAACAGAGATATTCCTATTGGTAGTTTAGGGGCTTACATATACAGAGATTTGCCTAAAATGGGTCATAAGATCTTTGAGGAAATTGATCAGGGTCTTGCATATTTGATCATGGAACTCTGGAATTAAGCACCACTTATTAAAACTATCATTTTATGAAAAAAGTAAATGCAAGATTTCGTTTCAATACTTGGGGTATTCTGTTATGCTTTATGCTTTTTCCGGCTATCACATACAGTCAGGTGGATGACTTTAGTGATTATATTGTCTTAAAAAACTCAGACACCATCTATTGCAAAATTCTGCAGTTGACTGATGACTTTATAGCTGTAAACTACATGAAAGATAGCAATCTGGCTTTTATGAAGACGGCCAGATCTAACATATCAAACTGGTATTCAAAGTATAATATTCCGACTAAAGTTACTACCAGAATAAGGGCTCAAACACAGGAAAAATCCAGAATATTAATTGACGAATTCATTCTCAAAACTTTTTACCCTGTTGTTGCGGTTCAGGTTCATTCAGGATATGGTTACAGAGCCGGCGAATTGCCTCGCGGACTAACAGGCTCCTCACTCAAACATTATCAGCAACTTACCAGAGGATTTTGTTATGGAGCCAGTTTTAGTCATTTCGGTAAAAAAGGGCATGGTATTGGGCTACATTATAACAATATCCTGATTCAGGCTAACCAGCTGGATTTTGAAATAAATGAACCGGGAATATATCTTAAGGGCAAAGTAAAAGAAAATATAAATATTCACTATTTGGGTCTAAGCTATGAGTTGCTGAGAAAAAGCCGTTCAAAGAATATGTGGTATCAGCAAACTTTTGGGATGGGATGGTCCGGCTTCAGAGAAGAAATTACAGCCGGTCAGATTATAAAATTAAGTGGCAATGCCCTGTCACTTCAATATTCATTTTCATTGCTGTTCGCTCTAAAAAATAATATGAATCTGGGTATTCATTCACTTGTCAATGCAGGTTGGGTAAGCACCTTTACTGTTTTTGACGGACTGAACACGACCAAAATAAATCCTCCAATTAAAGAGTCTTTATACAGGGTTCAGTTGGGAGTATCTTTTAATTATTTCATTTTTAGAAAACCTGAGTAGAAAAATAATTGCAAATCAAAAGAATCACGCATTATTTAAAACAAGCTCAACTGCCCGGGGCGGAATTCTTTGAACAAATCCAGATTATAAGGCGGTATTTCTCTATCCTGTAAGTATAGCTTTCTTCCCAGGGATACTTGTTGTGCAATCATTTCAGACACATTCCCTTCTCCTTTCATTCGTTTACCTGAGATATAATTGTGCAATTGACCTCCATGACAATCTCTGATCCTGTTGAGAATTCGTTCTGCGCGGTCGGGATATTTTCTTTCCACCCAGTCTATGAATATCGGTTCGACCACGCCATTAAGCCTTACAATGATATGAGAAATGGCACTCGCACCGGCATCAGCGACAGCTTTGATCATTGGTAATATTTCAGAATCTGTCAATCCCGGAATAATGGGTGCAATCATTGCTCTGACTGGAATGCCGTTATCACTTAAAGTCCGTATAACTTCCAGCCGCTTTTGAGCAGTTGCAGTCCTGGGTTCCATCACTTGTCGGAGCGACTCATCCAGCGTAGTGAATGAAACATTTACATGCACCAGATTATCTTTTGTCAGCTTTTTCAAGATGTCCAGATCCCTCAGTATCATGGCATTTTTTGTGATGATTCCTACAGGATGTCTCAGGTCCCTGAATATTTCAAGGCAAGCTCTGGTGATTTTATATTTTGCTTCGGCAGGTTGATAGCAATCTGTATTTCCTGACATCACAATGGGAGAAGCATCCCAACTTTTCTTAGATAAATGTCTCAGTAATAGTTCAGCAGTATTCGTCTTGACCTGAATATTGGTTTCAAATTCCAATCCTCCGCTATATCCCCAATATTGATGAGACCCTCTGGCATAACAATAGATACAGCCGTGTTCACAGCCCTGATATGGATTCATGCTCCATTCCATTCCCACATCTTCACTGGGAACAGGATTCACTATTGTCTTGGCTTCCACTTCCAGATACGTGGTTTTGATATTCTCTTCCGGATCTGTCAGCGGATCTTTCAAATGTCTTGTCGGATCGAATGGATTCACCGGATTGAATTGGGCACCTCGTCCTTTGATACTTGTTATTTCTTCCATTGTCGCAATATTTGACATAAATATGTCGCAATATACGACTTAAATGGAAATGGAGTAGACCGGGTGACTTTTTTTCAATGCGATGCATTGAAAAAGTGACGTTTTTCATGGTGCAAGCCATGAAAGGTGACATCTCCGAAATAAATTATCTGCTTCGCAGTCAATTTATTTCGGAGGTGACAGCTAGCGCATACAATATGCAGGCAGGACACATATATTAAATCTTACAGCTTCTTCCGGCTACTCAAGATTAAACCCTTCAACGATTAACCGATAAACTACAGCTCCTTCCTCAACCTCGCCACAGATACTCCCAGCTGCTCCCTATACTTAGCGACAGTGCGTCGGGCGATGGTGTATCCTTTTTCCTGGAGCATTTCTTTTAGGTCCTCGTCAGACAGCGGCTTTTGTTTGTCTTCTTCTGAGATGATATCGGAGAGAATTTTTTTGACTTCAGTGGTACTTACTTCGTCACCATCCTGAGTCTGAAGACTTTCTGAGAAAAATTCTTTGAGACGTTTGGTGCCAAACTCGGTCTGAACAAATTTGCTGTTGGCTACCCGGGAGACAGTAGAAATATCAAGTCCCGTAACATCAGCAATGTCTTTCAAAATCATAGGCTTCAACTTTCGGGTATCACCAGTTACAAAGTATTCATATTGAAATTGCATGATGGCATACATGGTCTTATACATGGTACTTTGCCGCTTCTGTATAGCATCTATGAACCATCTTGCTGAATCAATTTTTTGCTTAATAAACAGAACTGCCTCTCTTTCTTTACGGCTCATCCTGTTTCCTTCTTCCCTGTTTCTGGAATAAGAGCGAAGCATGTCACGATAATGATCACTGACACGGAGTTCGGGGGCATTTCTTGAATTGAGCGTCAATTCAAGTTCACCATCTCTATTTTGGATAATAAAATCAGGAATCACATAATTGGAGCCATCAGATCCGCCGGAAGTATAACCACTGGCGGGTTTTGGATTCAGTTTTATAATGACTTCAATGACTTCCCTGAGCTCTTCTTCGTCCATTTCGAGTTGACGCATCAACTTGGCAAAGTGCTTTTTGGAAAATTCATCAAAATGATCTCTGATGATAGCGCAGGCTTTCCGTAAAATTTCTAAGTCTTCTGTTGCCTCTGTTTGATCCTGCTCGATTTTTGTATAAAGCTGCAATAGCAGACATTCTTGCAAATCACGTGCACCTACACCCGCAGGTTCGAGCTTGTGAACAAATTTAAGCATCTCCATGACTTCATGAGGCTCGACTATCATGCTTTTGGAAAACATGAGGTCATCAATTACAGCGAGTGGATCTCTTCTCAAATATCCGTCTTCATCTATACTGCCAATCAATTGCTCCAGAATCGCAATGGAGCGCTCGTCCTGTATATTAAAAAGTCCAATTTGTCTTTCAAGATATTCATGAAAACTATTTTCCATCACCATCGGAACCTGCTGTTGTTCCTCTTCATATTTGTTATTATCCATGGCATTGTAGGAGCCCGGATCATCTTCTATATATTCATTGATATAATCATCCAGATCAAAACCATCATCAGGATCACGAGTATCTTCATCATCACCAAAAGATTCTTCATCACTTTCTGCAGGTGCATCATCATCCTGATCTTCATTAAAGTCCATTTCATCTTCCTCCGCTCCTTCTTCAAGAGCCGGATTGGCCTCCAGTTCTTCCTTGATTCTTTGATCAAGGCTGGCTGTAGGAATCTGCAGTAGTTTCATCAGCTGTATTTGCTGAGGAGATAGCTTTTGCAGTAATTTTTGACTTAACTGTTGTTTGATCATATGAATACCTGAGCATTACACCCCTTCTGAGTGCGTAACACATTGCAAATTTATCTAATATATTTTTCTATCAAAATTAATTTTTAGTCCGGGCTATTTTCTTTTTATTTGATCTCTCAAATTCCGGGCTGATTTTGTCCCTTTTTCTTTAACGCAAAATACTCAAAAATGACTATACCTGAAAGAATCCAATCACTAAGAAATTGGATGAAATCTCACAGTCTGGACGCCATCGTCATACCCAGCGGGGATCCTCACAAAAGTGAGTACGTTGCGGAGCACTGGAAAATGAGAATTTGGATTGCCGGATTTACCGGTTCAGCGGGCACTGTCATCATCACTCAGGATCATGTCGGGCTTTGGACAGACTCCAGATATTTTTTGCAGGCAGAGGAAGAATTAAAGGAATCCGGGGGAGTTTTGCATAAATTGACGCTTCAGGGAGGCTCAGATCATGTCGAATGGCTGGCAAATGAATTACCTGAAGGAAGTGTAGTGGGCATCGATGGATATTTATTTTCTTCTTCTGAAGTCAAAAGCATGGAGAGGATTTTAAATGAAAAAAATATAAGTCTGAATGTAAGTGCGGATCCATTTGCAGAAATATGGAAAGACAGACCTTCTCTTCCGAAAGAGTCTATTTTTGAAATCAGTGCTGATATAGTTGGTCGTGATCGTTCACACAGAATTGCAGATCTGGAATCTGCATTGAAGGCAAAAGGTGCAAAAGGAATGTTGCTTACTGCGCTGGATGAGATCGCCTGGCTTTTAAATCTGCGTGGCAGGGATGTGGAATGCAATCCTGTGTTTATTGCTTATGCAGTCTGGGATGGAACTCATATGTTTTTATTTACTGATCCGGACAAGATCAATGATGAATTGAAAGGCATTCTGCAAGGATCTGACATCTTCATTGAACCATATGAATCCATTAATACTTTCCTGCAAAATTTGCCAACGGATCTTCCGATTCTTGTGGATGCAGGTAAGACCTCTCATGCACTTTGTGAATTGCTGAAGTCCCATAATATTATCTGGGGGGATTCGCCCATTACCATGCAAAAGGCAGTGAAAAATGCTACAGAGCAACAGCATATCCGTCATGTGATGGTAAAGGATGGAGTGGCTTTACTGAGAGCTTACAGGTGGCTGGAAGAAACGCTTACACACAGAGAAGTTTCGGAGGCGGAGTTTGCAGCCCAGATTGCGCACAGCAGAAGTCTGATGCCGGGTTATTTTGGCGAAAGCTTCAATGCGATCATCGGCTATCAGTCAAATGGCGCTATTATACACTACAAACCTGATGAAGAGACTTCTTCCATGATTCGTCCTGAAGGAATGTTACTCGTGGATTCCGGAGGGCAGTATTTGGACGGAACAACTGACACTACCCGTACTCATCATCTGAGTACACCCACCGCTGAACAAAAACTGCATTATACACTTGTCCTGCAAGGGCATATTTCACTGGCAATGGCAGTATTTCCGGAAGGAACAAAAGGTATTCAACTAGACCTGCTGGCCAGACAACACCTTTGGCACCGTCAGTTGAATTTTGGTCACGGCACGGGACACGGCGTCGGATTTTTTATGAATGTGCATGAGCCGCCTCAAGGATTTGTTGCTTCTCTAAATGAGCGCGGTACTACTGCCCACGAACCGGGCATGTTGAGCTCTAATGAACCCGGATTCTATGTCAATGGATCTTACGGAATCCGGATTGAAAATTTGGTCCTTTGTCAGCAAGCCGGAGAATCGACATTTGGCAAGTTTAATAAATTTGAAACGGTCACGCTTTTCCCGATAGACACCAATCTTATCCAGGTCGATTTAATGAGCCCCGCAGAAAAGAAATGGCTGAATGATTACCATGTAAAAGTGATGCAATTCCTTGGCCCTCATCTGGAAATGCAGGAAAGGGAATGGCTGGAGAAGAAGTGTCAGCCGATATAGAGGGCAGTTTGTTTGGGGTTCCTATTGTAGATTTGTCGTAGCGAGGTGATAGCGAGGTTCACTGCGTTCACTCGCTACAAGTGTCTTGCTGCGCCTACGGCTTGCAAGGTGATGGTTCGACAAGCTCACCACAAGTGTTTCTTCTTGGCTTCGCCGCGAAGAAGTGATGTCTTGCAACTTTTTTCTGCTACGCTTCAAAAGTTGCAAGGTGATGTGCGGTCGGAGCCCGCGGTTGGGTTCATAGTTTGAGTGTGGGTTTGTAGGGGTGGTATTGTCCCGTTACTCACCAAGCAAACCTAAAAACAAGACCTATCACTCTAACAGACTCTCACCCAAGACCCACCACCCTATTGCAAGCTCCGCTTGCACATCACCTTTTTGTTTTCAAAGCGAAGCTGCAGAAAACAAAAAGACATCACCTTCCGAAGCGTAGCTGAAGGAAGACATCACCCCGGCGCAGCGCAGCCGGGACATCACATTCTCACGAGTCAACCGATACATGACACCAATACAAACAGCAGCTTGAAGCGGCAGTTTGCTAATCGCTAATTGTTAGTTGCAAAAAAAAGCCACACCCAGCTGTTTCCACACACTCCACCCACAATTCATCCCGTGAGCTGAGCGAACCACATCCCGCAGCCGCGCGAAGCAAGCGGCTGCAGCACACGGCGCGAAGCGACACACACGATCTCTACTTGGATCCCTCAGGCGCAGCCTACCTCTACTCTGGCTGTTCCATCCAATTACCATAGCTGCGTGGTAACACACGATCTCTACTCTTATCCCGCAGGCGCAGCCTACCTCCACCCGGCTGTTCCTAACCTTCTCACCAACTAAACTCCTACACCCGATTACAACAAAAGATTATCTTTACGAAGAATTCATGCCATTTCAAATCAAAATACCCGTATTTGAAGGTCCATTCGACCTGCTGCTTTTCTTCATTGAGAGAGATGAACTCGATATTTACAATATTCCGATTGCCAAAATCACAGCAGATTTTCTCGATTATATCAGGCAGATGGAGCTGATGAATATTGATCTGGCATCTGAGTTTATCGTCGTTGCAGCGACTTTGATGAAGATTAAAGCGAGAATGCTTCTTCCCAGAAAAGAACTGGACGAACATCAGCAGGAGATAGATCCCAGAGATGAACTGACACGGAAGTTGGTTGAGTACAGAAAATACAGGGAAGTTATTGATGAACTGGCAGAAATGGAAGCGGAACGAGCGAAGAAATTTGCCCGGGGAAATGTAACAGCAGAGCTGAAAGTACTCACCCAGAAAGCAATGCTGGACGCGGAATGGGAATCTCTGACACTATATGGATTACTGAAAGCATTTGAGAAAGTCATGAATCGTTTTCAAGAAGATCAGTCCAAAACAGTGCATCAGATACGTCAATATGAGTATTCAATTCAGGGGCAACAGGATTATATTCTGGAGAAAGTACAGCCAGGGATGAAAGCTGATTTTGCGCTCCTATTTGAACATCTGGAAAACAGAATTCATGCAATTATCACTTTCCTGGCGCTCCTGGAATTGCTCAATCTGCAAATGATACACATCATCCAGGGAGAAGGGACCAATAATTTTTGGGTAACTTCAGTGGAGAATGAGGCAGCTTTATAATTTATGTATCTAAGCTCCAATTTTGAGATTTTATAAAAAGTGAAGATTTACCGTGATTAAGAGTAGGTTCCCACCTTGTAGAATAAGCCGTAAAAAATGGTTTTGAGTGAAGCGACCAAGGCTGGTCCCCAAAGCATTGGGGATGAGCAATAGGTAAAGCTTTGAAGTTATAGAGATTGCCTGAGATCAATAAGCAGGGACAGCAAATGCCACGGCGAGTTTGGCAGACTTAGCGAAGCGAAAGCGCATTTTCCCCCAAAGCTTTGGGGGCCAGTGGGCGGCTTTTTTTTGTCTTTTTTTTGGCTGTTGAAAAAAAAGAAAAGCCCGACCGGCTTGAGGTCAATTAGAAGTTATTAATTCCAATTGATTCTAATTAAATGGACATAAGTTACTTTTTTGATCTTAATACTCGAATCATTCATATCAACAATGATCATGAACCGGATGAGAGTTAATATTGTCAAATTCATTCAAACTTATATAGAAAAGCATCTCCTGAACGTTTAGGGGCTAATATTTCTTAGATTTGCATTGTCATAAAAAGGGTATATGAGGATTTTTATTATTGTTGCAGGCTTATTGATCTGTTTCTTACCACTGAAAGCTCAGAGAGGCTGGGAATTGGGAGCATGGGCAGGAGTCAGTTATTACTTCGGAGATTTGAATACTACATTCAATCTTTCCAGACCGGGTCCTGCAGGAGGTGCAGCAGCAAGATTTAATTTCAACAATCGGCTTGCTGCCAAATTTGACCTGAATTATGGCAGGATTTCAGCGGACGATCAGTTTTCAAAAAATGATTTTGAGCGTGCCAGGAATCTGAGCTTCAGCTCTAATATATTCGAATTTTCCGGTCAGTTTGAGTTCAACTTCATGCCATATATTCATGGCTCAGACGATTTCCCATTCACCCCATATTTGTTCGGAGGTCTAAGTGTATTTTACTTTAATCCGAAAGCTGTCTATGAAGGAGAATCCTATGCTTTGAGAGACATGGGTACCGAAGGACAGTTTACCGGCAATGAATATTTTCTTGTTCAGCCGGCATTAGTATATGGTGGTGGGGTAAAGTTTGATCTTAATGATGTTTGGTCTGTGAATGTCGAGATTTCTGCCAGAAGGCTTTTTACTGATTATCTGGATGATGTCAGTGGATTATATGCGGACAAAGATGAGATTCTGGCCATCAGAGGACCGATAGCCCTGGAATTATCAGACAGATCCACCCTTGAAGATCGTGAATTATTCCAGATAGGTCAGCCCGGCAGACAAAGGGGAAATGCAAAAGACAGAGATTCATTCAACTTTATCAAACTGGGCTTTATGTATTATTTTGGCTATTTGCCTTGTCCTGAAATTTCTTCTTTCTAGTCTATGGTCAGGCATTTCCATATTGAATTGCCCGCATTTGGAAGAGGATTTCATTTGATAACTGATTTGGTTTTAAATCAAATCCCCTCACTGCCAGATTCTGGTGTGATGCAAATATTTATCCAGCATACATCGGCAGGATTGAGTATCAATGAAGCCGCAGATCCAGATGTAAGACATGATTTTCAATTGTTCTTCCATCATCTCGCTCCGGAGAATCTTCCGGGAATTATACATACGGAAGAAGGACCGGATGATATGCCGGCTCATGTGTTGGCTGCCTTAATGGGTAGCTCAGTACACATACCAATCATCAACGGGCAGCTTGCACTTGGTCGTTGGCAGGGCATCTTCCTGGGTGAATTCAGGGCCGGTCGTCGAAAGAGGGTTGTTATAATTACAATTATTGAGTAGTTCTGTTTAATTTTAGACTTTTAAACTTAGCTATTATATGAGTAATCCTATCAGCGGTGCCTTAATTAAGAGTGGTCTGAGGATTAGCAGAAAAGTGAATCCTAATAGTTTAGACCCTTTTCTATCACAAGAACGTACCTTATACAATTTATTAAATAAAGCCTCCAATACAGCTTTTGGAAGACATTTTCAATTTAATAAGATCCTGAATAACAGGGATTTAATGGGGGCATTCTCTGATAGTGTTCCTATATATGAATATGATAGTATTTATGCTGAATGGTGGAGCCGGTCTCTGGCAGGTGAAGACAACGTAACCTGGAAAGGTACCGTTCCTTATTATGCATTGAGTTCAGGGACCACAGGAGCTCCCAGCAAATTCATACCTATTACCAATGATATGATCCGCTCCATGCGGACTACAGGAATCAAAATGTACTCAGGTCTGACATTTTCTGACCTTCCCATCAAGACTTACTCGAAACATATGGTCATGCTGGGAGGCAATACCAAGTTGAATCAGGGAAATGGCTATTTATATGGTGATCTGAGTGGTATTTTGGTACAGAAATTGCCTGTCTGGCTCACCAACAGATATAAACCGGGACTGAAAATTGCAAGCATCAAAGATTATCATGAAAAAATGCTTGCTATCGCTAAAGAAGCCCCGAAATGGGACATTGGGTTCATCTCCGGTATCCCTTCCTGGATTCAAATGATGCTGGAATACATACTGGAGTATAACAGAATAGACAATATCCATCAGATCTGGCCCAATCTTCAGGTATATGCTCATGGCGGTACAGCTTTCAATCCTTATAAGGGAGGCATACAGAAATTAATGGGTAAACCAGTCTTGTTTCTGGATTCTTACCTGGCGTCAGAAGGGTTTATCGGGTATCAAAGTAAAATGGATGCTCCCGGTATGGAACTCAATTTTAATTGTGGGCTGTATTTTGAATTCATTCCATTTAATCAGGAAAATTTTGACGCTCAGGGAAATTTGCTTCCGGGAGTTAAAACTATTACAATAGACCAGGTGGAAGAAAATGTAAATTATGCAATCCTGTTGAGTACTTGTGCAGGGGCCTGGAGGTATCTGATCGGCGACACAGTCAAATTTATCGATAAAGCAAATTCACAGATCATCATTACAGGCAGAACCAAGCATTTTTTGAGTATTTGTTCGGAACATTTGTCTGTTGATAATATGAATGAAGCGATCAAGACTGTTCAGAAAAATCTGAATATCAATATCAGAGAGTTCACCGTGAGTGGTGTAAAAGCTAATACACATTACATGCATAAATGGTATGTAAGTTCAGAGCCAGTTGTCTTCAATTCACGTATCATTTGTGAGGAGCTGGACAGACAGTTGAAATTACTGAATGACGATTATTCTGCCACCAGAAAGGCTGTATTGGATCATCCACAATTGGTAGCACTTCCACCAAAAGTATTTTATGACTATATGGCTTCTATTGGTAAAATAGGAGGCCAGGCAAAATTCCCCAGGGTCATGCAGGAAAAGCAATTTGCCGAATGGGAGGCATTTGTTCAAAACTATCCCCTATAATTTTATAAAAGCAATATCAATTGGATCTTATATTAAAAGGGGCTATCGCAGGATTTACCCTGAGTTTTCTGATAGGACCTGTTTTCTTCGCATTGATTGAGATAGGTATGGATAAGGGATTCAGGGCAGGACTTGCTATGTGTAGCGGGATCTGGCTGAGTGATATTTTAATTATCCTGATAGCTTTTCTTGGATTGTCATATGTTCTTGCTCTGGTCGAATGGGAGGGGTTCAGGCCCTGGCTTGGCAGTATAGGTGGATTGATATTGATTACTTTTGGTATTTTATCATGGTTCAAACCTCCTGTAGTAGTTAAATCAGCCGAAAAATTCCAGCTAAAAAAACTGGATTTAATTAATTTGAGCATCAAAGGATTTGTGATTAATACCCTGAATCCCTTTACAGTCATTTTTTGGTTGGGATTGATGAGTACCATAGTCGCAAGCAGTGCCAAAACGGGTCCGCAAGCCATTATTTTTTTTACATCACTATTGTTGGTAGTGATCATCTTCGACTTATTAAAAGTTTTGTTGGCCAAAAAAATCAGTCAATACCTTCGGATTGAGTATATTGGAACTATTAAGAAGTTTATTGGCTTGACACTATTAGTGTTTGGATTCGTCCTGATCTGGAGAGTCTGGGCTTATTAATTATTAAAAAAATAAAAATGAAAAATAATCTACTGTTGTTGTTGATAGTTGTATTTCAGATGAGCATTTGGTCTGCCGGCGCGCAGGAAATGCGGGATGGTGTAAAATCAATGAGTGCGGGTGTTCAGCATGCTGTGTTTACTGATATGCCGGGAGTTTCAGAAGATTTGGTCAATGATACCTGGAAAGAATATATCAAGAAATATGGAGGCAAGCATAAATGGAATCGCAAAGCGAAAGAATTATTTTCACAGGGAGTGATGTTGCCTAACATATCTTCTGAACCCATTAACCTCTTCGCTGCCACAGTTGTGAATGGATCATCAGTTCAATTCATATTGTGGTTGCAGTCCACGGATGGCACATTCTATACGCAGGAGCGCCTGATGTCTCAGCAGGAAAATTTGGAGAATCTGCTTTTACACTTTGGATTAGAAGTAAAAAGAGAAGATCTTAGAGCCATCATTAAGGAAGAAGAAAAACTATTCAGTAAGCAGGAATCGGATCTGAAAAAACTGGAAAAATCTAAAGATAGGCTACATAAAGATATTGAAGAGGCTCAGGACAAAATTAAAAAATCCGAAGCTGAAATTGAACAAAATATTAAAGATCAGGAACTTTCAAGACAACAGATTAAAAGTCAGCAAGATAAGATCGATTCTTTGAAAAAGAAGTTATCGAACTTGTGATAAACCACAGATAATCAACAGGTAAGACATTACATATATTTTTTTGATACATAACAAATATAAATATATGAACTAAGTTTCCACAATGTTTTTTTCTTTTGGTGGTTTCAAACTCACATTAAATTATTTCTCAGATTGCACATTAGATATTAGTATTATTTCTATGTGAAATAGTTTTTTCATGAAGTGCCTTATATGAAAAACTTTCGCATAAGTTAAATTTCATATTTAATATAAATATATGTGTATTTAATGTAAACTTTTATTGGCATGGTGTTGGTTATACATATGTTATCCACATGTTTTCCACATAGAAATGCGGTTTATACACATGGGTATGTTAGTTTGGTAAGACGGGTGGATTTTTCTTAAAAGATTAATCCATGTACTTTTGCACACAGAGTTGCAGATCGAAGGAAAACAAAATTAAAACTTGCATGGAGCATCCGGGCAATGGAAAGAATTAATAGTATGCAACCCCCAAGCAAAACGAAATACTTAAACCTGAAAGCTGATTATGTCCGAGGCCAATAACCCCATAAAACCAATAAACAACAGGCTCAAGCCTATTCGCAATGACGGAGATTTGTCTCCACTGATGTATGGAAAAGTGCTGCCTCAGGCAATACCTCTGGAAGAAATTATACTTGGAGCGATCATGCTCGACAAAGATGCCATGGCGATCGTTCTGGATATTTTGAAAGCAGATACATTCTATATGCCGGCTCATCAAATGATCTATTCTGCGATGAGCAGACTGTTCGAAAAGTCCTATCCGATCGACTTACTAACAGTCAATGAGGAACTTAAGAAATCCGGTGACCTGGAAAATATCGGAGGTACAGGATATTTGGTGGAATTGACCAATAAAGTCGCTTCTGCCGCGAATCTTGAATATCACGCTAAGATCGTTTCACAGAAATATATCCAAAGAGAATTAATCAGAGTATCTACACTTACGATTACCAATTCCTTTGATGAGACAATGGACGTATTTGACCTTTTGGACGACGCTGAGAGAGGTTTGTTTGAAATTACCCAGCAGAACCTTAATAGAGGATATGAAAGCCTGGGCGCGCTCGCAGTGAAGGCGCAGAAGCAGCTGGATATGCTGGCTACCCGGGAAGGAGGACTCACAGGAGTGCCCAGCGGATTCGAAGATCTGGACAGAATCACCAGTGGATTCCAGCCTTCAGATTTAATCATTGTCGCAGCTCGTCCAGCTATGGGTAAGACAGCATTTACTTTATCTCTTGCTAAAAACGCCGCTAAAGACTTCAAAAAACCTGTGGCAATTTTCTCCCTGGAAATGTCCGGCCTGCAGCTGGTCAACAGGATGATCTCTTCTGAAGCAGAAATAGAAGGTTCTAAACTGAGAAACGGAAAGTTTGAGCCACATGAGCAGATCCAATTGTATAATGCCATTGAACGGCTCACAGAAGTTCCCATTTTTATAGACGACACACCTGCAATCAATATTTTTGAATTGAGAGCTAAATGTCGCCGGCTCAAGCAGCAACATGACATTCAGATGGTCATCATCGATTACCTTCAATTAATGACAGGTGGGGGAGAATCCAAAAAAACCGGTAACAGGGAGCAGGAAATCAGTGCTATTTCCAGGGGCTTGAAGGGTCTTGCCAAGGAGCTGAATATTCCGGTTATCGCACTTTCCCAGCTTTCGAGAGCTGTGGAGACCCGTGGTAACAATGCCCGCCGCCCTCAGTTGTCTGACTTGAGAGAATCCGGAGCGATCGAGCAGGATGCAGATATTGTAACATTCATCTATCGTCCTGAATACTACGAAATATTTGAAGATGAAAATGGAAACTCCACCAAAGGCATGGCTGAGATCATCATTGAAAAGCACAGAAATGGAGCTACGGGTTCTGTAAAACTGCACTTTGCCAAAGAATTTGCCAAGTTTGAGAACCGGGGACATACAGGATTTGTTGGGTCATCAGGAGAGGACTTTGTGAGCAATGATCCTTTCAGCCAATCGATGATAACCCGTTCATCCAGAATGAATTCTGATGATGATATTTCCTTTTAAAAGACCATGAAAAAACAAACACCCGGGAAGAAAGCACCATTCATTTTTGGTAAAAAGAAATCGAATCTACCCGATCCTGATAATCCTGTAGAGCAATGGAGAAAAGGAGCTGCCGGCCCACCAAAGAAGAAGACATCGACCAGGTCTTCTGGTCCAAAAAAGAATCAGCCTGAATTTTTAGCAAAGCCCAAACCCGGGAAAGGAAAGAATACTCCCGAAGCAGAAGTTGTCAGCGAATGGCCGATGCGCCTGAATAAATTTGTGGCGCACTGCGGAGTTTGCTCCAGAAGAGAAGCTGCAGAACTCGTGAAACAGGGCAGAGTAAAAGTCAATCAGCAGGTCATTACAGAACCCGGAACCACGGTTGAAGAAAAAGATATAGTGGAGTACGAAGGCAAAGTTATCCGTCCTGAAATCAATAAGGTATATATTCTGCTCAACAAACCCAAGGACGCCATTACCACATCAGATGATGAGAAAGGCCGCAAGACAGTTCTCGACATTATTGGAAAGCAGGTCAAAGAGCGCATCTATCCGGTAGGAAGACTGGACAGATTGACTACAGGATTATTACTCCTCACCAATGACGGAGATCTTGCTCAGAAATTATCCCATCCATCTCACAAAGTTTCCAAAGTATACCTCGCCACCCTTGATCGCAAGATGCGGGAAGATGACATGGAAAAAGTGCGGGCCGGGCTTACGCTTGAAGACGGCTTGGTCGTTGTTGACGCCATTCACTATACAGATGAAGGCGCAAAAAAGGAAATCATCATTGAAATCCACTCTGGCAAGAACCGCATTGTAAGAAGGATATTCGAGCATTTTGGATATGAGGTGAAGACGCTTGACCGGACTTACTATGCCGGACTTACCAAGAAAGATCTTCCAAGGGGTAAATTCAGGCCGCTTACTCCGAGAGAGGTGATTATGCTGAAGCATTTTTCGGGCTGAGAATTACCATTGATAAGCAGCATTCCTGTTTTTTTATCCACGAAAAGACACTAAGAGACACGAAATTTTGATAAAGTCAGGGGCCGATCTTCATTCCGTTTTCAAGGGAAGGCCGGGATAGGGTTCACACTCACAACCCACACCGGCTGTTTCCCAAAAGCCAAAAGCCGGCTTTATACTTAACAACGAAGAAACTGCTGTGTAGGGGCGATTCATGAATCGCCCCTACACAGCAGTTTCGACTCCTGATTCTGCTTTTGGATTCTCCCCGGCTGTATCCTCTGTTTGCAGCAACATACAAAAGGCTTTCAACGTAGCACGGCGTGACATCTTGCTCGCTGCGCTCACAAGGTGACATCCTTTGCCTGTGGCAAAAGGTGACATCCCCTAAATTTATTGACTGCTATGCAGCCAATAAATTTAGGAGGTGACAGCTGGCGCTCAATACAGGCAGACAAGTTATATGTCGGACATGTTTCCATTTCTTCCTGTTGTTTTGGCTGTTCTCCTTTCCCTTCCCAACGGAAAGGCCTGGATAGGGTTCACACAAAACACACACAACCCACACCCGGCTGTTCAGCTTGAAGCTTGAAGCTTGCGGCTTGCAGCTTCTTCCCACCCACCACTAATTTGCAAGTTTTTCATAGATGGTAGCAAGAACTGGAAATTCTATCATTAGACCTCATCCGAATTTGATCTCTAAAAACTGGCAAATTTAACCCTCACTCACACCTGACCCTGCCTTGATCTTTTTCAGCACCGACACCGCTTTTGTTTTTCCCAAAGGATAGCCAACAGTAAGCTCCAAATAACCCTGCAATTTTGGGAATGCATTCCCAGAATTGCAGGGTTAAATGCAGATTAATACCGTAAATGTGGGAATATGTATGTAAATTGCAGGATTAAATGCCCTGTACGATGCAATTCAACAGATTGATTTCTCAGAAAGTACTTCAATATTTGAAAATTTTCCCATGTGTGGGCATTACCGGTCCGCGTCAGGTAGGAAAGACTACACTGGTTCAGATGCTGTCAGATTCATTTGGGAAGGAGGCGATTTATCTTGACCTTGAATCTGATGAAGATCAAATGAAGCTCAGTGCACCCGAATTGTATTTCAGCGAACGAAAAGATAATCTGATCATCATTGATGAAATTCAAAGAAATCCAGCACTGTTTATTTTGCTTAGATCAGTTATTGACAGATATAGAGTGAAAGGCAGATTCATTTTGCTTGGGTCTGCATCCCCGGAATTATTTGCCCAAAGTTCTGAGACTTTAGCAGGAAGAATAGGCTATATTGAGTTGAGCCCTTTTATGTTTGAAGAAGTAAAAAGTCATTATTCAATCAATCAATTATGGCTGAGAGGTGGATTCCCTGAGGCGCTGATTCAGGAAAATGATGAGATCAGTTTTCAGGTAAGATTGCAGTTTGTTCAAAGTTATGTGGAGCGTGAACTTGCGATATTGGGATTGAATGTCTCAGCAATCCGCCTGAAAAATCTATTGAGAATGATCACGCATTTGCAGGGTCAAATACTAAATTATTCCCAACTCGCGGGTTCGCTGGGTGTAGATGTTAGTACTTTAAAACGTTATCTGGACTTTTTTGAAAATGCATATATTATCAGAAGATTGGAACCGCAAATGACTAATCTGAAGAAACGGCTGGTCAAATCCCCCAAGATATATATCCGGGATACAGGGATGTTGCACGCTCTTGCATCTATTGCAGATAAGGAATCTTTGGATGGTTATGCAGGAAAAGGAAGTTCATGGGAGAGTTTTGTTATTCAGCAGATCATCAGCAGATTAAAGGACCATATAAGTGTTTCATTTTACAGGACTCAGGATGGAACTGAACTTGACCTGGTATTATCAAAAGGTATGAAACCGGTCGCCGGAATAGAAATTAAGCTCAGCAATGCTCCAAATATTACAAGAGGTACTTCTATCGCATCCAATGATTTGGGTGGAATTCCTGTATTTGTGGTCACACATTCAGTAGCTGAAGACTACTCATTGAATGAACAAGTTACCATTACCTCATTCGAAAGGGTGTTTCTGCATTTGGAGAGGATGCAATTGTTGGAGGAACTCAGTTTTTTGGTATGATATAAATCTAAATACAGATAGTATTAAAAAAGCCGATGTTCAGAAATGAATATCGGCTTTTTAAGAATCAATTACCTCTATAAATGCTATTGAATAGTAATACTGGTAGCTCTAATTAAAAGCGAAGATCCACTCAATGTAGCTGTTCCTTCTTTTGTTTGTTTTTGTTCACATTTAGAACAATTTTCTTCTGCCACGCAAGACACGCAAGTTGTATTGTTTGAGGTTGTATATGAAACTGAGCAAATACCTGAACCTGCTTTACATTCACATGAAATAATGACCTTATCACCACCTGTACCAAATGCTCTATAATCATTAGGATTATCAAAACCAATCAAATAATAGCTTTCACCGGATAAGGATGATTTTAACTCCAGTTCCATTGGGTCTCCCATAGCGGAAGTTGTGATCCAATCTCTACCCGGACCTAAAATAAATGTTGTAGGCGTGGGTTCTGTACCGGAATAGGCAATTATACTTCTAGTTACAGTAGCTGCTCCTCCAGAAGTAAGTGTAACTTGCATTGTTATCAATGAATCTCCTGTGGCATTCATCGCATAAGCAGATTGAGTCCCTGGAGTGTACTGAAGACATTGAGCATTTGAAACAGCAATGGAAAGTACAGCCAAAACTGCAATCATTATCCCGAATTTAAGATTATTTTTCATAATAAAATTATTTTGTGAAACAAAAATAAACTAAACTGAAAAAAAAAAACAACTAATATCGCATTTATTTTTCAAAATCAAAAAGCCGGCTTCTCATCATTGAAAAGCCGGCTTTTGTATATAGCCTTTATATTTAAATGGATCAGACTTTCAGGTCAGCACCGGTTACCAATAATGATACCTGATTATTCAGCACTTCGACAAAACCTCCGTTGATGTTAAACTGTAAAGTTTCCTGAGGAGTTTTGATCTCGATCATTCCTTCTGTCAGAGAAGATACGATCGGTGCGTGATTGTTCAGAATCTGAAAACCACCCATCGTGCCGGGCACTTTGACGGATGAAGCTTCACCACTAAACAATTCTGATTCCGGAGAAATGACACTGACTTGCATATATCGATTGATTAACCTGTTGAATGATTAGTTGACGTCCGCCATCATTTTCTTACCTTTTTCGATAGCCTCATCTATAGAACCTACGAGGTTGAACGCCATTTCAGGATATTCATCCACTTCGCCGTCCATGATCATATTGAATCCTCTGATAGTTTCTTCGATCGGAACCAATACACCCGGGATACCAGTGAATTGCTCTGCTACGTGGAAAGGCTGAGATAAGAAACGCTGTACTCTACGCGCTCTGTGTACGATCATTTTATCCTCATCAGATAATTCTTCCATACCGAGGATTGCGATGATATCCTGTAATTCCGTGTAACGCTGAAGTGTGTTTTTCACTCTCTGAGCGCAACCGTAATGCTCATCACCCAGGATTTTCGGATCCAAGATTCTTGAAGTGGAATCCAGTGGATCCACCGCAGGATAGATACCCAGGGAAGAAATTTTACGGCTCAATACTGTGGTTGCATCCAAGTGAGCAAATGTAGTTGCCGGAGCAGGGTCAGTCAAGTCATCCGCAGGTACATATACCGCCTGTACAGATGTGATAGATCCTCTCTTCGTAGAAGTAATACGCTCCTGCATCAGACCCATCTCAGTAGCCAGTGTTGGCTGGTATCCTACCGCAGAAGGCATACGACCCAGAAGGGCTGATACTTCAGAACCTGCCTGAGTAAAACGGAAGATATTGTCGATAAAGAAAAGTATATCTTTTCCTCCTGTCGGGTCACTCATGTCACCGTCACGGAAGTATTCTGCAATAGTAAGACCAGATAGTGCTACTCTTGCGCGTGCTCCGGGAGGCTCGTTCATCTGTCCGAAGATGAATGTTGCTTTTGAATCTTCAAGCCCTTTCATGTCTACCTGAGAAAGGTCCCATCCTCCTTCTTCCATTGAATGGATGAATTTATCACCATAGTTGATGATACCAGCTTCGATCATCTCACGAAGAAGGTCATTTCCCTCTCTTGTACGCTCACCTACACCGGCAAATACAGAAAGTCCACCATATCCTTTTGCAATATTGTTGATCAATTCCTGGATCAATACGGTTTTACCCACACCCGCACCACCGAATAAACCAATTTTACCCCCCTTGGAGTAAGGTTCGATAAGGTCAATTACTTTGATACCTGTGTAAAGTACTTCAGTAGCTGTTGACAAATCTTCGAAACGAGGTGGTTTTCTGTGGATAGAAGCAGTTGCTGTTGAATTCACTGCAGGAAGACCATCGATTGCCTGTCCGATTACATTGAACAGACGACCTTTGATAGAGTCTCCGGTAGGCATTGAAATTGTTCTTTCAGTGTCTGTTACTGCCATTCCTCTGGTCAGACCGTCCGTAGAGTCCATCGCGATGGTACGTACACTGTCTTCACCTAGGTGTTGCTGACATTCCAGAACCAACTCTTCACCGTTTTCTCTTCTTACTACCAGAGCAGAGAAGATTTCAGGAAGTTTGTTGTTTTCACCTGCAAAACTCACGTCTACTACAGGTCCGATAATTTGCTTGATATGACCAACGTTTGCCATGTTGTATACTATGAAAATATGATTAAAAAGGTTGATTTTTCAAAATCGCTGCAAAGATAGAAGTTTTGCTTTACAAAGAAAATTTTGGGTCGTTTTATGTCCATTTAATGATCAGATGGGGGAAAAAATGGGATTGGAGGGGGTGAGATTGGAGCATACTAGCCATAGGACAGATCTGACAAGCCATCTACGAACCTGTTCGCCAATAGCAAAAAGACCAATAACCAATAGCCAAACTACCCCTTACTAAACAACCATTTTCCAATTTCTTTGAATGTTGCCTTCTTGCCATACATCAGTATTCCAATCCTGTAGATCCTTCCGGATAGCCAGACAAAAAAGAAAACAGAGAGGATCAGCAATCCTGCAGAAAGTATAATCTGCCAGGCAGGTGGATTGAAGGCCAGTCTTGCAGGCATGACAATTGGAGAAAACAGCGGAAATATCGAGGCCCAGACTGCGAGGCTGCTATTCGGAGCCCTGATAGCTACTATCATGATATAAAATGCCAGAATTACAGGAATAGTTATAGGGATAGTGAGGGATTGCCCTTCACCCATGTCATCTCCAATCGCTGAACCAACCGCAGCAAATAAGGAAGAATATATAAAGAAACCACCCAGAAAAAACAGAATGAACATAGGGATGATCAATAACCAGTTCATTCTTTGAATCTCTGCGATCAGAAGTCCCGGACTTAATCCGGAATCCATTAATTCTTCTGCTCCGGATGATCCCGGAGGCATCATCTGCTGGCTACTGTCAATTCCCATAAAGAGAGACACGATCAATCCGATGAGCGGAATCAAAATTGCCCAGATCAAAAACTGAGTCAAACCTACAGCGCCTACTCCTATAATTTTGCCAAGCATCAGCTGGAAAGGTTTCACACTCGAAATCATCACCTCTACGATCCTGCTCATTTTTTCTTCCATGACACTTCGCATCACCATAGATCCATTGATGAATACCATGAGATACATGATGACTCCCATCAAACCACCCATAGCTGCAGCCACGGCAGTAGTAAGGGAGGTGAAGAGTTTTTCATCTTCCTGTCCATCTTTTTTATTGATCTGATCCGGATCAATAGTAATCGCAACTTCCAGACTGGCCAGCTTTTCCTGGTCAAAACCCAGTTCTTTGATTTTATATTTACGAAGCTTTTTCTCCAATTCTGACTCCAGTGCACTATTGCTTTCAGGGTCAAGCTGTTCATCTGAGAGATACTGAACTTTAAATTTGCGGGACTGCAGATCCTTCACCGGAGGAATGACAAGAATACCATCAAATTCTTTATTGTTGTACCGGACTTTGAGTTCTTCCAGTGTTTCATCAGAAAAAGTAAAATACAGGGACTTTGAATCTGCCATTGCATTACCCATTACTTCGCCCGGATCCTGAATGATTATTTTTCTGACATCATCACTTTGATAAGCAAATATGATGGTGATAACTACAAAGAAGATCCCAAAAAACAGAGGCGTCAGGAATGTTGCCAGGATAAAAGCTTTTCGCTTTACTCTGGTAAGGTATTCTCTCTTAATGATGATCCACAACTTATCCATTATTTTCAGTCGATTTTGACAGCTTCACCTGAAGCAGTTACTGTTTTGATAAATATTTCATTGATGCTTGGCAGTATTTCTTCAAATTTGGTGATGACCACGCCGTTCTGGATCAAATGTGCCAGAATTTGATTCATTTCACCCAAAGAAGAAGCAGAAGCTAATAATCTGCCGGGTTTTGACTCAATCAGGGTTTCCTGATTAATCAACCCACCCGGGATATTTCCGGAATAGCTGATTTCAAATTTATTTTCTTTAAAGCGCTCTTTTATTTCAGCCACCTTGCCGCTGAGCACGTTTTTTCCTTTATTGATCAGGACCATTTCGTCACAAATTTCTTCCACCTGCTCCATTCTGTGGGTGGAGAAAATGACAGAGATTCCTTCATTGTTGAGATTGCTGATTTCGTCTTTGATTAGATTGGCATTGATGGGATCCAATCCCGAGAAAGGTTCATCCAGAATCAGGAGCTTGGGTTTATGTACTACAGTAGAAATAAACTGAATCTTTTGCTGCATACCTTTGGAAAGCTCTTCGATTTTCTTGTTGTACCAGGAATCGATGTCAAACTTTTCCATCCATACTGCAATTTCTTTTTTTGCAGTCTGTACAGGCATGCCTTTGAGCACTGCAAGATAAATCAAGTGCTCGCCAACCTTCATTTTTTTATATAATCCCCGCTCTTCAGGCATATAGCCTATCATTTCAGGATGTCGTTCATTAAGGACTTCTCCATCGAAGAAAATAGTACCACTATCAGCTCTGGTGATACAGGTTATAATGCGAATGAGGGAAGTTTTTCCTGCGCCATTGGGGCCCAGCATCCCGAAAATACAGCCTTTTGGCATTTCAAAGCTGACATTGTCAACGGCTTTGTGATTGGTATAGGCTTTGTTGACATCACGGAGACTTAGTATAGGCATATTAGGGGGATTCGATATTTTAATTTGGATGTTATCCATCTCATGTGCCCAAAAATACAATTTGATCTTTGGAAAAATACTATTTTCCGATCAACAAACAGAATACATGAAAGATCAGCACCCTTCTTCCGATAAAAGATCCTGGTGGATTATTGCGAATCCAACGGCACAATCCAACACTTGCAGAAAAAAACTTCCCGGATATTTGAAGGAATGGGAGGCTATTGGACTGAGGTTTGAGCTATCCGAAACGGAATATGAAGGACACGCCGGGGAACTTGCCATTGAGGGAATTAGGAAAGGATATAGATTTATATTGGTTGTGGGAGGAGATGGCACCTTACATGAGGCAGTAAATGGAATTTTAAAGCAATTATTAATCCCTGCAAATGAGGTCTATATTGCAATTGTACCGCTCGGTACAGCAAATGACTGGGCAAGGTATTACAAATTTCCTACCGGATATCAGGCGGTAAACAATATTCTTCAAACCGGAAAAATGCATGTGCAGGATGCCGGCAAATTATTCTTTCCTCAAAACGGTAAAACACATTTTTTTATCAATGTTTTCGGTGCAGGATACGATGGATATGTAGCTAAAAAGCTCCAGTCAGGAGAGAAGAAAAAGTGGGGGAAAGCATCTTATTTGCTGACAGTGGCAAAAGGACTCTTCAGTTACAAAGCTTCTGAAACAATTGTCTCGGATGAGGCAGGAAAAATCTGGAGACAAGATTCATTTTTTAGTGTCAATGCCGGGATTACCACATATTCAGGTAATGGAATGCGTGTTGTGCCTCATGCGAGACCTGATGATGGTTTATTGGGCGTTACACTGATCAGACAAATGCCTGTATGGCGCCTGGCTGCTAATTTGTACAGATTATTTTCGGGAACTTTGATTCATCACCCATTAGTGGATCATGCACAGCAGGTGTCTATCACTCTGGATTATGCCCCCAGTGGAGAAGCCATCGACGTGGAGGCTGATGGAGAATGGCTGGGTGTGACGCCAGTAATTGTCACATGTATGCCGAATGCAATCGGGATAGTGCTGCCAGTGTAATCAGCGGACAAATAAATTGTATCTCAAAATACAATACAAAGCCCTCACCCCATCTCTCCAGCCGATTTTTTTACCCTCTGCGTATCCACGGCCGTAATAGCTGATACCCACCTCGTAGATCTTGATATTGGGTATCCGCGCAATTCTGGCAGTTACTTCCGGCTCGAAACCAAAGCGTTTTTCCTGAAGCTGGATGTTTTGGATGAGTTCCCGCTTGAACAGTTTATAGCAGGTCTCCATATCAGTGAGGTTGAGATTGGTAAATGCATTGGACCAAAAGGTCAGGAACTTATTCCCGATTGAATGCCAGAAAAATAATATTCTGTGCGGATTTCCTCCCATGAATCTCGAGCCATACACTACATCTGCATATCCTTCCAGTATTGGCCTTAATAATTTGTTATATTCTCTGGGATCATATTCAAGGTCTGCGTCCTGGATGATTACATAATTTCCTTTTGCTTTTGCAATCCCGGTATGCAGGGCAGCTCCTTTCCCCTGATTGACTTCATGCTTGTAATAGCTGATGGGCAGATCAGGATTGGCATCTATGTATTGTAGAATGGAAGATTCTGTATGATCTGTAGAACAGTCATTGACAATGATTACTTCCTTCTGAATATCATTCATCAGTGTGACGTCCTTGATTTTGTCCAGGATAAAATGAATGGTCGGACCTTCGTTGTAGGCTGGAATTACGATAGATAATGTGAGGCTCATATGCAATGTGAGTACGTAATTTTAAAACAGAGGGCGAAATTAGTTATTTTTGCCATCTTTCTTGAAAAACCTGTGTTTAGCTGCAGTAGTAAATTAAAAATATGGTTCAGACATTTTATAAATTAAAGGTACAATCAATCATTCGCGAGACAGGCGACACTGTCTCCATCATACTCGGTATACCTGAAGATCTTAAGGAATCCTTCGCATACAAGCAGGGGCAATACATTACCATCAAACACGAATTTGGCGGAGATGAAATTCGAAGGTCCTACTCCATGTCAAGCAGTCCACTGGAAGATATGCTGAAATTTACGGTGAAAAAAGTTTCAGGAGGAACGATGTCCGTTTATCTCAATGAGCAGCTGAAAGAGGGAGATGTCCTGGAAGTTTCACATCCGGACGGTCATTTTTTCACGCCTTTGCATCCTGAGCAACAAAAGTTTTATTACATGTTTGGGGCAGGTAGCGGCATCACACCGCTCATGTCACTGATCAAAACAACACTGGAAGTGGAGCCACTTTCTACAGTTCACCTTTTTTATGGAAACAGAGAAGAAACTGCGGTGATCTTCAAGGATGAACTGGACTCCATGGCCAAAAAGTATGAAGGTCAGTTCATCATGGAATACATTTACTCAGGCCAGGGAAAAAGCAGTGGTGGAATGAGTGGATGGTTCAGAAAAACCAGCGATGCACTTGCAGGTCGTATAGATGGAAAAATTGCCGGAAAATTGCTTTCCCGCTATCCTGCCGGCAAGAAGAAATCGGAGTTTTTCCTTTGCGGTCCGGGTGAAATGATAGAAAAAGTGGAGGCAGAGCTTAGAAAGCAGGGCGTTCAAAAAGCACAAATGCACAAAGAGTATTTCGTATCTGCAACGCCAGTAGGGACGGATGGCCCGGCTCCTTTTGACGGGGCAGTGGAATTGACAGTGACACTCAATGGCCATACCTCACAAGTTAAAATCCCCGCAGAAAAGACTGTTTTGGAAGGATTGATTTTGCAAAAACTGGATCCCCCTTATTCCTGCAGTGCAGGCGCTTGTTCGACCTGCATGGCCAAACTGGTCAGTGGACAAGTTAAAATGGATACCTGCCTGGCGCTGGATGATGACGAAGTGGCCAATGGATACATTCTGACATGCCAATCCAGAGCATTGACGCATCAGATTGAGATTAATTACGACGCTTAGTTTTAGCTACGAGCTGTGAGAGAACAGCCTGAGGAGCGCGCCTAGGGCGCGTAGAAGAAAGCTCCTGGCCCGGTGTGTGAGCTCGGGCGAAGCCCGGCTCGTGTGAGCTTGCGGCCTACGGCCGAGCGGGATGTGGTTCACTTCGTTCACGGGATGTGTAACAGCCAATGATCGCCGATGGCGATCAAAACAACAAAGCATATCGTAAGTTTTTTTCTTACACATACTTATCACTTTACCCACACGGGCTGTGTGTGTTCAACTCATCATTCATAACACATAACTCTCTTCTGGCTGTTTCCACACTCTCACACACCACTCACAATTCATTCCGTGAGCTTTGCGAACCACATCCCGCGCTGCAGAATGCAGCAAGCTCACACGAGCAAGCAAAGCGCAGCTCACACACGATCTCTATTCGAATCTATCTGGCGTAGCCGACCTCCACCCGGCTGTTCAACTGTAACGAACTATCCAGTAGCGCAGCGGCACACACGATCTCTACAATTAAACCCGCAGGCGCAGCCTATCTTAACTCAGTCCCTAAATACGTTGCTTCATTTCAAATCCAAAAACTTAACAGAAAACTTTAGCAGAGCAAGGGACTTATAACTAGTTTTGCAGACAGTTCCATTTCTCGCATTAGAGAAAAGATCTAAAAAATTGACATTAGAAAAATTACCCTGCATGCCGAAAGCAATATTAGAGACAGAACAGAAAGCACTGGAGATCAATCTGGATCCTCATATTTATGGGACTTTTGCAGAGATCGGAGCAGGTCAGGAAGTCGCCAGGTACTTCTTTCAGGCTGGAGGAAGTTCCGGTACTATTGCTAAGACCATGTCAGCCTATGACAAGACCTATTCAGATGCCATTTACGGCAGAGAACCAAGTGGAAGATATGTCTCAGAGGCCAGGATATACAAAATGTTGGATCATGAATATGAATTGATGGAGGAACGGATTCGGGAAGAAAGACCGGAGACGAGTTTTTTCTCATTTGCCAATACGGTTTCAGCCATAAATTACCAACGTACGATCAAAGGAAATGGCTGGATGGGACTTCGGTTTCAGACAGATCCAAATGTCGCTCCCAACAATATGGTTTTGCATGCCCGGATGCTGGACAATGACAACAGACTGCAACAAGATGCGATAGGAATTCTGGGTGTCAATCTGATTTATGCCTGTTATTATTTCAGAGATGACATGCAGCGCTTTCTTTCATCTCTGATGGACAATCTGAAGGACCGCATCTTCATAGATATGATTAATGTGGAAGGCCCTGAATTTGAGCATGTCAACCATAGATTGCTCTGTTTGGACATGGTTAGGCTGGGGTTGACAGATGTTGTGATGTTCAATCCGGAGGGCAAATGCGTGCAGGTTTCAGAGTTTTTATATAAGAAATCCGTTTTAATCGTTCGAAGCAGATTCAGACCGGTGACTGTAATCAACTGGGAGATGTTTAATTCCGGCTTGAAACAATTCAGAGAAGACCTGCATGATGATGATGCTTATTTGCTGACAGAAATCACATTGGGAGATCTGCGGTCCAAAGGCTCCATCGATAAAAAAGATTTTCTGGACAGAGTAACTACTTTGGCGGCCTTGAATCAGGTGGTGGTGATTTCCAATTGTGAACAACATCAGAAACTCATCACTTATTTGCTGGATTACAAAATTCAGAATGTCGGATTTGTCATGAGTATCTGGCACTTAAAAGATATAATTCAGGAAAAATTTGATCAAAATAAAGATGGAGCGCTGATAGCTTCATTTGGAGATTTATTTTCCAAAAAAGTAAGGATATATGCCTATCCTGCCTATGAAGAAGAGAGTGGTAAATTGCTTAAAGCCGCCATTCTACCCGTTCCTGACGGGATGCAGTACCTTTATTTGCATCTTTTGCAAAATAAACATATCGTAGATATAAAAGACTTCACGCCTGAAATTCTGCAAGTATATTCCAAAGAAGTGCTCAGATCTCTGCGTAATAACGAACCTGGATGGGAAGAAATGGTACCACCGGGTATTGCCGATTTGATCAAAAAGGAGAAGCTTTTTGGGATAGAAGGAGGGGAGAGTAATTGATCCGCATTTTGTCAGCTTTAGTTCTCTATTTCCTGCTTCCATGAAAAAAGCATTTAATATACTGCGGCGAATAGGGGGACACCCCGGAAATAAAGGTCGGAGATGGAAGGCTTTTGCACATGCGTTTTTAATGCATTGGAACATCAGCATACTGGGCAGCAATTGGATTTTCAGGTGGAAATTTCCGCTTCAGCTCAAGATCCGTAAAGGGTATCATAGCCTTAGTGCACAGGTCTATTTTGGATTGTCAGAATTTGAAGAAATGACTTTTTTGTTAGATCGGCTGAACCAGGGAGACTACTTTGTAGATGTGGGTGCTAATCTGGGAGCATATTCCTTGCTGGCTGCCGGAGTTTGTCAGGCAGAAGTTCTGGCAATTGAACCGTGGCCTGCCAATGTGGCTGTACTCCGGGAGCAGGTGGAATTCAACAGACTTGGAGTAAAAGTGGAGATACTGCAAGCTGGGGCTAGTGATCAGGATGGAGAGCTTTTATTTCAAAGTGATTCTTCACAAAACACCTTTGTAGTGGAAGCCAATCATGATGAAGCTACTGCTGTCATATCAGTGCCGGTTTATCGGCTGGACTCCATCCTGAAGCGTTGTCCGCAATATATCAAAATCGACGTCGAAGGTCACGAGCTCAGAGTATTAAATGGGTTGGGAGCGTACCTTGATAATCCAGAACTGGAGGTAATTCAATGCGAGACATTAACAGACAAAAACATGGATAATCTTCATCTAATCTGGCAATTATTGGTGCCTAAAAGTTTTGTTCCTTATCGATATGATCCGGATACAAGAAAATTGATTGAAATCAAAATGGGAGAGCGGGAGAATACCTTGTTTGTGAGGGGGGGAAGGGCGTGAAAAGTTGATATTCAACTTTGAAATGAAGAGCTCCTTTTGATTAAAACTTTGATGAATGATAGAAAGCCTCTAAACAAAATTTTTAGTGCGTTCATCATTTCCTTGTTCTTAACCGCGTATTTAAAATAGGCATAGGTACAGCTGATAATCTTTTTAAGGCACATTACCAAAGGAACAGGAGACGTTTTAGAATGAGTGCGCTGAAATTCAATCGCGCCTTCAATGGCAGACAGTTCTTTAAAATAATTTATCCCTGGATTTCTGAATTTAAGATATGATATACGCTTGCCATGATCTTCGATAATAACGCCGAAGCTTGCTATAAATGTAGAAGGGAACAGACAAAGAGCCTTGTTTAAAAAAACAAAATCTTCAATAACCGGATAGTTCGTTTCAAACTCAATAATTTCTTTTAACGCGGAAGGAAAACAATAGTCACTCATGGATGCTCCATACTTCCATACTTGAGGGAGCAGATGTCGGTCTGATTTGAAATTGCCTTCTTTATCTCTTGAACCGTTCTCCCGGATTAAAATAGTTCCTGTTTTACAAATAGTATTCTCATGAACTCCAAGAGTGTAAAATTGATAAAGCGTTTCCAGGTGATCTGATTCTAAATATTCATCATCGTCCAGAAAAATCAGATACAGTCCTGTTGACTTCTTAAGTCCAGCATTTCTTGCTGCACTTACCCCCATATTCCCTGAATGTAAAAGAACCAGTTTTTCATCCGTAGTATTGATATGGTGCAATGCAAATGCCTCACCATCATTTACTAAAAGAATTTCATAGTTGGAACACGATTGGTTCAATACTGAATCAAGGCATCGAAGCAGTTGTCTTTCCCTGTCTTTTGTGGGAATGATGATAGAGAAAAAGGGAGTTCCTTTGACACCAGGAGGATTAATCACTTTGTCCATTTATCAAATTAAGTGTTATGAGCTTTTGATAAATGCGGTAGTACCATGTGGTAAATATGACTTTAAAATACCACAAAAGATTTTTTTGATGCAAGTCTTCACTTTTTAAAATCTTGTAAATCCGTATTGGATTTGGGGGCCTCATCTCCAAAATCCTTCTGAAGTAGAATTTAAAAACTGACCCATCTTTTGAAAGGAAATATGTTCGGTCACTCACTCCAATGCGAACCAATTTTCTAATCAATTCGCCATGTTTTTTGGGAGCATAAAATACTGGAAAATCCCAAACTGCAGTAACAATGTAACCAATTGAAATGGCTTTCTTTGACCATTCTGTATCCCCACCACTTCTATTAATAATAAAATCTCCAACAATTGAAAAAGATTTCCTATGAGCCAGGAAACAACCTGCCACTCCATTTAATCCTTCCTTTGCCAAAGAATTAAAAGTAAAAAACGAGATCATCTCACACCATTGACTTATGGAAAGGTGTTGCGTGATGGGTAAAATTCTGGCATAATATATTTTTTGGGGATCGGGGTCAATACCTATAAAGTGATCCAACCATTCTGACCCTTCTATTTTTATTTTTGAATCCAGAAACAACAGCCACTCCTTTGATGAAATTTCTATCCCCTTATTTCTGCAAACATAAGGGCTTTTAGGATCGGGAATTTGATGTATTTTAATACCTTCTATTTGCTGAAGCATTTCCCAGGTGCCGTCGGTAGAGCCATTGTCTATAACAATTATTTCAATATTCCTTTTAGGATAATTCTGCCTGAAAAGTAAATTCAGGCTCTCTTCCAGATTGTTTACTTGATTTAAAACAGGAATGATTATGGAAACCTCAACTCGTGGGTGCATAACTCAAATGTATGCTTTTATTAAAAGAGGCCGATTATATCGAATCAGGTAAATGTAACTATACAAAGCGTAAAGGATTTTCAACAACATACTATTTGTTTGAAAATATTCAACCCTATGACTTCTAACATATGCCCATACAAGTTTTTTGGCAGCCTTCTTCGATATTTTGCTTTCTTCTACAAAATGGTATATATCTTGAATATGAAGGGAATAAAAATACAATCGTCTCTTCAAAGACGCATTCCAACGATTACCGGAGTGGATTCGGCGGATAGCAATGGGCGGCACATCTGACAGGCATTTAAAATTGCAACAATAAGCTAGTTTAAGAAGAAAATTGGTGTCCTGTGCAATTGTAAGTTTTTCATTAATTAGACCAGTTTTTTGAAACACTCTTTTATTTACCATCAAGCCAATAATGGATTGACTTCCAGCATTTGAAAGAAGTAAAGTCTCAAAAGTTTCTTTGGTATTTACATCAATATTTACTTTGGTAACAAGGTCAGAAACAGTCGTATTGTGCGATAGTCGTAAATGATCCAGGTATTGATTCCTGCCTTTTTCATCATGGAATATTGCTCCAATTGGTTCACCGAGGGCATCTGTTTCAGGATGCATTTGTATGTATTGAAGGGCATTTTTAAACCTGTTTTCCAAATAAAAATCGTCTGCATCTAAAAAAGCTACCCATTCTTTGGTTGCATGTTGAATGCCAAGATTTCTACTTGCTCCCGCTCCTTTATTTTTTCCTTCAGAATGCTTAAGTAAAGTAACCATCTCATTTTCTTTGCTGAGTTCCTCGCAAATAGTTAATGATTCATCCAGAGAGCCATCTTCAATCAAAATAATTTCTGTCACCTCCGGCTGCCTGAGAGCTGATTGCACAGCTTCTTCTACAAATGCAGCAGCATTGTAAACCGGGATGATGACGGTGATCACTTAAATAGTTTTAAAAGTCTTCTCACATTAATATATCCTAGCCTTTTGTATAGATACAATCTCACCTTTTCTTTAAGTGGTAATAAAGACTTGTATTTGTCAAAAAAAACTTCAATAGTTGTATGATATTGTTCATGGCTTAATGTCGGATAATCTTGATATTGGATATATAATTTGGAGCTAATATTATTATATAAAACCCTAACATCTTCTTTCGTAGCAAATTCAATTTCATGCTCCATTAAATAAAAAATTTGTCTGAGTCTTAGCTGTAACCAGTTTTTGGCTAATTCAGAAGCTTTACCTTGACTTATTTGACCGGACACTCGTTTTCGAATGACCGTTTTCGGTTCATTGTCAATTTTGATTTTAGCCCCAGCAGTGAACAACCTAAACATTATATCAATTTCTACACTTGATTTTTGTTCGGGATCAAATCCATTAAGAGAAACTAATGTATTTTTTCTCCACAAATTTGAACATGTTGATCCAACTGATCTGTATCCTTCAATTAATCCGAAAAGATGATTTTTGTTTGGGTGTGTAATTACTTCTGTTCCATCAATATTTCTTTCCACAGTTGCCGCGGCTATAAGATCCACATCATTTGTAATTAGATTAACCTGATGTTCAATCTTGTCCGGAAGTAATAAATCGTCTGCATCCAAAAACTGAATCCATTCTCCTTTAGAGAGTTGTAGCCCCGTATTCCTTGCAATAGATACACCTTGCTTTTTTTCATGGGCAATTCTAATGTATATATGATTGTTATTAGTTATAAATTCTTGAACAATGCTCATCGTATTATCCGAGCAGTTATTGTCAACTATGATGACTTCATAATGTGGATATGATTGGGCAATCACCGATTGTAAGCACTCATATATATATTCTTCCACATTGTAACAGGGAATAATAATACTGATGAATATCCTACGATTAAGTTTCAAAATTGATTTTATCTATTTGTAATGTTTAGCAATTTTCTACTAATAACTTGAAGGCCTTTTCCGATAATCCAGACGGGCCTATAATAGAATGGAATTACATTCATAGATCTAAGTTTACTTTTCAATGAACGATTATCTGCTACATCATAATAATAGTCTACATTTTGAGGAAAAAAGACAGTGAAGTCTTCTGATAGGGACCAAGTATCAATAACTTGATTAACTTTCTCTCCTGACCATCTAATATTTAATTCTTTTTTTTCTGAAATTTGGAGTCCGGAAAATTGTTTCTTTATTTCAGAATAAGTTTCATCAATCGTAATCAATTTTTTTCTGTGTTCTAGACCAGCAATTAGCCCTTTTCTTGCAATAATAAAATCTTTAGAGTGATCAGCTCTTGATTTCCAGTATGGTAATAAGAGAGCTATGAATTTTGTGTGTTTATAAGAATGTACAAAACACTTTCGAAAAATATCCTTATAAAATTGCTCAAAATCATGCAAGCCAACCACTAAATTTAATCTCTGAAATGGATGACCTTCTGCTTTCATTTTTAATAAAATGTGATTTTCAGGACGATGTTTAAATTCTGCCTCATTTGTAAAGCGTATAGCCTGGGTTAATAAATTAGTTCTATATAAATGAATTCCTCCTTCTTTGGGGCCACCAAATAAATAATCCAGAATCATGCCTTGCGTTTCAAAAACATGTTCCGGCATTTTATCAGCCAGTTGTACAATTTGTGAGATAATTCCAGGTCTCAGGAGTACATCTGCATCTACACACATGGTCCATTTTTTTCCCTGATCAATACCAATTGTATAAGCTTTGTGTAAAGCAGAACTGAAAGGTGTTTCGTGTATTATAAAAATCTGCTCAGCTGAAACCCCTTGCTCCAGAATTAGATTATAACAAGCAGACTCTGTCCTCTCATGAACACTTCGTATAATTACTGTAAGATTATTTTCAATTATCATACACCTATCATAGCTTACTTTTTGTTGGAATAGCTTCTAAATTTTTACCTGATGTAATTTTTCCATCCAGCAATACCGAAGAAAAACCTTTCACCTGATGACCGGATCCTGTCATTTCAAGAGGGAACATATTCCTGTAACAATAGTATTGTTGAATCCCTTCCGCATCCATTATAAAAAAGTGAACTTTATATAACCCATCCGTAAAATTCAAATTTGGAATATTGAGATCACAGGCTTTTTCAAATGAAATATTTCTCATGGCATCACTACGATGTAAACTATGATAGTGGGCAATAATTCGGTTACTACTATCCGCAAATTCTACTTTTATAGTAAATTGCTCAATGTTGCTATTAAGTTTAAGCTCAAATTGAATTTGTAAATTATGTCCAAATGGGATTTTACATAAACCAGATTCCTTTAGAGGTATTTCATTTATGGAAATATTGGAAAGGATAGCCCATCCATCATGAATGTATTCAGTTCCCGGAGATGGACTTGTCTTTTCATATTGTGATATTCCATAAGAAATATCCTCTCCCAGGTAAGCCACTTTACTATTTTCAAGAAGGCAAACGCTACTACAAATCCGGGCTATCTGATCCACAGAGTGACTTACAAAAATTACTGCTGTTTCCTGAATTAGGTTTGCCATCGCATTGAGCGACTTAATCTTAAATCCTATATCACCTACAGCAAGTACTTCGTCCAAAAGTAAGATATCAGGCTTTAAGTGAATTGCTATGGAGAATCCCAGTCGAACTCTCATTCCTGAACTATAATATCTCACAGGACTATGGATGAAATGCTCTAATTCTGAAAAATCAACAATAGAGTCGTACAATAGATCAATCTCAAGTTTTCTCAAGCCTAAAATAGCCCCATTAGCATAAATATTTTCTTTGCCTGTCAATGCTGGATTGAATCCTGCTCCCAACTCAATAATTGCAGCAACTCTACCTCTCATAGTGACTTTGCCCTTGTCCGGCTTTATGATGCCATTCAAAATTTTGAGAAGTGTGCTTTTGCCGGCGCCATTTTGACCGATCAATCCCAGACATTCTCCTCTCCTCAATTGTATGTTGATATCCTGCAATGCCCAAAACTCCTTTGACCGCAATTCCGAATTCCTGGAAATGCCGAAAATCTCTCTGGATGAATCTTGCAAACCATACCATAAGGACTTTTGTAAGTCCTTACAGTATTTTTTTGACAGGCCTTCTATTTGTATTAGATGATCAGACATATCAGCACTTTCGTATTAGGAGCTGATGCGCTCAATGATAATGGGAAGCGTAATTCTGTAAATGATCCACAATAAAACCAGAAAACCTATGCTAAGTAAACCGGTGACAAAGAATGCAGTTAAAGAAGGATTACCCAATCCCGTGGCTCCAAATCTTCCCGACTCTATAAGTACAGAAAGCGGATTTATTTGAATTATTTTAGATAGTAGTCCATTTTCTCCGGGAATAAAGACGACCGGACTTACAAACATTCCAAGTTGTAATACAATGGGTAAAGCTTTGTTTACATCTGAATAAAGCATAGCAAAGGGAAAAAGACACATCCCGATGACCGTCCCTGCTATGATCAGCGACACTATACTCAATGGAAATAGTAGTAGATTCCAATCAGGTTTAAATGAGAAAAAAGATAGCATAACCAATAATAAAACACTTCGAATACCTGCATTTAACAATACTTGATATATACCACTTACAATAATGGCTTCTCTGGGAAAATTCAGTTTAACCAGAATGGATTTTGTATTTGCACCATTTATAATCGGTGCATTGACTGCTTCTGAAAAAATGGTCCACAGAATTATTCCACTGGACATATATGCCAAATAGTTTACGGCCTCAGCACCGGAGTTTATGATTTTATTCTGAAATAAAATATACCAAAGCAAAATTTGAACTGCCGGTAATATTAGTAACCAGGAAAGGCCCAGAAAGGCCACCCGATACTGAGCTTTAATGTCTTTGATGAACAGCGAATAACCAAGATCAAGTGATAATCTGAAGTCTTTTCCAATGTCATGAAGGAATGCGACAGGCTTTCTGATTGCAGGCTCAGGAGAATAAATTCTTTCGGTTAAATAACTTGATTTTTGAGGATTCTCACTCATCTCAGTATCACCATTTTACTCCATCCATTGGTAGAAAACTCGTCCGAGCGTGTCTCATAGTGATCTACATCTTCTCTGGAACTGTTTTTTGAATGCATTCGATAGATATAGACACCATTCGCCAGTTGATTTCCATATGCATCCCTGCCATCCCAGACAAAATCAGTCAGGTGGGTTCCGACCTTCAGGGGACCGATTTCCAAATGATCAATTTCCCGAACAAGTTGTCCTCCTACTGTATAGATTTGAATTTTAAAGAATTCGGGAGAATCAGAACCGGTCAGGGTATACAAAAATCTTGTTTGCGTACTGAATGGATTGGGATAATTGAGCAGGCTGGAAATCATCTGTCTGGTGATCACCTGAAATCTCTTTTGAAAAGCCTGCGTTCCGGAACTGTTTCCGCTTGCATCCCTTCCACTCACTCTTAAATGATAATCCCCGTCGAGCAGGAATTCCGGTTTGTAAATGATGCTTGCCTCATTTTTTTTACCTTCTTCAGCAGGTATAAATAATAATTCTGAACTTGAAAATGAAATGTCTGTCCATGCAGTGCTTCCCGGCACCAGTAACTGAATCACAAAGAGCGAGGTATCCTGCAATAATTTATATTGATTTTCATCCAGCAGTGAAATTTTGATCTCCGGTTTTGCAGAGACCAAATCTCCATCCATGATTTCAATGCCGTCAAAATAAGCCCTTAAAAGAGGATTTCTGGCATCGCCTTCCACATAAAAAAGGAAAGTGCTAAAGTTGTTATTATATCTTGATTCACGGAGTTCTCTGGTTTGATTGATATACAATTCTACCTGAACTAATCCATTCAGGTTAAGCGTTTCTACATCCTGATTAATAGTTTGAGGTGAAAAAGGATTCATGGGATTAATTCTCACAGAATACTCTTTAACAATCTCATTATTTTGTCTCAACCTTATAGTCAGCCAGGAGGAATCAGAAGCTAGCCAACCTACATTTTCTGCAACCAATTGCAGCTTGTACAACTGGCCTTCCGGAATGGTATCAATTATCGTAAAATCTTTTTCTTTATTATATATCAGCAAATCAGGAAGTCCGCCACCGATAATACTCCATGATTTGAGCTGACCAGTGATCCTCCCTGCATTATAGGATTCTAACTCCAGTTCCAGTGTACTTATTTCCAAGCTTGAATCAAGCAAAAGGAAATGCTCGTGCTCCTGCTGTATAATTTCAGAGAACACCACTTGCCCATCAATATCAGCGCCGGTTATTTTGACTTTCACAGTATCATTCTCACTCAGAACTGAAGGCGTAATTTTCCATTTAATACTATCTATTTGTTGCAGACCGGCGCCGGATTCCCATTTAACACTTCCTCTGGCTTGTCTTTCCTGATACGGAAATAAAAAATCAAGCACATCATTAGGTTGAGAAACAACTTCATCGTAAAGCACTTTTTCTCCTTTGATATATGCCGCTAAAAAAGTTTTGGAGCCTTCATTTTCTAAACTTCTCAAACTTTGAATTCCTTCATTTTCAAGGATATTAAAAAGGTTTAAGCCATTATTATCGAGCGAATCTGCAGCCCATTCTTCAGGTGCAAAGGAGGAAGCCGCAGTGCGCAATATGGAATAAATCACAACAGGATGTCCATCCGGGACTATTTCATTGAGCAGTTTTAATAAAGAGTCCCGCTGTGGTCTAAGTTTTGTATTAAAAGGAAAAGTAAGCATGTTGGTAGATGCCGTAGTATTCAAAGCACCAAATCGCCCTCCCGGAGGATTTCTCCAATGTAAGCCTGTTTCCGGATCAATAACTTGAACAATTACCCCCTCTGACAAAACATTGAAAGGAAACATGGAGCCAAAATTAAAACCATCTATAGCCCCTGTTGGCAGAGATACTCCTATATATATTGCATTTTTTATTTCAAGACCTCTGTTGAGGGTCCCTAACTCCCAAACATTGGCATCATTTAATGCTAAAGATGGATTATTTAATTTCCTAAGCTGGTCGTGATGTCTCATACTTAAGCCTTCTCCCTCATCAAATGATATAGAAAAAGAGGCGTTTTCCCAGTTATATGTTTCATCCGCAGAAATACTGTCTGAACTCACTCGCCAATAATAAGTATTGAAATTTTGTAAAGGAGAGTCGGGCTTCCATCTGATGACACCACCTCTTGATTTAATTTTTGTGCGCTCTTTCCAATCGCTGCTGAATGACTGAATTGTATCAATTTCAAAAACATAGTCTTTTTCCGGAGCAAATAGATTTCCCGTAAAAGCGGTCAAAGTAATATCTGGATTTTTTAAGAGTGCCAGATTGGGGGGAAATGCAGGGCTTGCATTGATTCCAAAAATGAAAAATCGGAATCCCTCCTGGTTAAGGTTGTTTTGTAGTGTGTTGTTTTCCCGCGCATCTGTATCGGGCTTTTCGGGAATGAGTAATTGCGGATCTATTTTTATCTTCAAAATATTTACCCCAAGACTTTTATCCCCTCGAACGGGAAGCTTCAGAGATAACTGATTTCTGTACCCGATACCGGCAATTTTTATTAGCTTACTATCAATTGTTCCATCAGGAAATTCATGATCGATTTGGATCTCAACACTATCTGTGATTCCGCTCCCGATATTGATCATGTCCACACTAAAATGAAAACTATCCTGGGTTATATTGATGCTGCCTTCCTGAATTTTTGCTGTGGAATAGTCAAATGTGAAGTCGGGTCCTTCCTGAATATTCAATTTCAAAGCAGGGTCTCCATTAATAGTAGTTTGTTCCAGCTGTTCCTGAAACAAACGATTGCCGGTGCCACTAAACTCCCGATGGACTTCCATTAAAGTCGTGCCTATATTGCTTTTTGAAGGGTTACCGAAATATTCGTAAAACTTCCTGCTGTAGTTCTCGAGGATACTTGGATATCCTAAACCTGAAGATGCAATAAAAGCAATTGCTCCTTTATTTGGATTAAAAGTAAATCGTTCACCATAACTTTTTTCCGGAGTATGAACATTTCCGACACTGCAACCCAAGGCCAGAAATACAGGGTATTTTCCTTTGTTTTGTATTTGCGCGAAATTATCAATATTGAAATCGATAGTTGTACTTCCTGAATGTCCCAAAAAAGACAAAAGGCTAATTCCTCCATTGATCAAGCCATAAATTTCCTGAGGAACATTTCCTTCAACAGGGTCTGATGATAATTTGGCATATGCAAATAGATTAGCTGCAAAAGAATTGCTTTCCAGTTCATTTCCTATTCTTTCCATTATCCCTTTCAACTGCGCCTGCTCCGCTGCCGATGTCCCTCCACTCAAATGCAACACCCGCTTCTGCCAAAAACGATCTGCTTCTGCAATCGGATAGCGTTGTGCATTTTCGTATTCTATTACCTTGTCGAGATATACCCGGATATCTTCCCCATTCACAGCAGGGATGCGGCCCAGGGAATACAGCGGATAAACGGACTGATCTCCACAGACCAGCAACATATCCGCTCCGGGGCCCCCGAAGGTGGGAACAAAAAAACTGCTTGCTGCTGCAGCCACTTGTGCCGGTGTGCGCAATGCGCGGAAATCACGCCCCTTACCCAACAATAAAATGTGTTCTACAGGCGCCGCATTTTTGTGCAGGTAATGGAAAAAATTGCGCAAGGCTATGAAATGACGGTCTACTCCCCATCCAAACTGATCATATATCTGTCGAACATCCGCCACTGTGACATTGAATGATCCCCCATCTGAAGAACTTCTGTAATCTGCATATGACTGCACCTGCCCATTTCCCACAGCTCCATTGATCAATTCCTCATGGCTTAGAATGAGATAGTTGCCTGTATTTGCTGTATAATTTTCGAAAGTAATGGGAAGAATTTGAGGGACAACTTTGAACCCGGTGCTGAGACCCAGCACAAGTGTCGAAGCCTCTGATGGAGAATACCCGAAGGTCACAGTTCCGGCTGAAGACTCAGTCTGTACAGCACGATTTGTCTGAGGATCGAGCAACCAGGCCTCTTGTGTGGCAACATTTAATCCGGTCCAGACTATCTGTTGTTTTCCACTCCAATTGGGTTTCCAACTTTTGAATAATCCGTTGTTTAGCTGAAATAGCGAAGGATAGCGCAGAGAAGCAATTCCCAGACTATATCTATTTTCTGCTACACCCAGGCGATTAAAATTAAACTTATTCTGAGTTGTAAGTTCAGCAGTGGGAATAGCGTATTTTTTAGAAATGAAATTGAAATTGTTGAAAGTAAGTGTTTCCAGCTCCTTGTCATTGAACAACAATTGCAATTCATGATCCCTGGAATTATTACTTGCCAGACGAATTTCCAGCTGTGCATCCGGACCCTGTGCATAGAAAAAAGGTGTCGGAAGATTTGCCTGAGCATTCACTACTGCAGCACCGGCAAATCCTTCACCGGCACTAAAACGACTCAAACTGCCGGCACCATTGGGGCGCTTGATATAGGAAACTGTCTCTCTGTAAACAATCTCATCCATGAAGTACAATTCAGGATCGGGAAGATTCTGCAAATCATTGGGCACCATCTCATATCTCAATCCGGGAGTCTCGTTCCATGTCAGAAAATATGCCGCTGTATCATTGACAAGGCTATATCCCGGATTCAACATATCAGCTTCTCCGTTAGCAAACAGGAAAGAATCCATTTCAGAGCGATTCGGCAAACCATAAAACAGCAAATAATCTGCATCCGTCAACGTTCCGCTATTGCTTACATAGATTGGAACCTGAACGCCCCTGCTGATGAGCTGGAGCAATCTGCCTTCCGTTTCTTCCACCGGAAAACCTGCCAATCGCAGTTCGCTCATACTCACTTTATAAACAGCTTCTTCTGCCACTTTCAGCTTGTAATAGCGCTGATTATAACGGATCCACTCATTACCGTAGATAGTATCCCCATTCATGGTCATCTGCGCCTGCAGCTGCAAGCTCCAAAAACCCCAAACGAAGATCAAAGTCAAAATTATTCTCATCAGTTAATGCGCTCTTACTTATCTCAAGTTGAATACAACAGCTTTATATACGTCGAAATTGTATGAAATTAAGAATGGATATTGAAAAAAACAGATCCATCAGGACTATTCCGGTTCCCTTTTTCATTTCTCAAAATCTTGTCATTCACAAAATTAGAGAAATTACCCGTATTAACGGAAGCAAAGGAAACAGGGTTTGTGAACTTTGGAAGAAATGGTATAATTTATCCTTAGTTTGGCAATTGCATGAAGGAAAGCATTGATGCACCTCTTTAAAATAATACTCACCCTACATCTGAATAGTGCCATTAGCTCGTATATTGCCAGCATATGATGAATCCCGATTGCGGTAGTGCCATTTTGTTTTTCTCTCTTTCGCCTGAAGTCCAGACGCAGCAGAAGCAATGGAAAGGTGTTAGTAAGGCATTAGCCAGAAAAACGCATGCCAGATTATTTCAGCACACATCAGCGATCATTTCAAAATCAGGACTTCCCTGTATTCATTCTGATGAGCATAATCAGGTAGGACTTGATTTTGGCTCAAAACTGGGCAATGCTGTGGAATCCGTATTCTCCCAGGGATATTCATCTGTTATTGTTTTAGGAAATGATTGTCCTGAATTGAATCAGGAGATTCTGAAATCTGCCATTCTGGAATTGAAAACAAACAAATTAGTTGTTGGTCCGTCTCAATCCGGTGGTGTTTATTTAATGGGATTTCATGCATCAAATTTTGACAAAGAAAATTTTCAAAATCTCCCCTGGCAAAACAAACAACTACAAAACTCCCTGCTGGAATATTTTCATAGGGAAATTAACGAAGTTGCCTTTTTGCCATTCCTTGCAAACCTCAACCAATATGAGGAGCTTTCATTTTTTACAGGAATAAAAAGTATTTGTAAAAACATCATACAAGTTTTTGAAGCACTTATTCAATGTTTTTTCAAAAATGAAAACAAGTATTACAAACTGATCCATTCCTGCTACCACTCACACCCACATCCTCTCAGGGGTCCGCCGGCAAGCTGCTGAAAATAGTTTAATCGGGATTTCATTTTACAACTTACTGTTTTTCAACAGCTTTAATTTTCATTTCATGAAGCAATATTTACTTATTTGCTGTACAATCTTTTTTTCTACTTATACTTTTTCTCAAAATATTCTGGAGGTCAAAGTTCTTTCATTGGCAGACAACCTTCCGGTAGCCAATCAAATGATTTACATCCAGCAAAGTGCTAGCACGCAAAGGGACTCTGTCATTTCAGATGAGGCAGGACTGGCCATTTTTGAAGGTATTAGCACCGGAACTATCCTGAGTATTTTTTCGGAAGACGGAGAAATTTTCCAGGCAAGCACCCTGCCGAATATCCGGCAGCGTGAAGGAAAAGTATCCGTAGAAATAAAATTGCCAACTTCCCTGAGCGGGGTTTTTGGAGAAGTCTTGATTTCAAGCACTTCACTTGTCAGGATGAATACCGAAAATGCAGCAGTTTCAGGGCAAGTCAGCAAACTGGAATTGCAAAGAATGCCTATTGAAGGCAGAGATATCACCCGTTCTCTTTACAGACTTCCCAATGTCACACTCGCTGTTTTGGGCTATGCAGAAGGACCCAATATAAGCATCAATGGCCTCAATGGAATTTTCACCAATTATCTGATCGATGGTATGGATAATAATGAGCGCTTTCTGGGCAATATGAAATTCAACACCCCCGTGGGTTTTGTAGAAAACGTCACAGTGCTGACCAATAATTACTCAGCTGAATGGGGAAACACCAGCAATGGAATCGTAAACGTATTGTCCCGTTCAGGAAGTAATGAGTTTACAGGAGAAGTCTTTTACCTGACCCGCCCCGGATCTATTGTAGATGCACCATCATCTTTCGCCACGCTCGATTTATATGGCAATCCGGTGAAGGATGGCTTTCAGCGACATCAGACCGGAGTGTCGCTGGGCGGGCCGATTAAGAAAGATAAAACATTCTTTTTTGTTAATGTTGAGCAGACCTACGATATCAAAGACAACCTTCTAAACTCTCCGCTGCTGGGTGTGAATGAAGTTGTCAGGGGACAAAACCGATTTACTTACGGATCTGCCAAAATCGATCATATCTGGAAACCCGGCTGGAAAACTTCCCTTCGGGGACAAGTAGGGCGTATCTACAATCAAAGGCAGGGCGGCGGTCTCGAAGGTGGTGTGCTTTTCCCTTCTGCCAGCTCGGCTCAGGACAATGAAACCTATCTTTTTGCACTGCGGAATCAATACAAGATTAATGATAAATTGAGCGGGGAACTAAATTATTTGCACAGTTTCTTCCGCTGGAATTACCGTCAGCCTGTTAATGATTCTACACCTTCAGTAACTATTCAGGACCCTACCGGTGTTCAGATAGCAATTGTGGGACAATCAGGAGCTATTTTTGACGATTTTGAATATACACATCAACTCCAGAAAAAGTGGCTGTATCGAACAGGTAATCACTTGTTTAAAGCCGGTGCAGAATTTATCACCTCAGATTTTCAGCTATTGGGAGGAGGAAATCCATACGGGACTTATACAGTCAGGCTAAATCAGGATCAACTGGAACAAATGAGAGCACTCAATCGTGGTTCTGCATTGAATGTGCAGGATATTCCGCTGGATGTAAATGTGCTGACTTATGATATTGAGTTGAGGCCTACATCCTTTGGTGCCAGACAGAACGTTATCAGTGCTTATCTTGAAGATCAGTGGGCTGTGAGTTCACGTCTTAATATAACGCTGGGAGCGAGATGGGACTACGATAATCTATCTAAAGCAGGCGGAACAAAAGGAGACTTTAACAATCTGGGGCCCAGGACCAGCTTCAATTATAAATTGGACAACCGGACAGTAATCAGAGGTGGGTACGGAATTTACTATGACAAAATCAAGTACTCCGTTCACAGCGATGCACTGCAATTCAACAGCACTTCAGCAGACTACAGGCAGCAATTGCTGGAACTGCAAAAGCTGGGAGTGCTGGACCCAACAGCTGATCTGGACAAAATCACATTTCCCGGAAATATCAGAGGCACTTCACCCAATGTGACTTACCTCAATGGCCCTTCCTCAGAAGAGTTGCAGGGACGACGTGACAGACAGTTCTCCAACAATCTCAGGATTTTAAATCCCAATGGTCTGCAAAATCCTTATTCCCACCAATTTGCACTGGGTTTCCAGAAGAAACTGAACGATGAACAGCTATTTATCTTTGATGCGGTGCATACACGGACCAATAATCTGTATGTCATCAGAAATTTAAATTCCCCTACAAGCTGGACTTTTGATAATCCCGCAGATTTTGTAGTTCGACCACAAGCGGTTGCGGATTCTACCAGACCGGTTCCGATTTACAGGGATGCGGCTGGTTTTTATGCATTGGCCAATGATGGGCAGGATACTTTGAGAGGAATTGCAAGAAATGTATTCATGAGTGAATCTTCCGGCATTGCAAGATATACGGCATTGAATTTTATGTTGCAAAAATCAATTGGAGACGATAAGATAGGATATCGTTTCTTGTACACGCTTTCATGGACAAAGAGCACCACCAGCAGCATCAATACCAGAGCGCAGGATAATAATGACTTTGATGCCGAGTACGCCTGGGATGAAAATGACAGACGACATGTGATGACAGGAGTTTTGATGTACGAGCCGGTTAAGGGCCTGTTGATTTCGCCGGCAGTCCTGATCCAGAGCGGACAACCGGTGACGAGAGTAGCCAATGCTGCCGTCTACGGCACCACTGATCTCAATGGAGACGGAGAAAGTTTTGGTCTTCCGGCAGACAGAATGCCGGGTGAACCCAAAAGCGGAGACAGACTTCCCTGGGCAACCACATTTGACCTCTCTATCAGATATCAGATTAAATTGAGTGGCTCTAATATTATTGAAATCAGTGCCGACATATTTAATGTGTTCAATGCACAGAATTTTTCAGGATACAATACCACCCGCGGTGTGAGCAATCTGAGTCAGGTAGGTCCTATGTCTTCCAATACATACAGATATTTGTCGGCAGCTCCACCGAGACAGTTTCAGTTTGGAGCGAGGTACATATTTTAGCAGACGGGTGTCGTTGATTCGGTTAAAGGTTTAATCGAAGTGGGGGTTAGGGTTAAGTGTGTGGTGTGGGTTCGTTAAAGCGTTGAGGCGGTTATGCGTTGAGTCGGAGTGTGTGTTTGAGTTGTGAGTGCGGTGTGTGGATCGTTAAAGTGTTGTAAAAACACAGCCCATTGAGGCACTGGCAATAGTCACGTTGCATGCAACGTGATGGATTTGAAGATAGAATGTTCGTTTAAAGCTCGCAGTAAAACGGGGTGTGCGCTAGAGTGGCGCAAATTCAATGTAGGGGCGATTCATGAATCGCCCCTACATTGAATTTCGATACTTGCCTGCCCTTTGTTTGCGCTAGCTGTCACCCGGGCTTGGCGCAGCCATGCCGGGGCGACACCCGTGAAAGGTCAAAAGCCCGTTAAGTCACCAACAATTGAAAAACGATTTCAGACAAAACAAACGAAGAATATGCATATAGACAAAAACAACAGCGAACAAATAGCCTTATATCTGAGGGCCAGAGGTTTGATATATGAAAATGAATACGTTGAATCTGTTGAGAAAGCAGGAGAAGGAAATATGAATTATACACTGCGGGTCAAAACCTCAGATAAAAGCCTTATTCTGAAACAAGCTCGTCCGTATGTAGAAAAATATCCTTCTATCCCTGCTCCAGTTGAAAGGGCATCCATGGAAGCAGCTTTTTATACAACGGCTGCACTATGGCCCGTCACTGCAGCTCATTTGCCACGACTCATTGATTTCGATGAAGAGGAACATATTCAGGTGATCGAAGATCTGGGAGAAGGCAGGGATTTTACGCAATATTATCTGCCAAACCGGCCCTTTCCGCTGAAAGAACTGGAGATTTTGCTGGATTTCCTGAAAGCGTTACATACAAACAGCAGGACAAGTAAGATGGCGCCGGACTTTACAAACATGGCGATGCGTGAGCTCAACCATTTTCATATGTATGTATTTCCTTTTGATGGGCAAAATGGATTTGATCTGGATGGAATTCAACCGGGATTAAAAAAACTGGCAGTTGAATATCTTTTTGAAAATGAGAAATTGAAAGAAAAGATTCGTCTATTGGGAAATTGCTATTTGACCCGGGGAGAAACTTTACTGCATGGGGACTTCTTTCCGGGGAGCTGGTTGCAGACGGATAAAGGGGTATTTGTAATTGACCCTGAATTTTGCTTTCGGGGATTTCCGGAATTTGATCTGGGAGTATTGCATGCACATTTGATATTTTGCGGAATGAAATGGGAGGAAGCAAGCATACACCTCGAGCTTGGATATCCAGATCATTCCCTGCAATTGATGCAAGCTGTTTCTGCTGCTGAAATCCTGAGACGTTGGTACGGTGTAGCTCAGCTGCCCACAGTATTCAGCATTCAGGAAAAGGCTGAATGGACAGCATTTTTAACTGATTTTTTAATCACAACAGAACTATGAGATATTTAACAACACTATTTTTTGTCATATTAATTATTAGCAGCTGCAGCTCATATTTGCAGGCTCAGAATCAGGAAAAACCGACCCGGATTTGGTTTGATACCGATATCATGATAGGACTTCCTGAAAGAGCTCCCCGCGAAGTGGATGATGGTGTTACGCTTATCATGGCCCTTGCATTGCCTCAGATAGAGATAGCAGGAATCAGCACGATAACATATTCTGATTACGGGTATGATGTAACAAAAAAAATTCTGAATTACTATGCACCCGAACGTGACATCCCTGTTTATAAAGGTTCAGATTCTGCAGCAGATGTGGGTGTAGAAAATGATGCTACCCAGGCTTTGGCCGCAGCCTTACGCAAAGAGAAACTTGTCATTCTTGCTCTGGGACCTGCGACCAATATTGCTACAGTATTGAAGAACCATCCGGAACTGGCTTCGCAAATGACCGAAATTGTTTTTTGTGCAGGCAGAACAGAAAACTTTCCTTTCCAGCCCGGGCTGGGACTCAGTACGGTGGGTGATTATAATTTTGAAAAAGATGTGGAATCCTTTCGAATCATTATGGATAGTGGTGTGAAAGTCGTGTTATCGGGATTTGAATGCAGTGCCTACCTACTAATAGGCAGACCGGATATTCAATTTTTAAAAAATGGAAATGAAGCAGATCTGTGGCTGTATAGTATGTTGGTTCCATGGCAGCAAAGAGCATTAAAATTGTTTGGAGTGGAGGGTTTCATTCCCTATGACGTGACACCACTGGGACATATCACTCATCCACAGTTTTTCAAATACTACAGGGATATCCCTGTTGTCATCCGGGACAAAAAGAATGATGCTACTATCGGACAAAACCGGGCTGAGATCAAAAAATTTCTGGAGGTGAGCTATGATTTCGATCCAAAATGGAAAGTGGACTATGCCTATAAAACACTACCGGGTTTTGAGGAGATAGTTATAGAGTTAATGAAAGCTCCCGAAAAATAAAAAAAGCCCGAAGCATAAAGCTCCGGGCTGCGTGGCATTTAAGGTGGATTGTGTACTTTAAATTGCTTTTATTGTTTCACAATGCGGAAAGTCTCACTGACTTCAGCATTTTCAATTTTAATCCAGTAAACTCCGGCTGCAAGATTGTGGAGAGAAATAGTTTGATCTCCCTGTGGTATCATGAGTCCGAATTGCTTCACAATAGCTCCCTGTGTATTTACTATACTGACCTGTACTTCCATTTCTTTATCTGAGAAAACTGTGGTGTAGTCAGAAACTGCAGTTGGATAAACGCGCATTTTTTGATTAATATCTGCACGTACAGATCTCAGTGGGGAGTAAGCAAATTTCTGGTCCTGATCTATTTGCTTAATACGGTAGTAAATCAAGCCTGAGCGATCATGTTTGTCCGTTAACTCATACGTCTCTGAGAAGGCTCCCCCTCTTGCGGGTATTGTTGAAACTGATTCAAAAACTTTTCCATCATAACTTTTTTCAACTTCAAAGGAACTGGTATTTATTTCATTGGCTGTAACCCATTTGAGAAAATTGAATCCCCTATCGTGACTTACATCAAATGCCAACCAGTCTAATGGTAATGGTGCATTATTAATATCTCCACCCGTAATTTCAGCATTAAAGTCGGCAATACCATTAATAGTATATGTAGTTCCACTCAAATTTCCCGGGGCCATTGCAACCCATGGATCATAGCTATCAATGGCTCTTCTGAACAAACTGAAATTAGCCTGAGAAGGAATAAAATTTGGAGATTCAAAATCTTTGAAAGTAAATGCCATTGTGGCATTGAGATTGACATTATTAGTAGGAACAATTTCAAACCAGCGAGCGATAGATAAATTATCTCCCGAACCCTCAAACACTCCAGTGACCCGTTTAACATTCGTCAGTCCTGCAGCTACCGGAGTTGTAATACTAAGTCCGATTCCTCCGAATGTTTGAGGGACACCTGATACAATGACACGGGAAACCAATAAATTTCCTTTAATATATCCGTCATTTTCATTGATTGTCACATTAGCACCAAGCGTAAGATTATGCACACCTGTGGATAACACAGCATCGTCCTGTAATATTAAACTATCTACAATGCTGGCAGCGCCATTAAGTCTGATATTAGCGGCCAGTTTGCCCGAATGTACTGTTCCGGAAAATACGCCTCCTTCAAAATCTTCATCAGGGTCCATCGCAATGCTGATATCATCAATTGCAAAGGCGTCTCTGGTACCTGAACCTGCCGCATCTTCTCCGGCCCACCTTATATGCAGAAATCCATCCATTGGAATCGAGAGTCCCGATATTTTAACAGAATACACATATTTTTTCCAGGTTGCGGACATGTCCGCAGCAATAGGAGTTTCAAAATCAAAATCTGGTAAAGGAATGAAGTTGAATCCATCCAAAGAATAGGACAACTTAAAACTTGTGCTAAAATTGCCATTGTTAAATACATAATAGACAAAGCTGACATAGGCTTCTTCTACTGTCTGACCGGTCTTGTTTTGTGATCTCAACTCGAAAAAACCACCGGGACTTACAGAAAAAACATTGGCATTCATTTGTACGAAAGGCTTAACGCCCATCGCAATATTGTCATCATCTGTTTGGAAAGCATAAAGGCCATTTGTGGCAGAAGCTCCAGGATTAAGCCCTCTTGCAAATAGCGGTGAAGTGGTTGCTGGGCTATTGTACAGAGTAGATCCCCCGGGACCCGGATTTATGCTAACTCTCCATGCACTGGTATTCAGCCTGCCAGGTACATTAGCAGGGCTCAATCCTGCGCCAGTATAAGGTCCATTCAATACACCCGGAACTGTCTCCTGAAAATTAATCAGGTAAGCAGTTGAAGGCTCTGTGATTTGCAATCCCGGAGGACTAAAGGGTGTTAAAGCCTGAGCTACCAAAGATGTATCGGTAAGATAATTTTGAGAATTACCTGTCCCTACGTTGTATTCATAAATGGCAAAATGGTAGGTAGTGGCTGGATTAAGGCCAAAAATGGTTGCCTGAAACAGGGAACTATCAGTATCAAATACAAATTTATTGCCGTCTATTTCGGAGCCATACTAAAGTTTTCATTTGCAGGCAAAGGAGGAACCCCATCCATTGGTATAAAATCTACGGGCGATCCTTGTTTGGCAATTATGAGTCTTCTGTTCCCATCTCCAGGCTCCCATTGTAATGAAATCAGACCATTAGCATTTGCAGTAGCTGTGAATGAAGGGGTCACCACACCAGGCTCTTCTGCAATTGCCGTACCGAAGACCGTAACAATCGTATCCTGGCCTCCAAAAGTACTATGCCTGAAGATTCCTGTCTCATCACCAATTGCTTCTAATGGCCTGTGCCTGACCAAAACAGTGACCGTGTCCATAGGGCCGAGGCTGTCCTTATCCAAAGTAAGGGAAGGTCCCCATATGCTATCCACCGGATCAAAAATCTCGAAGGAAGGATTTTCAGAAACTATTTCTACATCCTGAATTAAATTTATTGCAGACACAGTATATTCTATTGAGTCATATTCACCGACAGCGACAGGAGGCAATGACAGACTATCATCTGAAAGGGAAATTACCGGGATATAATAATCTCCTATTAATGATATATCGTCTATCCTGTATAGCGTAGAATCCGTAACAGGAGTTATTCTTCTCCAATTAAGTACCAGGTTATCCAGATTCTGAGCGGAGAAGGGAAGATTGATAATAACATGATGCCATGTATCTGTACCATCTCCGGTCGGTAGGGCCGGCACAGGTAATGGAAGGTAATTTATACCTCCATTAATAGAAAATTCAAGAGCAATCCCTGCTCCGTCAGCATCGGCTGAGTTTTTATAAATGCCGAAAGAGAGCTTTAAGAATATATAGTTCTGGGTATTGATATTAGATATTCTAAAAAAACGCGGACCATCATTATTAAGAAATATATTTCCGGCCCCGGAAGCTTCCGGATATCCCTCAGATGGCTCACTTGCCATCACCAGCGCATTTCCGAAAAAAGTAAGCAATGGTTCGTTCTGAAATGCGTGTGCAATAATTTGGAGTGTATCGTCCCCCGGATCCCCAATATTTTCCGAAAAAATCTGCGTTTCTACCGGTGGTTGAGCGAATAAAACAAAGCTGAAAAGAGTAAAAAATAGTATGTAAATAAACTTCATCGTTCTTTAATTTTTAAATGCAAGGGGGAGCCCCGAAAATCATGCCTAAAATCCGCCTGGTGGGGATGAGTACAGCTAATTGGGAGAGATACTCCCTCAAAACAAGGGCAAAACTAAGGATAAATTATTATTTTATTTAATGTGTAATACCCCTTTTTGTTAAAATATTTCTCCCTCACCCGATATTTGTACCCTCTCCGCAGCTCAGATTTCCCGGTTGCTTAACCCCCTATACCTCCTTAAATGCTATTTGGTTGGGCTCAATAGAAGTTTTCTAATGAATCTGTTGAATTGCAGTCTTCAGCACAAATAAAGATTTGTGTCAAAAAGAAACAGGCTGAATCCGTAATGAATTCAGCCTGTTTGTGTCGTGTTTACTTTTCTGTCAACTCAAGGTGGACTAAAAGAAGGCATACGAAAACGTCAAATTACTTTGAAAACCATTGGTACTCCGTCTGACATCAAATGAAGAATTCAGCTCATTTCTTCTATCAAGGAAAGAGGAATTATAATTGATAGTAGCATTGATCCTACACTGGAAATTAACAAAATAATCTGCACTCAGGCCAATTCTTGCCATAACATTATTTTCCGCATACAATACCTCCTGCTCCACTTGAAAGGAAGGAGTATATTCTATTGAGCCACTCGCACTTACTCTCGTTCTTGAATTCGGAAACCAGCCATAATATTGACCCACACTTGCAAATGGAGAGATAACATTAGGGAAGTTATCTCCACATCCCGGGCAGGCGAATAAAGCTCCTCCTGATATTTCAAAAACGGATTGCCAATATTGATTAATAGGCTTGTGAATCTGATAATCTGCACTTAATTCCAATCCCAGTGTGGCTTTTGGCGAGCTGCCATCTCCAAGTTGATCGGTCCATTGAACAAAGGGGGTCAAGCCAATTGTAGTGCGTTTACCGGAGAACCGGGTATTTCTGAAAGCATACAACCAATTATCATTTAACACAGTAAAATATCTGAAATCCTGTGTGCTCACTAATCCGGATTGTGAAAACCATTTGTCAATTTCAGTCAGTTCATACATTCTTAATCTCCTGAAATCAAAGATTCGCTGATTACGTACAAATGCCATAGTGGAGCCTAGTTCAAATAATTGATCCTGTGTCAAATCCTGATTCAGTATTCCGGCATCTTTCATATCATCTACCATGAATTTTGCCAGAAAAACGTCGCTAATAGGCTCAAGGCGACCCCAGCCAAATATGAAACCGGGCGCAACATCAATTGCCAATCTGCTGTCCCGGGAATCCATTTGAGTAATTCGGTTACGATTAAACGCATGACCCAAATCTGTAACAACATTCATTTTATAGCCCATGAATCTATTTGGAACATGGTAATATCGATATTCACTCTGATATTGAGGCAATAAGCGGAAATTTCCACTCACTACGTTGGCAGGATTATTAATTGAATTATTGAGACTCCTATTTCTGGAGAAACTTTGATTGAATGTTAAAGTTTCAATGGCCTGAATCTTTTCAAGGTTTCGGAATCTCGAATAGAACAGAAATAGATTATTGGAAAATGAAGATCCGCGGGATTCTGCATTTGTTACAGGCAAGTAGATCACACTTAGACTTCCACCATTTGTGAGACTCAAACTTCCTTCCAAAGCCTTTCTGTCAATATTTGGAAATCGAAAGTCTTTGTACTGGTACTGAATGCCTGCCTCCTGCGCAAGTGCGGAGTGAAATGTGAACAGGGACATGAAGAGCAGACATAGCCTGGGTAGTAGATTTTTACACATCTTGATTTTTATTTAGGAGAACAACAATGGTTTAAACTGCAAAACGCAAATGAAATGATTGCAAGCCTAATGTAATTTACCGTTTATGAATGAATGGCAAGATTAGATACTAAATTTCGGGCGAACATACAGAATTAACTTTTCATTTATCACAAATTAGATCATTTGTTAATCTTTTCCTAAAAATTTGGCGATTTTAAGAAAACGAAGAGAAAGGTGTGTTTGCTTATTTTGTAGGAGCAATTGTATAAGCCTCTCTTTAATCAATCACTTTTATTTCCAGTCCCAATGACATCATCTCATCCCAAAACCTGGGAAATGACTTCTCCACTACCATCGGATCCTCTATGATAACAGGTGCAATTATAGATAGGAGAGAAAAAGCAAGCGCCATTCGATGATCATGATAAGTTGAAAACACCGGAGTTACGGAAAGATTAATTTTTTCTTCTCCGTCATATTTCAGCAAAATATCTCCTTCATCATATTCTGCTCTCAGGTGAATACCGGCTTTTGCCAGTTCACTGATAAGCGCTTGTACACGATCCGTCTCTTTGACCTTGAGTGTGCTCAGTCCATTGAAGGAAAAAGGAATTTTCAGAGCGGACATCACAACGGCAAGTGTCTGTGCAATATCAGGACATAGCTCAAAATCTGCTTCGAATGAATCCGGAAGAGCATGTTGCAATTTACTGATTTGAACACCGTCGCTCCATTCCTCAGTTTGAACACCCAAATCTTTCATAAATGAAGCCACAACAGCATCCCCCTGCAGACTTTGCAGACGCAATCCGGGAATTTTGATAGAAGCCTTATCTGCTAAGGCAGCTAACCCATAAATATAGGAAGCGGAGGACCAGTCTGCCTCTACTTCGATTTCCATCTCAAAAGCTTGTCCCGGCGGTATATAGATCATTTTGTCTTTCCAGAAAGCTTCTATTCCGATCTGATGCAATAGCTTCATGGTCATTTCAATGTAGGAGGCGGAAACAACTTTTTCTTTGAGATGCAGGGTAAGTCCTTCAGGAAGTGCAGTTCCTATCATCATCAGGGCAGAGATAAACTGACTGCTGATATCGGCGGATATATTCAACTCCGGGTGTCCCGGAGGCGGCGTAAATCCTTTCACCGCAATCGGTAAAAACCCTTCTTTTTCAAGATACTCCAGGTCAGCCCCCAATTGTCTCAGTGCTTCTGCCAATGGAGCTACCGGCCTTTGCCTCAACCGTTCTGAACCGGTAAGGATACAAGGTTTTCCCTTGATTGCTTTGTAGGCCATGAGAAATCTGATAGTTGTGCCTCCATGACCGGCATCCAAAACCTCCTCATCAGATGTCAACAGTTTTTTTAATCTGACTGTGTCTTCAGCATTTGACAGGGATTTTATCTTCAAAGCCCCCCCCGAAAGGGCCGATAGTATCAAAAGCCTGTTGCTGATGCTTTTGGAACGGGAAACTTCTATAACACCATTTAGTTCTTTGTGTGGCCAGGAAAGCTGGTACTTTACCATTGGTAGGTAATTACCTGTTCTAGATCAGGATGCAGGGAAAGCGCTACGGGGCAGTTATTGCCCACATTTTCCAACCAAGTTTTTGTTTCAGCACTGAAAGTCCCAGGAGGCATACTCACTGTGACTTCCACTTTTTTCACTCTTCGGGGATCAGATGCCATATGCTTAGTTACTGAAGCTGAGGCGCCTGTGATATCAATTGATTTCTTACTGGCGGCCAATGCCATGGTCGTTAAAAGACAAGTTCCAAGTGCGGTAGCAAGATTGTCGGTTGGAGAGAAAGCCTCCCCTTTGCCAAAATTGTCAATGGGAGCATCCGTAAATGCTGAATCGCCACTGGCAATATGAGTGGCCTCAGTACGCAGATCACCAAGATATTTGATTTCAGATGTCATTCCTCTTCTTTTACTTCTTTTGATTCCTTTTCGGCATTCTCAACTTTAGCAGGAGCAGCATTCTGCTGATTTCTTGGCCGGTTCTGCTGGTATTCATAGTCTTTGTCAGAGCGGTCATAAGCCTTGATGATTTCCTTCACAAGCCTGTGCCGGACCACGTCTTCTTCATTGAGATGAATGATACCAATGCCGTCTACACCTTTCAGAATATCCAATGCCCGGAGTAGCCCGGATTTTTGGCTGTACGGTAAATCTATTTGAGTAAGATCACCGGTGACAATGCACTTGGCGCTGGGTCCCAGACGGGTTAAAAACATTTTCAACTGTAAAGTAGTGGCATTCTGTGCTTCATCCAGTATGATGAAAGCATTGTCCAGGGTCCGGCCCCTCATAAATGCTAGCGGAGCAACTTCAATGACACGATTTGTCATCAGGAAATTCAGCTTTTCCATAGGAATCATGTCATCCAGCGCATCATATAAAGGCCTTAAATAAGGATCAATTTTCTCCTTCAAATCCCCGGGTAAAAATCCAAGATTTTCGCCGGCCTCTACGGCAGGTCGGGTAAGAATGATCTTTTTGACGACTTTGTTCTTTAGCGCTCTGACTGCCAGGGCTACTGCGGTGTAGGTTTTACCGGTACCGGCAGGACCTATTGCAAAAACAATATCATTCAGCTCTGAAGACTCTACGAGTTTCTTTTGATTTTTTGTTTTGGCCCGGATGATTTTTCCTTCCCTGCCATGAACAATTGCTGAATTAGGATTTGTATCCATAGGAATCCGGCTTTCAAACGGATTATCTCCCTTCATCAAATCTTCCACCTGCTGATAGCTGAGCTCTCTGTGTTCCTTGAGCATACGCACCATGAGTTCAAATCTGGATTTGGCCTGCTGAGATTCTTTTTTGTCGCCTGTGATCTTCAGACTATTACCTCTGGAAACAAACTGGACATCCGGGAAAGCCTTTTTTAATAAATTCAACTTGACATTGTTCTCACCGTAAAGCTCTACGGGATCAACGCCTTCTATGGTTAAAATAATTTCGCTCAAGCGTGGTTGTTTCTATTGGATAAAAAATTGAATATTTAATTCGCGAATAAAGTTAGCATTAGATCATTTCTATGCAAATTAATTTATAGTTAATTTAAATATGTTCGCATGACCCCTTAAAAATCTACGTAATTCGTCGTTTACTTTGCTTCGCTTTAAACGGAAATAAATGCAAAGTGGTTTCATTTACTGTATGCCTGATTTTTATCATCCATCAGTATTACCTTTGATCCTAAGAATCAAAATACACATTGTGATCAAGCGAATTGTAAAAATGAATTTCAGAGAAGAAGAAGTCCCATCCTTCATGGAAGTATTCGAAGCATCCAAACATGCCATCAGGTCCTTCCCCGGATGTCAGCACCTGGAATTGCTTCAATCCAAAACTGAAAAAAATATACTTTTCACTTTTTCAGTTTGGGAAAATGAAAGCGCTTTGGAAAATTACCGCCAATCAGAACTTTTCATCACAACCTGGAGGAAGACCAAAGTTTTATTTTCAGAAAAAGCAGAGGCATGGACTCTGGAAATGCTGCACCCATGAATTCAATAGCGCCCCCAAGCTGGCCATGGAGCCCCATTTTATATGGTAACCTGAGCGAAATTCTAAAAGAAACTGAAATATTTAGAAGAGCAGATAGTTTGTTTATTCTGCTGGATGACAACACAGAAAAATTTTGCTTTCCTATACTTGCCCCTTTACTGGGGAATCTGAAATATACAACTATTGTGATCAGACCAGGAGAAGGAGAAAAGCAACTGGAAACCTGTCAGCAGATTTGGAAAGAGTTGATAGAAGGAGGATGCACCAGGCATTCGCTGCTTATTAATCTGGGTGGTGGCGTGATAGGAGATATGGGTGGATTTTGTGCCGCAGTCTTCAAACGGGGGTTTGCACAGATTCAGATACCCACCACATTATTGTCCCAGGTAGACGCTTCCATCGGCAATAAAACGGGAATTGATTTTATGCATTTCAAAAATATCATAGGTGCATTTTCTCCACCTGAAGCTATCCTGATTGATCCTCAATTTTTACAAACTTTACCTTCAAGAGAATTAGTCAGCGGTCTGGCGGAATTGATCAAACATGCATTGATATATGATTTAAATTTATGGAACAAATGCCTGGGTTATGGAAAGGAATTAGCTTCTGCTGAGGTGCTGAGCAGTATGATTCCTCAAGCTGTCCGTATCAAATGCGATGTAGTCGAAAAAGACCCGGAGGAAAAAGGGCTGCGAAAAATACTGAACTTCGGGCATACAGCCGGGCATGGAATTGAGAGTGTTTTGCTGGAAGAAGGAAATCCGGTTTTGCATGGTGAAGCTGTTGCTGCGGGTATGATCATCGAAGCCAATATTTCCCGGCAGCTGGGATTGCTCGATGAGCCGAATTATCTGACCATCCAAACATTTTTGTTTGATCTTTTTCCAAAAATTGATCTGAGTGCAGAACAAATAGAGAAAGCACTTGTATATATGCTTCAGGACAAAAAGAATAAAGGCAATTCGATTTCGTTTACTTTGCTGCAATCTCCCGGAAAAGCAGTTTTTGATCGTATGTTAACAGAACCGGAACTCATTCGTCTGGCATTATTAGAATACAAAAGTCTGTAAATAAAGATAAGCCCCTGATTTCTCATTACTTTTGCACAAAATTCACTGACTATACTTATGGCTCAAAGTAAAAGTAAACCCCCTCAACCTTCTGCAACCCAGCAATTGTGGGCCAAGCGACTATGGAAGGCACTTGGTATTGGAATTGGATTTATGATATTAGTTTTTATCATACTTTCCTTTACGAAGCTTCCCAGTTTTGATGACCTGGAGAACCCCATTGATGTATATGCGAGTGATGTCATTGCTGCTGATGGTAAAGTGATCGGTCGTCATTTCAGCCAAAACAGAGTTCCTGTCATTTATGATTCTCTTAGTCCACATCTCGTTAATGCACTTATTGCAACTGAAGACGCACGTTTTTATTCTCATTCTGGAGTAGATTTCAAAGCTTTAATCCGAGTTGGTTTCAGGACAATATTACTCCGTCAGAAAAGCGGAGGAGGAGGAAGTACCATTACTCAACAGCTTGCAAAAAGACTATTTTCTGACAGGGATTTCAGCGGAATGAACCGCGTTTTCAGATATTTCAATCTTGTAGTCATCAAATTCAAGGAATGGATCGTTGCCGTCAAGCTGGAGCGAAGATATACAAAGGAGGAAATTATAGCCATGTATTTTAATGAAGTGGATTTTATACATGATGCATATGGGATTCAATCCGCTGCCGAGACCTATTTTGGCAAAAATCAGCAGGATTTAAGTATTGAAGAGGCAGCAATGTTGGTGGGTATGCTAAAAAACCCTGCCTTATATAATCCGATGCGCAGACCCGAAATAGCCCAGGAAAGAAGAAATACTGTTCTTAATCAGATGCGTAAAGCTGGCCACATCAACAGAGAAGAACTGGACTCTCTTAAGTTGATCGATATTGATATGGGGCGCTTCAAAAGAGCCACTCACAGTGAAGGTCTAGCCAGATACTTTATGATGGAGGTAAAAAGAGAGGTTGAAAAGATCCTGAATGACCCTGAGCATCGCAAACCGGATGGTTCTAAATACAATATTTACCGCGACGGTCTGAAGATTTATACCACTATTGATACCCGTATGCAACAGTATGCGGAAGAAGCAATGGTCGAGCATATGACAGAAGTTCAGAAAAGATATAATCAGGAATGGAAAAACAGAGATCCGTGGAAGGACGGTGCAGACAATGCACAAAAGGAGCTTCGTCAGGAAGTGTTAAAATCTCAGGTAAGAAATTCTGAAAGATACAGAGACTTGAGGAGCTATCATATGGACGATGTGCTTGCAAAAATTTCAGATAATTTTAGTGATATCAAACTCAGCGACCGTGATCTTGAATTGATGCATGAAGAGCGTTCTTCAAAAGGTACTTTCGTTGCTTTACAAAAGCAAAACAGAATCAATTCTGACAGAGTCTCCAAACTGGAGCGTATCATGAAATCTGATTCATGGGAAGAGTTGAGTGCTGCCTGGCTGACATTTCAGGAGCAAATGAAGAAGGATTTTGAAACAAAAGTAAAAATGAAGGTTTTTGCTTACAATCCTCCCACATTTGAAAAGGACACACTGATGTCCCCGCTGGATTCAGTTCGGTATCACAGAATGATTATGCAAGCCGGGGTATTGGCTGTAGAACCTTCCACCGGATATATCAAGGCATGGGTAGGCGGGGTCAATTACAGATACTTCCAATATGATCATATCCGCTCCAGCAGACAAGTAGGTTCTACTTTCAAGCCATTTGTGTATGCTGCCGCGATTGCTAATTATGGAATTTCTCCATGCTTTCCGGTACAGGACATACAATATACGATCAGCAAGGATGAAGGAAATTTTGGTTTGCTGGAGTCATGGTCTCCCAAAAATTCTGAAGGCAAATTTACAAATACCAGCATGACACTGTATTCTGGTCTTCGCAATTCAGTGAACTCTGTATCTGTCTTCTTAATGAAGCAATTAGGTGATACAGAGCCTATTCGTGGCATGCTGCATTCTATGGGAATTGATAGTACAGAAAAAAGGCAGGATGGGGGATACAGATTACCCAAATCTCCTTCCATATGTTTGGGAGCTGCTGATTTGTCAGTGTTTGAAATGACGGGAGCATACGCCACTTTTGCCAACAATGGTGTCTTTAAAAAACCTCAATTTATCACACATATAGAAGATCATACCGGGCGGGTTGTTTACCGGGCAGTAGCTGAAGAGACGGTGGCTCTTCCATCTGAGGCAAATTATGTTATGGTGGATTTGCTCAAAAATGCCTCCGGCGGAGCCCCCGGAATAGGCTCTTTGAAAAGTGAGGCTGGTGGAAAAACAGGAACAACCAATGATCACGTGGATGGTTGGTTTATGGGAATCACTCCGGGACTTGTGGTGGGAACCTGGGTGGGAGGTGAAGATCGCTGGATCAGATTCAGATCATTTGCCAATGGTCAGGGAAGTCGTATGGCCAGACCTATTTTTGCCGGATTAATGAAGAGGATTGAAGCAGATAGTCAGGTGGATTATGACCCTAAACTGCGATTTTTTGTTCCTCCTGAACCCCGTGCCATCGTCACAAAATGCAATGAATATCGCAACCCCTTATATGACAAAGTGAATTCTTCCGGTGAATATGATGAGATTGATGAAGATTTCAAGATGGAGGAATTCTGATAAATTCTTTCAAATGTGTATTTTCACGCTGCTAATGATGTGAGATTTTCCGTGTGTTTACAGGGATGATCGCATATCTGGCCCGATTGGAATAATTTATCTAAAACATTTACGGACTCCGGCCCGGATCTATCGTTTCAAAGTATGCGGAAATTGCTGTTTCTATTGCTCCTGGCTTTTATGATAAGCTGCGTTCCGGCCAAAAAAGAGCCGCCATCCCCTGAAGCACTAACATTTATACCCAATTTTGCAGAAACAAAGCATCAGATAATTTTCAACTGGCAGGACAAATCAGCTTCTGACAGCTTATATCAGTTTCTACTGGACGAGTCGCCGCAAATCCGTTACTTAGCAGCTATGGCTTTCGGGTCCAACAGGGACTCCAGTGCAGTACCCAAATTAATCCCCCTGCTATCTGATTCTTCCATTGCTGTCCGAATAGCTGCTGCTTATTCCCTGGGCCAGATAGGTAAAATTGAAGCAGAAAAGCCATTGACAGATGCATTTATTCACCATGACTCTGTGCCCGGATTTCAGAAACTTAATGGAACTATTCTGGAAGCTCTTGGCAAATGCGGATCTTCTCAAACGCTCAAACTGATAACTGAGACAAGTACCTATGTGCCTTCCGATACTTTAATACTACTGGGTCAGGCAAGAGGAATATTCCAGTTCATGCTGCGCAATATCACCCTGCCCACAGGGACCGATATTATGATTTCATTCTTAAGCAATCCATCGGTGGATACCAGTACCCAGTTATTAGCTGCCTATTATTTGCACCGTGGTAAAAATCTGAATCTGGAAGAGAAATGGCCTGCATTACTAACTGCTTACAATAATCAAAAATCAGTCAATGTCAGGATGTACCTGGTCAGCGCGCTGGGAAAAACAAAAAATGAAAGAGCTTTTGCGACGCTTAAATCCATCATCGAAGATGAATCCGATGATTACAGAGTGCGAGTCAATGCCATTAAAGCACTTCAATATTTGGAATATGTTCCTGCAGAGCCCTTGATTGCCCTGATGATTCAACATCAAAATCCGCACATCGCCCTGACCGCAGCAGAGTATTTTCTGCAATTCGGACAGGCTGAACGGGGCTCTTACTATCAGGAGCTGGCCTATAAAATGAATCCTGCCGCATGGGAGGCATATTACACAATGTTTGCAGCAGCCCAAAAATATATTCCTTCTTTTTACAAAGAGCCTAAGGCTGCCATGACTGCATTTCTGAAGGAAAAACTTGAAAAAGAAAGCAACCATGTAATCAAAAGAAAAATTCTGGCGGCACTCGGATATGACATGAATAATATGGTTTTCCTGAAAGAGATTATGGTTTCTTTGGAACCGGTTCCTGTCAGATCCGCCGCCGTAGAAGCGATGGGTATCCTCTCCTCTCATCCTGAATTCAATGCCTTTTTTAAGTCCTTCGCTATTGATTCACGTAATTTTATGGCCAGGTATTTACTGCAATTATGTGAAAACCCCCGTTCTCCTTTAATTGCTGTGGCAGCTTCAGTGTTAAGTAATCCTGAAAACAATCTTAAGATTTACATACCTGATTCTACTGATTTAGAGCTTGTGCTGGACAGCCTTAAAATGCCCGTACAAATTGAAGACTATGTCGAATTGCGTAATCTTATTAATAGCATAAAAGGTATAACTACACCCCCTTCCTTCAAACCTGCTTTCAATCACCCCATTGAGTGGGTAGTTTTGCAACAGATCGCTGACACTTCAAAAGTGGTACTCAAGACCAATAGAGGTGATATTTCTTTAGAATTGTATAAAAATATTGCACCCGGTACAGTATTGAGTTTTCAAAAACTGATAGAACAAGGGTTTTATAAAGGCAAAATATTTCATAGAGTTGTACCCAATTTTGTCATTCAGGGTGGTTGTACACGAGGTGATGGATTCGGAAGTTTGGATTTTACCCTCCGATCGGAATTGCCACCTGTGTATTTTGAATCTGAAGGTCTTCTTGGTATGGCATCTGCGGGGGCGGATACGGAAAGTCAACAGTTCTTTATCACCCATTCTGCTACTCCACACCTTACGGGGAAATACACCATTTTTGGAAAAGTCACCCAGGGTATGGATATTGTGCACCAGATAAGAGCAGGTGATATCATTCAGGATATGATCTGGGTTCAATAAATCTATTAAAAAATCAATACAAAAACAGAACATCATACAATGATCAAAAACACACCATTGACAGCCATTCATGAAGCATTACAGGCCAAAATGGCTGAGTTTGCAGGATATAATATGCCCATTTCTTATAAAGGAATTATAGAAGAACACCTTAATATCAGAAATAATGTGGGGGTGTTTGATGTCTCTCACATGGGAGAATTCATAGTCAGAGGAAGACAGGCGCTTCCATTTTTACAATTAGTCACCAGCAATGATGTTTCAAAACTGGAGATTGGCGATGTTCAGTATTCCTGTCTGCCAAACAAGGAGGGAGGGATCGTGGACGACTTGCTGGTTTATCGGCTTACAGAAGAGATGTGCAGCGAAGGCGAGCAATCATATATGCTGGTCGTCAATGCGTCCAATATAGAGAAAGACTGGAACTGGCTGGAAGGGCACAAGTCCGGATTTGAGGTAGATATGATCAATATCTCGGAAGAAACCGGATTGATTGCCGTACAAGGCCCCAAAGCAGCGGAGGCGCTACAATCATTGACAAATATGGATCTTGCCGGAATGAAATATTATACATTTGAAAAAGGTCGTTTTGCCGGTCTTGAAAATGTATTGGTGTCAGCTACAGGGTATACAGGCTCCGGTGGATTTGAAATATACTGTGCTTCCGGACAATTGGTGGAGGTTTGGAATGCTGTATTTGAAGCAGGAAAAGCGCTGAATATACAGCCGGCAGGCCTCGGTTGCAGAGACACATTAAGGCTGGAAATGGGATTCTGTCTGTACGGAAATGATATTGATGATACGACTTCTCCATTGGAAGCAGGGTTGGGATGGATCACCAAATTGCAAAAAGGAAACTTTCATTCCTCCGAAATTATGACACAACAAAAAGAAAGTGGTGTTGTTAAGAAGCTTGTGGGTTTTGAGGTCAATGACAGGAGAGTTCCGAGACATGGATATCCCATAGTTGACGCTACAGGCAGTGTTATTGGAGAAGTTACTTCGGGAACTATGTCACCCAGTCTTGAAAAGCCTATCGGCATGGGTTACGTCAGGACGGAATTTGCAAAAGCGGGAACAGAAATATTTGTTCAGGCAGGATCTAAAAATCTGGCTGCAAGTGTTGTGAAGCTCCCGTTTTTAACAAAATAATATCGGTAGCGTTTTATGTTTTATAAATGAGTCTATCATGCAACTGAAAGAAGCAAAAGCCAGGTTTATACATACCTGGGGACAGCAGGGAGTGAGTTGGGGGATATGCAGAACGATGGCTCAGGTGCACGCCTTGCTTTTGATTTCATGCAAACCTCTATGTGCGGACCAGATCATGGAAGAACTCAACATTTCCAGGGGTAATGCAAATATGAATATCCGTGCATTGATGGATTGGGGCCTCATTTACAAAGTACCCAAAGAAGGTCCTGACCGAAAGGAATATTTCGCCGCCGAAAAACAAATGACAGTAGTCTTTAAGCAAATTGTCAAACAACGCAAAAAGAAAGAACTCGATCCGATTATCGATCTGCTTGATGAATGTGAAGATCTCAAATCAAGCTGCCCCGAATCTCAGGAATTCAGCAAAATGGTAACGGAACTCAAATCGTTTTCACAGAAAGCAGATATGGCTCTGGACAACCTCATCAAACTGGATAGTCACTGGCTTTCAGGAACACTGCTGAGGATGATAAAGTAGTAAATCATTCCAAAAATTCATTCTCATAAATTAAAATTATTAATCTCTCGAGTTCAGACAGATCTTGAGTAGCAAAGTAAATTCGTTCTAATTTTATTCCATGATAAACATGGATAATATAGTTTCTGAATGAGCGGGGAATATGCCATGGATAATTGTATTTGCTCAAAATTTGATTATCGATATATCTGATAGCTTCTCCAATAATTAAGAATTGAAATTGAACGGCACTTTGAATTTGTGAATCTACCATAAATGCTGCTTCATCAACGTCAAGGACAAATTCCCGAATCAACCCGATTGCTTTAAGTATATGTTCAACTCTTTCTTTAGGAGTAGGCTTATCCATAGATTTTAATCATATCTGCTTCTGCTGATTTCAATGCAAAATCTTTCAAACAGTCTTTTTCCACCAGATCCACTTTTCTATTGACCATTTGCTCTATTTTATAAGCAATATCCACCAAATCAAAAAAGGAGTAATTTTGCTTATCATTCATTTCCACCATTATATCTACATCACTTTTCACATTTTCCTCCCCGCGCGCCACTGAACCAAATAACCATGCTTTTGCTACCCGGCCATCGTTTTCGATTATAGTCTGAATATAGGGGATTATCACAACTCTTAGAGGTTTACTCGCGTACACCATTTGCTCCTCTGCAGCTTGCAAAGCCTCTATAGCGTTCTCTTCTCCATCCAGCTCCCGCAAGACTTTATCAGATAACCATGGCACCAATAATTCTTTTTCTTCTACTTCATAATAAGCCGCCAGCTTCAATACCATTTCCCGGCTTGCAGGGCGCAATCCTCTTTCTATTTTACTTAAAATGGCCTGATCAATATCAAGAAAGGCAGCCACCACTCGCAATGGCAATTTCTTTTCCTCCCTCAACTTTCGTAATTTCTCCTGGAGACTATTCATTTGACAAAAATTGTTTTGACATATTTTGTCAAATATACAGTATTTTGTTGAGACAGTTTGATTAATACTTGCTTAATAAATCTTAAAAGCAGAAAAATTCAGTTCGTTTCAATCCTCTCAATCTTCCCAAACTCTACCCAAAATATTCGCACTCATCAAGGGCTGATGATTGGCTGTTCAGTTGTTGCTTGGCTGTTTCATTCGCTAATTCGCTAATTCACTAATTTCTTCCGCACTCTCCACTCCATCCCCTCCACTCACACCATCAATCTCTTTCAATCTCACCCACACTTCCTCTCTCAACACTCATAACCAGCACCCTTCAATCTCCATCAATCTCCATCAATCCCATCAATCCCATCAATCTCCCCTCACTCACACCCATCATTCCACTTTCTTCATCGGCATCTGTCGTCCACTCTGATGCAGAACAAGTCTTATAATTTTATTTTGTTCATCCCGCACAAACTCAATCTCCGCATCTACCTCTCTGGGATAGAAGCGATCCTTTGCCAAAGGAACCAATTCAAACGGAGGCTGAGCAGTAGCCTGAGCTATTAAACTAGTATTTTCTACAAAAACCCGGATAGCGAATGACTCCTGCAATTCATACTTTCCGATATACTGTAGCAGCTCTTCAGGGCTGATTTTGAACTCCTTTTTTTCTACCGCTATATCTTCAATTCTTGTCCAGATTTGGGCCTCTCTTGTACCTGTTTTGAAACTGAGATTATCTACAACACCCTGCTCATTTCTGTTGAAAGTTATCCTGGAATCTGAACCGGTAAAAAACACTTTATCCTTGTCCATGAATTTGAGATGAAATTCTGCCCCACGTCCGCGTTGAGAAAACAGGGAATCATTTCTCACAAAAATTCTGCGCTTCTCAGCCACATCATTTGTAAATAATCCAACATATTGAGAAAAAATCTTTGGCTCCACTCTGATCTCTGTATATTCAAATGGTTTATCAATAGCTACAGCTCCCATTTGTACAGTTAAAGAAGGAGGCTGTCCTTCTGAATTGCTAAATCCAATAACATACACATCTTCGGCAGGAAAATAAATTCCATTACTCAGAAAGCCGTTGATTCCTCCACTGTGTTCAATTGTTTTGCTTCCATCCAGATCGCCCAGGATCAATCCATAGGCATAGTTGGTTTTTTTACCATTGTTCAGCGTGGCAGGGATTAAGGCCTTTTCAAGTGATGCTTTTGAAATCACTTTTCCCGACATAAGGGCATTATTCCAGATTAACATATCATCTACAGTAGATAAAATGGAGCCCGCAGCATAAGGCTGAGTCATACTAAGATAGGGTGCATTGATTACACCTTCATCCCGCATCGCATATCCCTGGGCCCGGTTGGGAATAATGGTCCGGGCATCGTCATAATAAGAATGCTTCATACCAAGAGGTTCGAAAATATTCTTCTGTAAGTATTCTTCATAGGTCATTCCTGAAACTTTCTCGATAATGTATCCCAGCAGGATATATCCTGAATTATTATACCTCCATTCTTCACCTGGAAGAAAGTTCATAGGTTCATTTTTAAAATAATCAACCAGAGCAGACACAGTAAAATCCTTTTTGCGGATTTCATCATCCCAGCCAGCCATGTCTGTATAACTTTGAATTCCGGAAGTATGATAGATCAGATGCGAAACTGTAATCCGGTTTCCATGGGTCGGATAATCAGGGATAAATTTGGTGATTTCATCATCCGCACTGATCTTACCCTGCTCTATCAATTGCATAATTGAAACCGCAGTAAATTGCTTGGTGATAGAACCTATTCTGAACACATGCTCTGGTTTGAGATCAATATTGTGTTCCAGGTTTGCCTTCCCAATGGCTCTGCGATAAATGGCTTTTCCATTTTTTGCAATCAGTATAGCCATTCCGGGTCCATCCGGTTTGACTTCAGCTTCAAACAAACTATCGAATGCCATGGCATACTTGTCCGGTTTGTTAGTTTTTGAAGGATTCTTTTTTTGGGCAACAGCAATTGATGAAGCTCCCATTACAAAAATGATGACGAGAAGAATAGATTTTGTTTTCATATGAACTCTTTTATGGTCTAGGATGACACAAATCAAAGGAAAGTTACAGATGCTTACAATTTTATTGGCCTCAATACAGCATTTTATGGATTAAAGTGATGCATTTGAGGTTTGAACTTGATTTGGTGATATTGTATACGAAATCCTTTGTGCTGTTCCAGGGCTATTAAAATTAGTCAAAAAGTATTAAAAAGTGTAAAAAATTGTATGGGGAGATGGGTTTGAATTCATACAATCCCAGTCAACAATCATTATGAATTTAATACATTCAGGGTTATTACCATTGAAGATTCATGCTATACTTATTAAATCATAATCACCTGATTCTCTCATTAATATGAGAAATGAAAATATAGACTTCAGAATGGGAAGCTTGATTGCGGGCATAATTTTTGAACGTTCTGTTTTGCAATTAATGTGTACTGTACAAAGTAAAAAAGTCTGGAAAAGGAACTGGAACCAAAAGTCCCTTTGAATTGCTTTTGGGAATTAGGTGATGCTTGCTTACATTGTTAATTAATTATACTGTTCATTTTGCACTTTAAGGCTATTATATTCATTTTGATCTGCGTCTCTGCGCTGAACTTTGTTCCGGCGTTTGGACAGGAGGGCAAAGTCAGATTTGAGCGAATCAATCTGGAACACGGTTTGATTCAGGGCCATATTTTTGATATTGTTGAGGACAGTTTTGGATTTATATGGTTTTGTACAGGAGGTGGACTTGCACGCTATGATGGCCACACTTTCAAAAACTATACGCATGAAATGTTTGACTCGAGCAGCATTTCTTCTGATTGGATCACCAGTGGAATCATAGATAAAAACCACAAAATGTGGCTGGGAACCCGTCAGGGGCTCAATGAAATGGACCTGAAATCAGGCAAATTTATCAGATATAAAAACATCCCCTCAGATCCTTCCTCCTTGGGGCACAATATGATCCGCTCTGTATTTGAAGATTCAGATGGAGACATTTTAGTTTCACATCCGGCAGGAGTTGATATTATTAACCCAAACAGTAAAAAATTACAAAGCATATTCATTGCCGGGCTTCAGAGTAACCGATATGACACAAAGTTTTTCCAGGAAAAGAGCGGGCGGATTTGGCTAAGTTCATCCTCCGGTTTGTATTTGATTGATAAGAAATCAAGAAAATACCAACATTATCTCCTGGAGTCAGATGCTATTTGGCCTGCAATAATGCAGACAACTTTTGAATTTATAGAGTTACCGGATGGCAGATTATGGATCGGAACAGCAAGAGGCATTTATGAGTATCAGGAACACAAAAATCAGTTCAAATCCATAAAACTGAATCCTTTTCTGGACCAAACAGAGGTCAGGGTATTTATGATTGACAAGGATCAAAAACTATGGATTGGTACCATTGACGAAGGTTTGTATTGTTATGATCTTCTTACAAATAAAATAATTCGTCAATTCAAATATAAAGCGACTGAACCGGACGGTATCAGCAATAATTACATCTATTCGCTTGAACAGGACAAATGGGGCAATATCTGGATTGGAACATTCAATGGAATCAACAAAATACACCCCGCTGCTGAAAAATTTCCGTTTTATCAGAATGCAGATGGGCTTGACAATTTCTTCAATTTTGTTCTTAAATTATATGAAGACAAACAGGGGAATGTGTGGACCAACACAATGTCCGGAATATTCAGGTTGAATAAGGGCAATGGACCGGGTGTCCAGGCATTTAAACCTCCAATTGTTCCCCATGACGATTACACCTCGGTTGGCGATTTTCAGGAGTATGAGGGTGAGATTTGGTTTATTGCGAAAGAACACGGACTTGTACGCGGCAATCCTGAGACCCGGAATTGTCAGGTTGTACAAAACCGGAACTACTTCAATAATGCTAATCTGCATCAAATATACATGGTCAGTGAGTTTCCGGATGTTTTCTGGATTACTACCAATAAAGGCCTTTGTAAATATTATCTGAAAACGAAGAAATCTGAATGGTTTTTGCCCTCAGCATTTCAAAAGAATTTGGCGGACGACATCGTCAATCTCATTACAAGTGACCACAACAGACTGTTTTGGATCTCGGGGCATGAAGGAAAAATTTATTCTTTCGACCCTCACAAGAATGAGTTTAAGACTTTTCTTCCGAAAAAAGATGAAATAGCCAACACCCAAATTATGGGAATTGCTGCAAATCAGTACGGGGTTTTTATTGGCAACAAACAAGGGCTTTACCGTGTAAATCCTGAGAAGGCAGAATGGAAATTTTATAACCGCAGCTCAGGAATGAAACAGGATGATGTACACGCACTACAATCTGACAAATCAGATAATCTTTGGTTGACTTCTCTTAATTATTTGATCAAATTTGACCCCCGGACAGAAAAATTTATCAGTTACAATATTCTCGGTTCTATCAAGGAAAGCGCTACTTATTCCACATATCAATCTGAAAAGGGGAAACTGTACTTCGGAGGCTCGAATGGTTTTATTGCATTTTATCCATTTGACATCAAAATGGATAGCTTATCGCCCAAACCTGTATTAACGGATATCAAAGTTTTGAATGAACCCTACCAAACTGATCTGAGCCCCGAGTACCTGACTGAGCTGAAACTGGGATACAAGGATAAGGTTTTTACGCTGAACTACGCAGGTTTGCACATGACGAGGCCTCAGGACAATATCTACAGATACAAGCTGGAAGGATTTGACAAAGACTGGCAGGAGGCCGGAAATAAAAGAGATGTTACTTATACCAATCTTAACCCGGGGATTTACACATTTTATCTGCAATCTGCCAATGGAGACGGGGTCTGGAGCAAGGAGACGGAAATGTTAAAAGTCATTGTAGGAGCGCCTTACTGGCAAACCAACTGGTTCTATTTATTGGTATTGCTGGTGTTTTCCAGTCTTGCATTTGTATTTATTGACAGTCGCAAGCAATCAAGACGACTCGCTCAGGAAAAAGAAGTTGCTGAAAAATCTGCTCATTATAAATCTCTTTTTCTGGCCAACATGAGCCATGAAATAAGAACTCCGATGAATGCCATTCTGGGAATGAGTAAGCTCATGTTTGATACACAGCTGGATGAAAAACAAAAAGAATATGCGGCTATAATCAGGGAATCTGCAGAGAATTTGTTGGTAATTATCAATGATATTCTGGATCATTCCAAGATTGAATCCGGAAAATATACATTCCAGAAGAAACCATTTGAAATGGATATTCTTGTAAGACAGCTTCGTACTATTTTTCAATACAAGGCTGAGGAAAAAGGGTTGGAGTTTATCATAGAAACTGATCCTGCAATTCCTTCAAGATTGAAAGGAGATCCCATCAGGCTCAATCAGATTCTGATCAATCTGATCAGCAATGCTATTAAGTTTACCGAAAGTGGGCGGATAGTCTTAAGAATTATTCCCGCGCAGATCCAGCATGACAAGTGCTTCCTGAAATTTATAGTAGAGGATACAGGCAAGGGAATTCCGGAAGAAAAACTGGATAAAATCTTTGAAAGCTTTGCTCAGGTAAAAGGACCCCTTGATGATACTATCTCAGGTACAGGATTGGGGCTGGCAATCGCCCGACAATTGGTGGAACAACAGGGGGGGAATATCAACGTAATCAGTGTTCCTGGACAGGGAACAATTTTTACAGTACAGCTAAACTTTGAAATCGCTACAGCTGAAAAAGAGCCGGTGGCAGCTTTGCCTGAAACAGATTTTCTTTTTGGAAATTTAAATGTCTTGTTGGTAGAAGATACTTTGTTCAATCAATTTTTGGCAATAGAAGTGCTGAAAAAAAGCATACCGGAAATACGGATCGATGTTGCAGACAATGGTCGTGTAGCTTTGGAGAAAGTTCAACAGCAGGGTTACGATTTGATTTTGATGGATGTAAAAATGCCGGTCATGGATGGCTATGAAGCTACAAAACATATTCGTCAATTAGCAGATCCGGACAAACGCAATATTCCTATCCTGGGACTCACCGCCAATGCCATTCAGGAGCAACTGGATCAGTGTATTGCTTCCGGAATGAATGATGTTATAACAAAACCGCTGGATGGGGAGGAGTTAATCAGTAAAATATTCAGTCTTATCAAACCTGCCAACACATGATGAATCTGGATTATTTGCAGAAATTGATGGGCGGAGATCCTGAAAAAGTGAAGCAGTTTTTGGGAATTTTTGCAATGGAGGTCCCCAGACAATTGCAGGAATTAAGATCGGCAATCTCTTCTCAGTCATGGGAAGAAGCGAGTATTACAGCTCATAGTATGAAAAGCCAGCTAAGATATTTAAGTCTTGACGCATTGGCACAATTGGCTCAGCAAATCGAAAATGAAACTGATCAATCGGGACATTCCAGTTCCATTGAAGCCCTGCTTATAGAGCTTGAGCAACAACTGCAAATTGTACTGAAAGAGGTGGAGCTTAAATTAGCAGAATGAATAACAGCATTATTCATTTCTGTATGATCAGCTTTCCATGCATAATTCCTCCGGCTCCCTCGGCTGTGATCAGATAAAAGCCACTCGACAATTGATCTGTTTGCAATAGGATATCATATCCCAAATCCTGAATTTTCTGTTTATAAAGTACCTGCGCATTAAGGTCAAAAATCCTTACTGTGCCTGGTCCCTCCAATGTGTTATTGGTGCTTATGATACAATTATCAGATGCCGGATTGGGTGTGATGATCAGCTTAGGATGCGACTCAGCAATGAATTCTTCTGTTGTTGAAATAACATCTTCAAGCATTTTGGTACTCACCGTATTGGTAGTAACGGTTCTGGTCTTATCAAAAATGATATTAGCGTTATTTGAAAAATTAAAATCAAGATTGTTATCCTTCCTGATTCTGATGGCAAAGCTAAGGAAACCCTGACTGCGCTGATCCTCCATTGAATTTGGGGCTAAATTCATGTTGTCAAAAAAGACTCTTAATATCCCTGAAGGGAGCAGTTCCCATTTGCTGATTTCATGACTGGAACCTACTATTCTGATGGATTTAAAGTCAAGCACAGTTGGAAGTGCATCTGAAATTTGGACACTATTGACCACATGGTCAAATGGATTTTGAAAGCGAATGGTGTACTCCAGTTCTTTTCCTTCCAGCATCTCCTCCACAGTCATTCCTTCAGCAGGAAAAACGCTCTTCTGATTGGGAATGAAGGTACTTACAATTGAATCCTGAATTAAAAAATGATTGTCAGCCATCGCAATATCAGTATGGGATGGATGGATACTTGCAGCCATTGTGATCAATGCTCCATCAGTCATAGTCGAAGACAATTTACCCTCAACTAGAATTTGATTTTTGCCTGATATGGGCAGCTCTTCAAAATGCCAGACAATGCTATCAGCACCCACTAATTCAGAAGGAGGAGGAGATGAATTGATAAAAGCAAATTCTGGATCCAATCTCAATCCTACAGATCCTGACATCGGGATAGTCCCGAGATTCTGATAGATTAAGTTGGCTGTTAATTCTCTTCCTGCTCTCGGTTGTATGTTGAATTTTCCACTGATTTTACCGTCCGTTATATTTGGGTGAAAACGCACTGCGAAGTCATATTTCTCAATGCTGTCATTAGTGATAAAAAAAGGTGGTTCTACGCTTTCTATATATTCTGATAAGATATTAGGTCTGATTGTATCATCAGATTCAAATGTAGGTCTGATCTCAAATTGGCCATCCTGATTGCTCAATGAGAAGTAGTTTTTTTGCGGTTTCTCTGCAGTACTTACCATAATCTGAATATCAGGCATGTTTGCCTCCGCCGAGTCTTTTATTCCATTCCCATTGAGATCATGAAATATAGAACCCTTTGCAAAATGCCCTTTGAATCGTGGCATCTTAGATTTAAATACACCCCCACCTGACTCGCTTCCAATATAGACAGTATCATTTACAATTGTAAGCGCTTCATTTAAGTTTGGCAAATCTACATGCTCCCAGCTGGAGCAATTATCAAGAGAATAATATAAACCAGAATAAATGGTTTGTATGTAATATATACCATTGTATTCCCACATTTTTTTATTTGAATATTTGGTACCATCATTGAAATTATTTGGTAATCCATCTCTGGAGAACTGCCAGTTGTAACCATCAGCTGAACTATATAAAGAAGAATGAAAATTAGGATTAGATACAAAGATTCGATCGCCAACAACGTGTAATAAAAAAAATTGAAATGGGGCATCTGCATTTTCCCAACTCAATCCATAATCGGAAGAAACTATTATTTTTCCCGGACTTTCCCATGTCCAGATTTGATCCCGGAATATTACTGGAGAAATTAAAGGTTTAGTTATAGGTTTCCAAGTAGAACCAAAATCTGTACTTATGAAATAACGATCATTTCCTTCTATATAAATATTATCCTCGATCCAGGAAATTTTGTCTATTTCTGCAATATGATTAAAGGGAATGTTTAATGTATCCCAACTAATTGCATTGTTTGTTGAGATAAGTACTTTACCTATTTTTGAGTCCAAATAAAGTAGTTTTTCTGATTTACTTATTGAAAACTTGAAGGACGGAGAATCCGATGCCGGAAGGCCGGAAGAACTCCATACACCAGAGCGCATATCTAGTTTATGGAGACTATTATTTGATTTTAATTGTGCCCACAAATGGTATTGACCTGCCAATAAATGAAGTGTCCTGGAAGATTTAAGACCTTCATTAGCAGGTAGATAGGTATTATTTATGTCATCAAATAAAATGCATGCGGTTTTATCAGAGAATAAAAGAAATTGATTTTGAGCCAGGCAAAAGGTTTTATATGAGGCATCCAACTGAATACTTTCCCAGCTTTGTCCCCCATTATCAGTATATCTGAGCCATTGACCACTATGGAAATAGACCTTATTATCTTTCCTTACAAAATCGGTATTTAAAGAGCCTGCTACTCCGTGAACATTCCATGTCTCTCCTTGATTTGAACTTGAATATAAAAAGTTTGCACCTAAGGCAAGTATATTATTACCATCAAAATGTACATCATAAATTACTGCAGATGGGGGAGCATTCCAGGTGTGATTCCATTTACCCAATTGAGGATTAAATTCAAATATTTTGTCCTCAATTCTTCCAAAGATTTTATCATCTGCAGAAAATAATGAATTCAAGGGTATACCGTCGTAAGATATCAGCTTCCAGCTTTGACCATCGGTTTGAGATATGTAAAGCTTTTCTCCTGCTTTGAAATAAATGCCGTGAGAACAAAGCATAACCTGATTGTTATTATGATATGCATCATTTGGTACAGACGCATTGAACCAGGAGTCACCATTATCTGCACTGAGAATAAATTGAATCTCTATTGGCTTATCCGGGCCTAAATTTATTTCACGGTAAATAGAGAGCCTGTTTTCAGTGACAACAATTTTGCCGGACGGAGTCGAATTAATGAGCTCCCAGGTCTGTCCACCACCGTTCCTATACAATTGAAAATCATCATACAGAAAAGCAAAATCTTTATTATAGTATGTGGTATAAGTTCCAAGACCTTCAGGCCCGCCGGTATGTTCCCAATTAAATTGAGAAAAGACAGAAGTGGATAGACACAATAAGCCGAAATACAAGTAGAGTATTTTCATCACTTTTGATTTAAAGGCAAAGCAGTAAGTGGCCATACCTGTCTATTTTTGTATGATAAGTTTTCCATGCATAATTCCTTCAGCTCCCTCGGCAGTGATCAGGTAAAATCCATTCAGAAGTAGATCAGTTTGCAAAGCAATCTCTGAATTCAGATCCAGAACCTTCTGTGTATATAGCATTTGACCATTTGGATGAAAGATCCTTACTATGCCTGAGCCTTTCAAATTGCCATTCGTGCTTAGAGTACAAGCATTGGATACCGGATTAGGTGTTATGCTCAGCTTAGGATGCGACTCAGCTATGAATTCTTCTGTTGAGGAAATCACATCTTCAATCATTTTGGTATTCACTGTATTCGTAGTTACAGTCCTGGTCTTTTCAAAAATGATATTTGCTTTGTTTGTAAAATTGAAGTTAGGATTGTTATCCTTCCTGATTCTGATGGCAAAGCTAAGGAAGCCCTGACTGCGCTGATCCTCCATTGAATTTGGAGCTAAATTCATGTTGTCAAAAAAGACTCTTAATATTCCCGCAGGCAGTAATTCCCACTTTGTGATTTCGTGACTGGATCCGGTGATACGGATGCTATTATAGTCCAGATTAGTGGCAAGCGCATCTGAGATTTGAGCACTATTTACCACATGGTTAAAGGGATTTTGAAAGCGAATGGTGTACTCCAGTTCTTTTCCTTCCAGCATGTCTTCCACAGTCATACCTTCTGCCGGATAAACGCTCTTCTGATTGGGAACGAAAGTGCTTACAATAGAATCCTGAATCAAAAAGTGATTGTCAGCCATCTCAACATCAGCTGTGGATGGAAGGATATTTGCCTCCAATGAAATCAAAGCGCCATCTTGTAAATTGGAGGACAATCTGCCCTCAACAAGGATTTGATTTTTAGCTGAAGCGGGAAGGTCTTCAAAATGCCAGACAATGCTATCAGCATTAACAATCTCAGAAGGTGGAGGTGAAGAATTGATAAATGTAAACTCCGAATCCAGCTTCAGTCCAACAGATCCTGACATTGGAACTGTTCCTTTATTTTGATAAGCGATATGAGCAGTAAGCTCTTTTCCGGCCTCTGGTAGAATATTAAATTTTCCGCTAATAGTAGCATCTGTCACATCGGGTCGAAAACGGACTGCGAAATCATAATTATCAATACTGTCATGAGTGATATAAAATGGAGGTTCAATACTTTCTACATATTCAGATAATACATTAGGCCAAAGTTTGTCTCTGTTTTCAATTGAAGGCCTTATTTCAAATTGTCCATCCTCATTACTGAGTGTGAAATAGTTTTTTTGCGGATCCGCAGCTGTACTCAGCATAATCTGAATATCATTCATGTAATTTTCATCGGCATCTTTTATTCCATCACCATTCAGATCATGAAAAATAGATCCTTTTGCAAAAGGCCTGTTGAAGCTGGGCATTTTAGATTTGATTACACCTCCACCGTGCCTGCTACCAAAATATAATGTGTCATTCAAAACAACAATGTCGCTATTGCTGTCATCCGGCAAAACCAGTTCCCAGCTGGAGCAGTTATCAACAGAATAAAAAAGTCTCGAGAAAGCGCCCTGAAAAAAATATATGTCATTTTGTTTCCAAACCTTTCTTTCAGAAAATCTTCCAGTTGAAGGACCGACCAGTAATAATCCATCACTGGAATACTCCCAGCTTAATCCATCAGTGGAACTAAACAAAGCCAGGTGACCGGCAGAATTAACAACAAAAATTCTTTCTTCCACAGTGAGCAAGGATATGACACCTTGTATTTCTGTATCCACATCATTCCAACTGAGCCCAAGATTATCTGAGACTACTAATTTCCCTGCATCGTCACCCGCCCATATTTTATCCCTAAAAATCACGGCTGATTTTAAGCGTTTAATTATTGGTGCCCATGTTATCCCAAGATCTGTGCTGATAAATTGGTTAAATTCTCCTTGGATGTAAATTAGTTCCTCTATCCAAAAAAAGTTACTTACATCAGAATGGTGATTATATGGCAAATTTAAAGTGCTCCAGGAAATACCCATGTCTGCGGAAATCTGAATATTTCCCGACTTTGGTTGATATAATAAATTACCTGACGAACTTATAAAAAAAGTTGGATTGAAAGAATCGCCTTTTGGAAGTCCGGAATAATTCCAAAGGCCTGAGCTGACATCAAATTTGTAAATATTGTCGTTTGAAAATAGCTGAGCCCAAATTTGGTTTTGAGCTCCCCATAAGTACAGGATTTCCGAAGAATTTAATCCCTCATTAGCAGGAAGATATGAATTAGACTTGTCATCAAATAAAACACAACCAACTAAAGATGAAAATAATAGGAACTTGTCTTCAAATAGGCAATATGTTTGATATGGTTGATCAAGAGAGAAAGTGTTCCAGCTTTGTCCTCCATCTTCAGTGTATCTCATGACATTTCCACCAAGTGAATAAACCTTATTGTTTTTCTCGATCAGATATTTTGGATCGTTAGATGAAATATGATTAATTTTCCATATTTCACCCTTGTTTTGACTCGAATAGAATCTGTTTCCAGTCTGAATTATAATATTGTTACCCTTAATAAAGATAGATTCAAAATTTGAAGTGGGTGGCACCTTCCAGGAATATATCCATTTACCGGACTGATGGTTAAATTCATATATTTTGCCTTTATTTCTTCCAAAAATTTTATCAGTAGAAGAAAACAGAGAATCAAATTCTATACCGTCATAGGATACTTGCTTCCAGCTTTGACCTATATTTTGAGATCTATATAGCTTTCCCCCGGCATTGAAATATATGCCGTGAGAGCAAAGCATTGTCAAATTTGTATTAAAATATGCTTCCTCGGGAATAAGAGCTGTGTACCAGGTGTCACCATTATCAACGCTGAGTATAAACTGAATTTCTTTAGGATTGTGAGCTCCTTTATACTGTTCTGAATAAATAGAAATTATGTTATCAGTGACATTGACTTTGCTCGATATGGCCGTATTAATAGCTGTCCATGATTGTCCATCACCCGTTCTGTACAGCTGGAAATTATCATACAAGAAAGCGAAATCTTTGTTATAATACATTTCAGCAGTACTGAAGCCTTCAGGTCCGCCGGTATGTTCCCACTGAAATTGAGCAAAGACAGAAGTGGAAATGCAAAATACTGCAAAAAGCAGGTAGAGTGTTTTCATCACTTTTGATTTAAAGACAAAGCAGTAAGAGGCCATACTTCTCTATTTTTGTATGATAAGTTTTCCATGCATAATTCCTTCCGCTCCCTCAGCTGTGATCAGGTAAAATCCACTCAAAAGTTGATTAGTTTGTAACTCAATATTCATATTGAAATCCTGCACTTGTTGGAAAGAGAGTAACCGGCCATTTGCATTGAAAATTCTTACGATTCCTGTCCCTTTTATTCTGCCATTAGTACTGAGATAACAATTTTCTGAAGCTGGGTTGGGAATGATACTTAGCTTTGGCAGCGTCTCTGTATCAATTTCTTCTGTGGATAAAACAACAGCCGGGAGTATACGAGTGATAACGGAATTGGTGGTGATTGTCCTGATATTTTCAAAAATGATATTAGCTGAGTTTGAGATAGGAAGAACATCATTGTAGTCGGTTTTGATTCGAACTGCAAAGCTGAGAAAACCCAGACTTTGTCTGAAATCTGTATTAACAGGAGCTAAGTGCATGTTGTCAAAAAAGACTCTGAGTATTCCGGAAGGCAGTAATTCCCATTTCGCAATTGCATGGCTGGAGCCAACAATTCGTATAGATTTAAAGTCAAGGTTTGATGAAAGTTTATCTGAAATTTGGACAGAATTAACCTCATAAGTAAGTGGGTTTTGGAATCTTATAGTGTACTCCAGCTCTTTTCCTTCCTTGATTTCTGCAACTGTCAAACCGTCTTGAGGTATGACGCTTTTTGAATTTGGAACCGGGCTAATCTCAAACTTATCCTCTATCTCAAATTGATTATCAGATAAATAGATATCATTACCGTTTAGCAGGAGAGTACCGGACATAGCAACCAATGTACCCGCCGGTACTGCCGGAGATAATCTCCCTTCAATGAGAATTTCATTTTTTCCGGATATGGCAAGATCCTCAAAATGCCATACCAGACTATCAGTATTAATTATTTCAGAAGGAGCAGGGAACGACTTAATAAATAAAAATCCGGGATCCAGTTTCACTCCCACCTCACCAGACACAGGGACAGTACCCTTATTTTGATAAGTAATAAATGCATTTAACTGATCCCCTGAAAATGGCAGAATATTAAGCTTTCCGGTGATTTTCCCATCTCTCACGTTAGAGCGAAAATGTACTGCAAAGTCATAATTCTCTATGCTGTCATTGATTATGTAAAATGGAGGTTCAATACTTTCCACATATTCTGATACTATGTTTGGTCTTAGAGTATCATTTGATTCCAGTGAAGGTCTGATTTCAAAATATCCTTCCTGATTACTGAGCGTAAAGTAATTTTTTTGCGGATTCACATTTGTATTTACCATAATTTGTACATCGGGTAAATTTGCTTCATTCAGGTCTTTTATTCCATCCTTATCGTAATCATTGAATATAGAACCTCTTGCAAATGGTCTTTTAAACTGAGGTATAGGAGACGAAAGGACTCCTCCTCCGGTATCGTGTCCTACATACACAGCGTCATTTAGTGAGGTAAATGTTGTCAGATATGAATCTGATAATTTTATCTGATCCCAACTAGATCCATCATCCAGAGAATAATAAAAGCCGTGAAAACCCTGATACGAAAAATACATATCATCATGTCTCCATATCTGACCCCTTAAAGTAAAACTACTTACAGAATATTCATAAATCGATCCATCCCCTGAGTATTTCCAGTTTACACCATTTGTAGAAGTATACATGGCTTCTCTTTCAGTTGGTGAAATAATATTTGTAATTGCAAAAATCCTGTCATCAGCAGCATTCAGACTCATTACATGTTTCAGCCCGGGTTCCACCTCAGTCCAACTGATTCCCTGATCAGCCGACACTAATAAATACCCAAATGAACCAATTGACCAGATTTTGTTCTGGAAAAACACAGGAGAGTTCAGTCGTTTATTCAAAGAATTCCATGTTGCTCCCAAATCTTTACTAATATAATGATTAGAAATGCCCTCTAAATAAATTAAGTCATCCAGCCAATAAACTTGTCTTAATTCATAAATGTAGTTATAAGGAAGGTTTAATGTATCCCATGAAGCACCTTTATCTATTGAATACAGAACCTTATCAATTGCAGCATCTGTATATAGTAAATAGCCGGACGTACTAATTAATAAAGTGATATAAGGATATATTGTGGGAGGGAGGTCTGAAGGGCTCCAAACGCCTGAATTTAAATCCAAAGAGTAAAGCTTGTTATTTGGTATGGTCTGAGCCCAGATTTGATCTTTGCCGGCCCATAATTGCTTTATTGCCGAAGATAAGAAACCTTCATTAGCCGGCAGATAGGTATTATTTACTTCATCAAATAAAAAGCAACCAGCTGTCTGAGAGAACAAGAGAAATTTATCCTGAAACAGGCAGTACTGTTGATAGGGTCCATTGAGACTGATACTCTTCCAGTTTTGTCCCACATTTTCAGTATATCTGAGTGTTTGTCCATTCTGAAAGTAAATCCTGTTTCCTTTTTCTATAAAGTAGGTATTTAAATTTGCCCCTGCTCCATAAGTTTTCCATGTTTCTCCTTTATTGGCACTTGCATAATAGAAGTTTGTTCCTAATGTAATGATATTGGACCCATCCACGTATACATCCTTAATGATTTCGGAGGGAGGAGCTTTCCATGTGTAGATCCATTTACCTGATGAAACGTTGAACTCGTAAACCTTTTCTCCATTTCTGCCAAAGATTTTATCATTGGAGGAAAACAAAGAACTAAAGGCAATACTATCATATGATACCTGCTTCCAGCTTTGTCCGTCAGTCTGAGATCGATATAACTTTTCCCCGGCTTGGAAGTAAATGCCATGGGAACAAAGCATTACCTGATTCTGATTAAAATAAGCATCAGGCGGTACAGGTGCAGCGTACCAGGAATCTCCACTATCAGCACTGAGCAGAAACTGAATCTCTTTTGGAATATTATTACCTCTATTCTGTTCCCGGTAAATGGACATTTTGTTATCAGTAACTTCGATTTTTCCGGCTTGAGTGGTATTAATTATTTCCCATGTTTGTCCATCACCGGTTCTGTACAACTGGAAATTGTCATACAGAAAAGCATAATCCTTGTTGTAATATGTTTCAAAACTACCAAGACCTTCAGGACCTCCGGTAGGTTCCCATTGAAATTGAGAATAGAGGGAATGGGACAGGCATATTAAGCCCAGGAGAGCGTATATTTTTTTCATGGCATGGGATTTAATGCCAAAAACAAGCGTATAAACCGAAACAGCTTAAATGTACGATTATTCCAGATAATCGAAAAGATTATTCGGGTAAATTCCAGAAAATTAACATTTGTTGGTTGGGCAAGATTATGATATCCCTGGCTTGCTGTTTTTACGCCAGGATAGCTCTATTTGACTACCAGCCGGTACCCTACTCCGTGCACGTTCAAAATCTCGATTCGCTCATCTTGTCTCAATAATTGTCTTAGCTTGGAAACATATACATTAAGGCTTCGGCCATGTAGAAAATGATCATCTCCCCAAATACGCTTCAGTGCATTTTCTCTGTCCAGAACTCCATTTTGATGCTCTGTCAGCATCTGTAACAATCTTGATTCTATGGCAGTTAATTTAATAATGTTATCCTGAAATCTGAGCTCCCGGGAGATGGCATCCAGCTGATATTTGCCCACATCATATTTTTCAGAAACCGTCTTTTCTGCTACAGCATATCTTACCCTTTTCAGAATATTCTGAATGCGAAGACTCAGCTCCTCCATGCTGAAGGGTTTTGTAATGTAATCATCAGCACCCAAAGTAAGCCCTTTGATCCTGTCTTCCTTTTCCTGCATCCCTGTCAAAAAAATGATGGGAGTATGGCCGTTGATTGCCCGGATTTCGGCCGCTAATGTGAAACCATCTTTCATAGGCATCCGAATATCCAGTATGCACAAATCAAACTCCTGCGTCTGAAAAGCATGCAAACCTGCATCTCCACTGTGAACCAAAGAGACCTCATGATTCTTTGCTTCAAGGTATTCCTTGGTCATGGCACTGAACTGCCGCTCATCATCTACCAGCAATATTTTTGGTTTCATATCCAATTGATTTGATCCTGCAAGAAAGAACTTATCTCTTAAATAATATCTGTGCCTCAATATGCTATCATAAATGTAGTACAGATTTTACAAGCATGCAGCCTCCCGGCAAAATAGATACATTTTTTTAATACTTTTTAGTACTTCTTGATGGACCATTGAACCTTTTCAAGCTCGGGCAGCGTCAATTTTGTATTTAATAATTCACACCTGTTACATCCAAATTTTGACCTTTTGATCAGGCATATAAACAATTTTATTACCCGCTTTAGCAGCAAAAAGCACCTGCTTCTGGTAGCAATGTTACTTCTGCTCCTCATTGTCATTGTATTGCCTGCTGCAGAAAAAGATCTGGATTCCATAACCGGCAGCTCTCATTATTTAGAGGGATATTTTTTTGTAAATCCTTCAGAACTGCTTCCCTATATCACCAGCCTGAACAATGAAGCAATAACATTTTATATGTTTTACCTCCTGACTATTGACATGATTTTTCCCCTTATATACTCAATCTTTTTATGCCTGGTCCTGGAGCGTATGCGCAAAACAATCTTGCCTGCACTCTCAGTCAGACGGACATTGCTGCCTTTACTTTTATTGTGTATAAACCTCCTGGAAAATACTTTGCTAATATATATTTTATGGTCCTCTCAGTTAGATTTCACTTATTGGATAGCAATCCTTTGGATGCTTAATCTGATGAAATGGCTACTCATTTTGGTTGTCGGATTTGATGTTCTGCGTGGATTATTAATCCTTCTTTTTGGCCACCTTAAAAGATTCAGACAAGATCAATTAATGCCCTAGCCTTTACACTTTTTTACACTTTTTAAAATGTGCTTAAACTTTGGTCCATCAGGAAGACCCCAATTTTGCACCAGAAACAGATAATAAAATGATCAGCAATCTCCATCCCATATTTTCTTTCAATAACACATTGACCCTTCGATTGAAGTATAATATTCAAATTATGAAAATGAAAATTCCTTTTATAACTATGCTTCTGGCACTGATGATGTCAGCAATCTGTTTGTCATCATTACAAGCGCAGCATGTCCAGGTAAATCTTACCATTCCTCCCCCTTACCCCATTTATCTGGAAAATTATCTGAATTTTACCAATCAGACGGTCATTACTATTCAAAACACTTCCAGCGAAACAAGGCAGATAAAACTTGTGGCCAGTGTCACAGGTGATAATGGCATCTCTGCTGCAGTGAAACATAGCTTCACCCCCAATGCACCGCTCATTCTTAATCCTATGGAAACCCGGGTATTGACCGGCGGACAGCTAAAAGCACTTAATAATAATCTGAAAGAAAGTGATGTAGATGTCACCGGAACAAGTAAAAGTTTGCTCATGCAGACGGCCACGCTGCCGGAAGGTTCATATACGGTCTGTATCGAACCACTTGATTATATTACCAGTCAGTCCTACGCTTCTCCGGCAGGACCTGGATGTGCCTATATTTTTATTACACAATACGATCCACCTGAAATCATTGTTCCTGCTTTCGAGCAGGCACTTTGGGCGACTACCCCTCAGTTTGTCAACTTTGCATGGACACCTGCCGGTGTAGCTTCATTTACAAGATATAGATTTGAACTGGTAGACATGGATTATAATAATCTGCTCAATATTAATGATGCATTTACCAATCCTTCAGTGCAAAAACATTACCAACAAAACAACCTGCTCATCCCTAACCTGCAGTACGATATCACCAAACCACCATTGACTCCCGGACACCAGTATGCTGTAAGAGTAGTGGCTTATGACCCAAGCCAACAGACCCAATTCAAAAATAATGGTGAAGGACCTGTGTCGACATTTTTCTATAATGCTCCCCTGGTCGTTAATCCCAATATAAACATTCCAAACAATCCAACGGTGCTGGGAGGCAATCCAAATCCCAACCCCAATATTATGCAGGTCAATTTCAATATTGGTAACATCACTCTGCCCCCACCTCCGGTGGATGATCCACCGGAAGATTATGGAGACTGTATTGGTACTTGTGCTGTACCCGCCCCTGTTGGTCCTTCTGCGCCTATTCAGCAAGGAAAAGAGGTCAATGTAGGTTTTTTCAAAATGAACATTACGCAGCTCAATGGAAATTCAGGAGAGGGCACCATTTTCATTGAATTCCTCAAGACCAAAGTAAAGGTCGTATTTAATAACCTTCAGGTAAATGCAGGCAATACCATGATTTCAGGTCAAATAATGGCCAAGGTTGATCCCGGAAGTATAGTCTCACAGGCACTCGCCAATAGTGAAAATTCAAATCTTGAACCTTTATATAGTTCATTACCGGAATTACTTAATGAAGTCAAGAACAATGCAAAAAAGGTAAGCACTTACAATGGAAATCAAGCCCCGACCGGTATTCCATTCAGTTTGGATAGCAAACAATTTGATATGGCTATAGTAGGATTGATATTTACTCCTACTAAAGCATATATGAATGTTGTGATGGGTATTGAAGCGCTCCAGAATGCTGTCACACCCTATTTAGGTATCAGCCAGAACGGTATCGGAATCAGACCAAAAGGCTTCTGCGATGATACAGCAATGAAGATAAGCCTGAGCCAGAATCGCGAAATAGAGCTAGTCAATAATGGTGGTGAAGACTGGATCAAAATGCGCTTCAACGGATCGGGGAATGGCGAAAAAACCTATGTAAAATTCAATTGTTCAGGAGCTCAGGAATTAAAAATAGATGCAGAAATAATCTTCGGCAGGCATTATGCTTTGCCTGTCAATCAAAATGCAGCTGTTCAAAATGGCAATGTAAGTGTAGCCATAGTACAGGTATTAAATCAAAATCTCAAAGACTGGTATATTGAAAATCCGCAATTCAAACCCAGTAAATATTTTACGCTGCCTGCTATGCAGGGTTTCCGGTTGGAAGCGAGCAATGTGATCTATGATCAGCATAGCAATTACACTCCTCCCGGCATGACCTTTCACCCGAATCACCCCAGTTCGGGTGGAAGCAGCAAACTTTGGAAAGGTTTATTTATTGGAGATTTGAGTATTCGTTTTCCGGAAGGATTCATGAAGGACGGTCAGCCTTTGCAAGTCAATGTCGAAGATCTTTTAATGGACAAAACCGGTATGTGGGGCCAGATCTCAGTGAACAATCTGATTCAGATAGAAAACGGAGATCTGGGAGGCTGGGCCTTCTCAATCGATGCGTTCAATTTGGATATTCAGGAAAGCACACTTGCCTCGGGTGGATTTGGTGGAAATATTGAATTGCCCATCACCGATCTGGGTGTACCATATGACATTCAGCTTGCCGGTCAAAATGGAAATGAGTATTCCTTTGGAATTAGCCCGGGAACAGACATCAGTGTACAAATGTGGATTGCCGAAATGACCATTGGTCAAAGTTCAGCGATCAAAATCAAAAAATCAGGGAATAGTTTTATCCCGAGTGCCAAGCTGAATGGGTCAATCTCCATATCCTGGACTAAGGACAAACTGAATGGAATGCAGAATAAGCCTGCGGTGGGCAAATTCCAGCTTCCAACACTGGATGTGGAAGGAATGTCCATTGTGACGCTCAATGGAGTACCCAAAATCGATAATTTTGGTTTACCTTCCTTAGACAATCTGGATCTGCCACAAGGAGAGTTTCTGGCATTTAAAATCAACCTCAAACAACTGGCAATTGTCAATAACGGCCAGGGAAGCAATGGACTCAATCTGACACTTGAGCTTGGTTTTGACAACAGCGGTAGCGGCGGAGACCCCCTCATAGGCGGTTCTACAACATTTACCTTATTTCCTAAGCTAGAAAACAAGAAGTTCAAGTTTGACAAAACGGTTCTTGAGGCTGTAGAAATTGAAGCAACTGTAGGTCCTGCTGAGTTAAAAGGTGGACTGCAGCTGTTTAACTCGCATGATGTATATGGGGAGGGCTTCCGGGGGTATATCAATGTGAAAATGCCTCCTCTGGGATTAGAAGACATGAGCTTCACTCTTCAGGTAGGGACTGCCCCACAAAATTTCAGATACTGGATGTTTGATGCATCTATAAAATTGACTACCGGTATTGCATGTGGACCAGGTATCGCCATCTATGGTTTCGGAGGGGGATTCTGGTACAATATGACCCGGGAAGGGCCTGAAAACACTCAGGAAGCTGTGGCTGTCAATATTAATGACATGCAAAATGTGACCAAGAATAATATTGATATGAGTGCAGGGGCTACTGCAAATGGTATTACCTATACTCCATCACAGGGAACAATTGGATTCAAGGCAAATGTAATCATCGGATTAATCGGCTCATCAGCTGCCTTTAATGCGGATGTGGGTCTTGCCATGGAGCTGAATACAGAGTTTGGTTTTAATTATATCGAATTCAATGGAGCAGCATTCCTGATGCAGGATATGACAGACAGAGGCAAAGCCTTAGTCTCGGGCACGGTATTGATCAAAGTAGAGTCCAAGAATTACAATCCAAATGGACCGGTTCTCCTGGGAGAAGTCGCAGTCAAAGTAAATGTGGAGACACTGGTAGTGGATGTCAATGCAGACCTGAATCTTTCGTTTATGTTTTCACCCAATGACTGGTATGTGAATTTTGGAAGCTGGGATACCAATGCTAATCCTGCTAATTATGATCCTAAAACGGATCCATACAGAAACAGACTGGAAATAGATATACCGCTGATCAGTGCCAATATTCAGTTCAATTGTTATTTCATGGTCGGAACAACGATACCATTTAATCTGCCCCCGCTCCCCAAGAATGTTCAGAATTTCTTTCCAGGCGGAGCTGGTCAGGTGAATCAAAGTACAAAAAATATTACTTCCAATGGATTGGGTTTTGCAGCAGGAGCAGGTCTCCATCTGGATGTTGATTTCAAATTTGCCATTATCTATGTGGATATTCAGTTTGATATGGGATTTGATGCCATTGTGCAGAAGGTGAAAGGAGATTGTGGCAGTGTTACCAACCCCGGAATTGGAGGTTGGTATGCCAAAGGTCAGGCTTATGCTTATTGTCATGTAGAGGGTGGACTGGAGATTGATATTTGGTTCTTCTCTGGTAAAATACCATTTGCTTCCTTCACTGCAGGTGCATTACTTCAGGTACAGGGTCCCAACCCTACATGGGTCAATGGAAGAATTAAATTCCAGGTATCCATATTGGGAGGCTTAATCAAAGTGAACACTCAGGTGGTTGCCGATATTGGAGAAAAATGCGACGATGGAGCAGGAAACCCATTTGACGATATTCCGATTGTATCTTACGTTGATCCTGCTGACAAAGCAGTGAAGGTGGATTGCTATACAAATCCTCAGATTGTATTCAATTTTCCAAAAGTTCCATTCAAGTATGAAGTATATGACGAGCAGAAAGAAAAGAATGTATATAAAGGATATTCTGTCAAACTCAAATCGCACAAATTCACTTACAAGGAAAAAGGAACAAATAAAGTAATTACTGTAGAAATGGATGCTCCTAAATGGGCTAATGACGGGTATTCATGCTTGTTATTACCCAAGGATATTTTGCCGGGATTGACTGATATTACTTATGAAATAATATCTCAGGGTTACGAACATAATATGAATGGGCACCAAATTACCAATCAGATAAAAACTGCATTCCCTGATCAAATTGTCAAAGGAACTTTCAAAACGGATTCATTCCCGGATGCTATTAGAGTGAAAGATATCGTGTATTCCATTCCGGGACTTGGTCAAAGGTATTTCCTGAAAAATGATAATGCCCAGGGGTCAATTCAAATGTTTAAAATGAGCTGTGATTCATTGTTCAAAAAAGGAGAAGCTACCAATCCGGAGGTGGTGTACAAATACAAAGCACGATTTATTGAATTGGCTACAAACAAAATATATGAATCGGATTGTCAGTGCATAAATAAAAAGATAAGCTATGCAATTCCTCCCGGGCTTATACTTTCCAGGCTTTATCAACTGGATTTCATTCGCCAATCTCATCCCAAAACTAATACAGTTGCAAATGCAAAATCGAATGAGAAATGGCGTAAACTCGGAGACTGGGAAGATGGTAATATTTTGGTGCCTAATATGAATATTGTTATACCACCTCAAAATCAGAATAACAATATCAACAACAACATGATCTTATTGCCTCCTAACCAAAACGGTAATAATATCAACAACAACATGCAGATCGTAAATGTGAATCCTAATATTCAACCGAATAACATGAATATTCAGGCCAACGTCAACCCGGGACCGAATTTCCCCCAGAACAATATGAATATTGCCAATAATCCGGCTCAAAAAATGATTGCGATGGAGGCTTATGACAGGGAATTTGTAGAGTCTGTGAAGACAGTTAAGATTGCTGAAAAGATCCTGTTTACCAATTATTTTAAAAATAGTAAATACAAAACAAAGGCGGAAAAAACAGCTCAAATGGATGAGCATGGACAGATTTACTCTACAACTTATCCAGTAGTACCTGCCCATTTTGAAGGAATGGATGGATATCTGAACATGGATGATTACCTGATTGAGGTTCCCGTTATGCTGATCAAAACTGATGAAGGATTAGATCAGTATGATGTGAAGGGATTCTTTTTCTCCAGTACAGATCCTTCAAACCTGGGTAATTATGAAGATGAAGAATCCATGTACAATATAAATCCACCAATCTTTAAACTGGAGGCCGCCTATTCACCAATCTGGCTGGAAACTCCATATGATAATGAAACATACAGCGATAAGTCAATTTTCCAGCAGCCCGATGAACAGGATTTTAAATTTGAAATGGCTATTTATGATCCTGCTGACATGGATCAAAATGAAGTAAAATATGAATACTATACTGAGGGAGATCTGAGAAAATATCTGTTCTGGCCGGAGTATAATGACTGGAAACCATATCTGTCAACTTATGAAGAAGAAGATCAGGAGGATCTTATCTGGGGGAATGGAAAATTCTGGACAGGTGAACGATTCAAATATACAGCAGTTTTTGAGCATCTTAAGGGAACAAGTACCACCAAATATGGACTTCCTTTTATGAGAAATGACTTCAAATATGTTGATAAAAAATTGCCTGTTCCTCAGAAATTTGGAATGTATAATGAGGAGAAGAAATTCATACCGGCTGCCTGGTATTCTCATAAAATTCATGGTCACGTTAATTTTGGAAACACGCCTGTATATGAACCTGAAGGAATTCTAAACTGGAACGACATCAATGCAGAGAAAGCCAAAGCACCTCAACAGGGCAATCAGGGCAATCAGGGAAACATTATGAACTTTCAGGCAAACCTGAATGGCTTGAATCCGGGTGTTCAAAATGGTATGATGAATCAGGGTATGCAAATCTCTGCTAATCAGACTAAGTATCTTGCTATTATCGATTATTCAGAGTGGATGGCAAAAAGAGACCATATTCGGATGACCAATAAAGTATTATATGAATTCAGAGAAGATGTTTGTGTCGGCTGTGGAACCAATATTGCTTCTCTGTTAACGCAGAAAGATGGTGGGAATAAACAGTACCCACAACCTGACTATGATCCTAAAGACCAGGGTTTTGATGACGATCCGGATGAAGCACCGGAAGTTGACTGGAAGGATTACCGGTATACTTTTAAGTATTTGCCGATGAGGGCCTGGCTATTGCACTATCATAAATATCGGTCCAGACCGCAAAGTGAATACAGATTTAAGCTGGGAGGTAAAGAGTTCTTATTCAACGTGAAACAATATTCACAAAACAGCACCTGGCCCACTCAGTATAATTGCAAATAGATGAATTCCTGTGACTTGTTTTAAAGTTTTTTTATAGTTTGTTAATTCGAAATTGCAAAGAGCCGGGACTTATTGTATCCGGCTCTTCTGCTTTTATTTGTGTCACAGGCTGGTTAAGGGTGCATCCGTTTCAGCCCAAATTGTAATATGCGGTACGGATCATACCCATGATTATTTTGACCCTTTTTAATACTTTTTTCCAATCGCTTAAAACTTACTCCCTTGGTATGAGGGTAATTTTACATCGAAATAAAAACACACATCAGAAAATTGATAGTCGATCATAATATTATTGACCCACTTATTATCAGGCAAAAAATTTCTTTCTTCATGCAAAAGTACCCTCACCTCATTTCTGTTTTCCTGAGCTTCTTCTTGTTAATGACATTTTGTGCAAATGCGCAAACTCCTGTTGATAGCATAGAAGTCATGGTGACAGATCCCCAACTTTTGGTCAAATCCAGGACTAAAGATGGAAAAGTTGATATCAGATGGGCACCCAATGATCACCTTCTCTTCAGAATTGCCAACAGAAAAGGCTACAGACTGGAGCGTAAAGATACTGCTGCCAATAAATGGATAACTTTACTGGACAGAGGACCCTATACTGTCGAAGAATTCAAAGCCAATCTGGACACAACAAATGTACATGTTGCTACTGCTGCACAATGTGTGTATGGTGCTCCCTTAGCTCAAATAAACCCGGTCAATGTACTGGGAAGTGCCAAAGAATTGGAAGAGGAGCAAAACATGCGATATGCTTTTGCGCTTTTATCTGCAGATTATGAAAAACAAGCGGCGGAAGGTTTGGCTTTAGGTTTTCAGGATAAAGTATTAGTACCGGGCGCCATCCAAATCTACAGATTATATATCCGCGATTTGAATCCCGAAGAAGCAGTGATGGATACTACTTTTTTTGTGGTGAACACATCCATTATTTCCGCGCCAACTCCAGTACAAAAGTTTTTGGTGTATCCTGAGCCCAATCACATTGTCATCAAATGGGGAAAGGAAGAAAATAATTTATTTTTTAGCGGCTACTATATCGAGCGATCTGAAGATGAAGGTAAAACATTCAAACGGCTCAATGATCAGCCTCTTTTGACCAGCGACAGTGAAGAGTTTGATGAATTTAATGCCTTCCATTTATATTCCGACAAAGATGTTCTGTCAGGTAAAAGTTATCACTATCGCGTAATAGGTGTGACGCCCTTTGGAGATGAAGGTCTGCCCTCTGAAACAATTCTCTCAAAAGCTATAGATGTAAATGGTCCAATGCCTCCGGTCAATGTGGATGCACGGGACATAGGAAATAATACTATCCGGGTTTGCTGGGAAACCAGGCAAATCAGTGAAGATCAAACAGGATTTGTTGTTTGGAGAGCCGCCAGCCCAACAGGGCCTTTTTATCCTCTTTTTGAAAATCCGCTTCCAAATACCATCAGTGAATATATAGATAAAAATGCCATTCCCATTCAGGCCAATTACTATATCGTGTATTCTTTAGATGACAAAGCAAATCAAAATGGAAGTGCTATCACTATGGCGGTGTGGTATGATACCATTCCACCGGCACAACCTCAGGCCCTTGCCGGATACATAGATACATCAGGATATCTTACATTGGCCTGGGCATATGGTGAAGAGGCTGATTTGCAGGGATACAATATCTATTGGTCAAATGGTCCGGACAGAGAGTTTTATCCCTTGAATGCAAAACCCGTTCAGGGAAATATTTTTCTGGATTCGATCACCATGGAAACCATTTCGGAGAAAATATTTTACAAAATAGTGGCTGTGGATTTCAACATGAATCAATCTGATCCTTCCGAAGTGCTGGAGCTGATCCGACCAGATATTATTCGCCCGGCTGCTCCCATGTTATCTGCATACAAATCTTATCCGGATTCCATTTCTATCACCTGGCAACTGAGCCCCAGCAAAGATGTAGTAGCTTATCAGGTCTTCAGAAAATTGTCAGGTCAGGAAAAATATGATGTGTTGACTACCATTTCTGATCCACGCCAGAATACTTTTACAGATAAATCAACCAAAGCAGGTCAGACTTATGTGTATGCAATAGTTGCAATCGATGATGCGATGCTTTATTCAAAGATAAGCGATCCTTATACGATTACAGCCTTGAAAGTTTTGAAAAGAGTTCCGATCTCCAATTTGATTGGCAGAATTGATGAGGCAACTGCGGAGTTTGAACTTTCCTGGAGTTATCAGGCACAGGGAGATTATGAATATGTAATATTCAGAAATGTAGATGACAATGGCTGGCAAAACGTGGCTAACATTCGTAAAAGCCAGCAATCATATATAGATAAAAACCTCTTCCGTGCAAGCAGTAACTTTAAATATGCCGTTCAGGTCATCTACAAGGATGGGGGTGAAGCTCCATTGAGTAATATCGTACAATTGAATTTGCTGGATTAAGCATTTCGATACTATTCCTGTTCCGCCAAAGTTGATAATTTCTGGATTATCATGCCCTTTCTCTGATATTATTTTTCTTCAATCAATCCTAATTATGAATAAGTCCCGCTTTATCCTGATGATGAGTTTGCTCTGTCTTGCTTTTAATGGCAAATCTCAGGATATAGAACAAGTATTGAAAGAAAAAGCCTGGGATTGGACCGGGTCTGTGGGAGCTAATCTCAATCTATATAATGTCAGCGGAATTCCGCAGAGAAGCAATCCCTTTTTCTGGAATATTCATGCTCAAATGACAGGAAAAATATATGGATTTGAATTGCCATTTTCTTTCAGCGTGGGACAGCATGATTTTTCGTTTTCAAGACCTTTCTTACAAGCAGGAATAAGCCCCTCATACAAATGGGCAAGGCTTCATATCGGAACCCGTAACATGTTTTTTTCTCCCTATACGCTGGCAGGACACACATTTGATGGCATTGGACTTGAATTGTCCCCAGGCAAATGGAGGATAGGTGCCATGTATGGCCGTTTTCGCAGGGCAAGAGTTTTAAATGCGGACATTGATCCCGGATATTTCAATACTTTATATCGTCGCAGCGGTTATGCTGCCAGAGTAGGTTATGGTTCTACGACCAGTTTTATTGATTTTAGTTATTTATATGGTAAAGATGATCCCAATTCACTCAACTTTACTCCGCCTGAAAATGCAGTCAAACCTGCTGAAAATCATGTGATCGGATGTAGTGCCGGTTTACAGCTGGCATCCTTTATTCACTTGTATGCTGATGGGGCAGTCAGTATGTTTACGAGAGATCAGAATTCACTGGCAGTAGAAGACTTTCCTACTGAGAAACTGGCAGAAACTTTCAATGTCACGCTTTCTTCCAGAATAAACTATGCATTCAAGACAGGAGTTGATTTTAAATTCAGAAAGCTCAGACTGCGTGTAGGATATGAGCGGATCATGCCTGATTTCGAAACTATGGGAGCTTTCTTTTTTGCCAATGACAGAGACAATATTACAATCGCACCTGCATTCACCCTCTTTAAAAACAGGCTGAGTCTCAATGGAAATTTGGGAATTCAAAGGAATAATCTTCTGGGCAACCGATCAGAAACAACTAAACGACTCATCGGCTCTGCCAATGTCAATTATTTTCATCCAAAAGGCTGGGGAATCAATGCCAATTATACCAATTTCAATGTAGAACAGATAGAAGCTGCCATTGCATTGTCAGATTCTGTTCGTATAGCTCTGGTGACCACAAACTTTAGTGTTACACCCAGTTATAGCTGGCAGGATACAGGACGCATGCAGTCAATTATTCTGTCAGGCAATTACCAGCAAGTCAATGACCGTAACCCATTCACAAGGGAATTTACCAATATGAACACTACCTTCTTTACTGCTAATTATACATTTCAAATGCTGAATACGGGATGGGGAATTAACACAGGACTCAATTATAATATTATTGAACTGGCAATTCTTACTTCTGACAGATATGGTGCTACTCTTGGAACCACCTGGACTAAACCCGAAAGTAAGCTAAGTATGGGTATCACTGGCACCTACAATGTAAGCCGTATCAAACAGGAACGGGATGGTCAGGTCTACACTGTGAATGCCAATTGCTCCTTCTCACCATTTGAGAGACACAGCTTGTCAGTATTTGTCAATGTATTGAGAAATGAATCAGAACAGTTTGAAAATTACACTGAGATTTACAGCGGTATCAGTTATCTCTACAGAATTCGTTGAATCCTCCTGGATTATCCATAAAATCAATTATGTTATTGCGCAGTAATTCATTTTAGATCTACATTCATCTACACTTCTATCATCTGATCTGAGTTAATATTTTTATGCTCTCAGGACGCCCCGAATCTTTATGCTTTTAAGTCATTCATATTAAAAGCTTGGTCTGATTATTGTGGTATTGCTTCACATGTAACCTGATTTGAAACTTAGAGTGGGTTTTATTGACTTCACTATTCCAACCAAAGGCGAAGACTATTGGTTAGATAGATTACGTTATGGATGAAAATGCAACCGCATTTACCCTGTAAAAATATACAGGTAAAGATTTTAAAGTAAATATTGGATTACCTTTGAGACTAGATTTTATGGAGCATGATAAATAATTTAAAATTTTTTGGAGGAAAGGGCTTTATCTTTTGGGTGCTGCTATTAGCTTCATTTTTATTGCCTTCATTCATTATTGCTCAACAACACCAATTGATTTCATCCGGTGGTGGTGATCATGCTGCCGGAACGCTCAGAGGTAGTTATTCCATAGGAGAACCGATTATCAGTACAGGAGGTAATGGTTCATTCAAGTTGACACAGGGATTTCATCAAAACAATCTTTTTACGACCAATATTCGTGAAGATCTGAGTTCTCATTCACTCAAAATGTATCCCAACCCATTTTCAAATACCATCCGCATTGAAGTATCAGATGGATTGGTCATTCATTCACTCGATTTCTATAGTGTCCAGGGAATTCTGGTAGAATCCGTCAGGCAGGATATTCATCATGGTACAGAGATTTCTGTAGACATGAGCCATTTGCCGGCCGGATGGTACATTGTAACTGCCAAAGATCAGGCCGGCTCACCCTTTCAAAGAAATATGCTTTTTAAATCATTATGATCATGAAAACAACTACGCTTCATATTCTTTTCTTTTTGTTTTGCGTCCATCTTTCCTTTGCACAGTTTCCACTGGGTATCAATTATCAGGCTGCTATCAGGAATCAGGGAGGAGCTATTCTGGCTAATCAGAATGTAGGAATGCGCTTTACTATTCTCCGCAGTGCTACGAATAATATCGTTTACAGAGAGACGCAAAACACCAGCACCAATGAATTTGGCATTGTAAATTTAGTGATAGGAAAGGGTACTGTGGTTACAGGAAGATTCGATGAAATAGATTGGCCGAGAGGAGGCCTTAAAGTGAGAATTGAGATTGATCCTACCGGAGGATTTTTCTATGAATTATTTGCAGAAAGTGAGCTTCAAACTGTGCCATTTGCATTTGCTGCAGACAGAGCCCTTAATCTGGATCAGACTGCAAGAATCACAGCTTCGCAAATAGCAAATAGTGGTGCTACTAATGGCCAGGTATTGAGATGGAATGGCAACTTCTGGGCTCCTTCCGCTGATAATACGTTTACCCTGACAACTTCTTCCCGCTTTACCGGAGGAGGCACCGTAGCAAGTCCTTTGGAACTGGCTGCTCAGGGGGCCACTGCCGGACAGGTATTAAAATGGGATGGTAATAGCTGGGCACCAGCAGATGAATCAACTACAGTTTATGTAGCAGGTACAGGGATAAATATCAATGCTAATACCAAAGCTATCAGCGCACAAAATACTCAGCCGATATGGAATGCCAATCTCCTGAGAGGCACGAATATCTCTCCGGCAACACCTACCATCGGACAATTCATGGCATTTGATGGCGGCAGCTGGGCGCCGGTTTCTATTCAGACAGGCGTAGTGCTTCCTTTTGATGGTACGGGAGAAGAAACTTTATTTCCTGTTTTCAGAATTACTAATAATTCAGGTGTAGCCATTCAGGGCCGTGGCAATATCGGGGTGAGAGCTACTTTTCAGGGCGCAGGAGCCGGAACCGCCCTTGAAATCCAGAATGGAGGCATTCGGGTCACAGGTAATAACAAGCCCGGATTTCAGGTAGGAGGTATTGGAACTATTACTATTAATAGTCCACTTTCCAATTCAAATCCAAGTGCTTTAGTCTTCGTTACACAGATTAACCCCAATCCTGCAGCGAACGAAAGAGCTTATCCATTTTCAATCAGCTACAGTTTTGCTTTGGGTATGTGGCAAATATTATCTGATCCAAATGTAAGTCTCAACTATAATGTTTTGATCATCAATCAATAATTGATCTGATTTTTGTACCCGGCCAAATATATTTGTACATTTCGGGTATGAACAGAAGAAACTTCTTACATCAAATGGGATTGGCTGTGCCGGCTGTAGGTCTGGCAGCAATGACACCCGAAGCGTTTTCTCTAAAAACATGTCCTGAAATATCAGAACTTCAGACTGCTGAAGGCGATGATTTCTGGAATGGCATCAAATCAAGTTTCACTGTTTCACCCAACATAATTAATCTGAACAACGGCGGCGTTTCACCACAACCATTGCAGGTGCAGAATGCCCATATCCGTTTTTATCAATATTCAAATGAAGCGCCCTCATACTATATGTGGCGTATCCTGGACCAGGGCAGAGAATCACTGAGAGCACAATTAGCTAAGATTGCAGGTTGTGATACAGAGGAAATTGCCATCAACAGAAATGCCACAGAGGGGCTTAACTCTGTAATTTTTGGATTGAATCTGGCCAAAGGTGACGAGGTAATTCTGGGAAAATATGACTACCCGAATATGATGAATGCCTGGAAACAACGAGAAAAACGTGAAGGTATTATATTGAAGTGGGTAGAGCTTGACCTGCCATCTGAAAATCCTCAGGCTATAATTGATGCATACATTGCTCAGTTCAGCGACCGCACAAAAGTCATACATCTGACCCATATGATCAATTGGAATGGACAAATCCTGCCGGTAAAAGAAATAGCCCGTAAAGCAAAGGCAAGAGGAATCGAAGTCATAGTTGATGCAGCGCATTCTTTCGGTCATATTGATTTTAAAATTCCGGATCTGGAATGTGATTATCTGGCTACCAGCTTGCACAAATGGCTTTGTGCTCCATTTGGAAGTGGCCTCCTGTACGTTCGCAAAGAGAAGATTTCTAAAGTGTGGGCTTTGCTTTCCAGCCCTGAGCCCGATGGGTCAGATATCAGGAAGTTTGAATCATTGGGCACCCGCTCATTTGCTTCCGAAATGGCTATCGGAACTGCCATTGATTTTCATGAAATGATTGGAGCAAAAAGAAAGGCAGACCGGTTGACAGACTTGCGGCTTTACTGGATGAGAGAAGCTGCCGGAATCAAGGGTCTCAAATTATATACTTCCATGAACCCGGACTATAGCTGCGCCATCGGCGTTGTAGGAGCAGAAGGCAGAGAATTGAGTGACCTGGATCAATTCCTCTTCAATAAGAAAGGCATTCATGCTGTGGCCATCAATATTGAAAAAATTACCGGCATGAGAATCACTCCTCATGTGTATACATCCTTCAGCGATCTTGACAGGCTTCTGGAAGGCTTGAGTGATTTTGTCCGATCCTGATTAATTGCCTTTAAACCATTTTTTCAATGTCTCTATCGCAGGCTTCCCCTGAGGAGTATAATCTTTTTCAGGATATCCTTCATGCCCTTTCATTTCAGGAAACCACTTCCAGAGGAAACCTCCCTTCCACCAGTTTTTTTCATAAAAAGTGCTGTAGAGTGATTCAAGCGCAGTTTGCTGTATTTCATTATGAATGGGTAAAACCTCCAAATTTGACTGCACTTCCCATTGTTTACCCGCCGCACCTTCAACACTCAAATATCCATATTCAGTAAATAAAATGGGCTTTCTGAGTTTGGAGCTGATTTTTTGAAGATCGGGAATGAATTTTTGCCAGGATTGTGTAAGTACTTCTGCATCAGGAGTCATCTCCTCCGTCAACGGGAAATAGGCATTTACTCCTATATAATCCATTTTTTGCCAAAAAGGAACTTCGGAGTATTCGTCCCAGTTTGCCGCATAGGTTAGAGATCCTGAATAAATATTTTTGATGGAATCAATCACCTTTCTTTTACAGCCAGCTTTAGTTCTGTACCTATACAAAATAACTCAACAGCTTGATCCTCACAAATTACCGCCATAGACATTATGTAATCTGTATAACTTTCTTCCCAAACAAGCCAGTCATTCTCGTTCACAAATGTCATATTGCCGGTAAAGTCTCCGGGAATATAAACCTGCGGTTTCAACATGATTTTGAGACCTTTTGCTTTTGCCTCCCGGATAGAAGCTTTGATACCTTCAGGCGTCTCTCCCCACCATTGATGATTACTCAGGGGATAACGCACCTTTGCCTCTTTTTTTCTTTGAAATGCATATGGGACAAAGGCAACCCAGTTTGCACCGATTTCTGAAATAGAATCAAAAGGATTTTCTTTGTAGGGATCCGGAGGAGCTACTACAGTCAGACCATTCATTTTTTCTGAATCAAATATAACATGATTACTGGCGCAGGATATTACTAAAAAACAACAGAAAACAAGACTGTACTTTGTAAAATAACTTGTATTCAGGAGAATCATAATTTACTGCAACCCGGGTTAATTCCTTTGACAAATACATTGATTACATCCAGGCTAGCCGCAGCATCAGAACCTGCAAAACAGCAAATATCTTCCAGTTTTACCTGCTGAATATATTCTTTCAGATAATTGTCAGATAGTGGCATATACGACCAATGCCAGGACTCTTCTTCATACCCTTCTCTTCCCCAGGATTTTGAAGTATATGTTTGACAAAACCCATATTGAGCGGCATTTTTTTTGAGCCAGTCATATACTTTCTTGCCCGGTCCTTTTTTAAAATATTCCGGTTCAAGATCATTGAGATCAACATCAGTGCCCCAGTGATGACGGGATGTTCCGGGCATTGAGCTGAATTTAAGAATATCTCTGGCAATAGCAACTTTGTCCTCTTTGCTAAGTGGAGATTTATAAGCCGCTGCCTTTGTATTAAATTTCTTTTCCCAAATTCCTTTTTGGTAATCGTTGTTGCGGGTGGCAGAAACAATTGTCAGGTTTACACCTGATCTTTGGGCTTCAGCATGCATTTCTTTGAATGCCTCCCACACTTTCTTTTGCACCCACATACCTTCTTTGGAAGCATAGGTTGAAGGAACAATTTGAAAATCAGGATGTGTGGCAGGATCATATTTACCCAGCAGAAAATCCTTTTCGATCTTTGTGGGAATATCGTTGGTACTGGTGTCCTTCATTGAAGTATTTACAGGAATCTCTTCTGTTTTTGGACTATTTTTTGAGCTGCAAGTCATTAATAGAAGGATTAAAACAAAATATGGCATATAATGAATCTTTAAGATTGTAGTGTGAATCAATTTCAATACCGCCAAGATAACTCATTATCCGGCAACACATTGCTTGAAGCGAGCAGGTATTTTCCCGTCCCTAATAGAATTATTTCATAAAAGCAAAATTCATTCAAAAACTAATTATGTCCAAAAACCATAACAAAAGCAGTTTTTTTGCGTCTTATAAGTCTTAATCAAATCTACTCTAATGAAACAGTTGATCATATTTTTATTTGCTATTCTTCTTTTACCCATTTCATCTGATGCTCAGTTTGATAAATTTAAAAACAAACTGAAAGGAGCACTCGGGATGGACAACAGTGAGGTGGCTGGAGGTCTTAAAGAAGCCCTTGAAGTGGGCGTGAGCAAAGGAACTGATTTCTTATCCGCAAAAGATGGTTTCTATAAGAGTGCATATAAAATCCTTATTCCCTCTGAAGCTCAGCAAGTAATTAATAAAGTAAAAAGTGTGCCGGGATTTGGCAATGTAGAAGAGGAATTAATAGAAAAAATGAACCGGGCCGCGGAATTAGCTGCTGCCAAAGCGAAGCCTATCTTCGTGAAAGCCATTACTGATATGACAATTGGTGATGCAATGAACATTCTGATGGGCGAGCAAAATGCAGCCACAACTTACCTCAACAGAACCACGAATCAAAGCTTGTACAATGAATTTCGACCTGTAATCGTCGCTTCCCTCAATGAAGTTAACGCTATTGAATACTGGGCTACAGTCGTTAATGCCTACAACCGCATTCCCCTCGTCAAGAAAGTCAATCCTCAGCTGGATGACTATGTCACAAATGAAGCACTGAAAGCTTTATTCAATTTGATTGAAAAAGAAGAGAAAAATATCCGAACCAATATCGGAGCAAGAAGCAGTGAATTACTGAAAAGAGTATTTGCTCAGCAGGACAAGAAGAATTGATTTTTTACCAGGATTTTAGTTTAACCCGGGCTGTGATGTCTTGCTGCGCCTTCGGCTTGCAAGGTGATGGTTCGATAAACTCACCACAAGTGTTTCATCCTGGCTACGCCACTAAGAAGTGATGTCTTTGTTCTATTTTCGGCTATGCCTCAATAGAACAAAGGTGATGTGCGAGCGGAGCTCACGGTTGGGTCGCGAGTTTTGTGTGTGAGTCAGTTTGTGTGATGGGTTTTGGCGGTTTAAACGAATCATACACCAACTCTCAACTCATACCAGACTGTTGCCAACAGCTAATTGCCAAATGCCAAAAGCGGCTGTTTCTTCATCCACACTTCGATTAAACCTTTAACAGCATAAACGATCACCGGCTGTTAATAGGCTGTTTGTGAAAGAATGGGCGAATTGCAATTCGCCCCTAAGAGCGCATCTTTACCGGCTGTTTTCTTTACAATTGGCTTAGCGAATCACACCACAAACCTCCAGCTCAAACCCACACACCGCCTTAACGCCTACACCCCTCAACGCCTTGACGAACCACACCCTCTCAACCCTCACCCTCACTCACACTTCGATTAAACCTTTAACCAATTAACCGATACCCTACAGCTTCCTTGCAGCAAAAGTATCCCCCTGTTTTATATCTCCGGTATCCCATCCTTTTCGAAACCATCGGGTTCTTTGTTCAGAAGTACCGTGCGTAAATGCATCCGGAACGGTATATCCCTGAGCTTCCATTTGAAGACGGTCATCACCTATAGCTGAAGCAGCTTTCATTGCAGCATCAATATCTGCAGCGTCGATCACACCTTTCATGTCCTGTGTGTAATGTGCCCATAGTCCGGCAAAAAAGTCAGCCTGTAATTCCAGCCTGACGGAAAGTTCATTGGCTTCTTCTTTTGAAAGACGTTGCTTTTGCTGGTGAACTTTTCCTGAAATCCCCATTATATTCTGTACGTGATGGCCTACTTCATGTGCCACGACATATGCCATGGCGAATTCACCGGGAGCTTTAAACCTGTTCTTCAAATCATTAGCAAAACTCAGGTCAATATAGATCTGATTATCTGCCGGACAATAAAAAGGGCCGGTAGCTGCACTTGCAAAACCGCAGGCAGATTGATCCTGCTCGCTGAATAATACTAAGGTAGGCTGTTGATAAGCTTCATTAAATTCTTCTCTGAATATCTGAACCCACGCATCTTCAGTGTCTTTAAGAACTACTGCGACAAACTCAGCCATCGCATCATCTTCTCTTCCGGTTTGCTGAATGCCCTCAGTGGATGGTGCTTGTTCACCGCTCATTCCACCCGAGCCCTGGAGTTGTTGTAACAATTGCTGAGGATCTCCACCCATCAGCAGTCCCAGAACCACTACGATGAGTCCCCCTATCCCTATTCCAGCACCTACTTTTTTGGCTCCACCACCAGACCTTCTGTCATCTATATTTCGACTTTGTTCTCTTCCTTTCCATTTCATATTTTTCGGGATTTTGTATTTTCAAACCTACAGGAAATTTGAATATAAATACGTTTTTTATGGGAAGAATTTCCACACAACGCTGTAGCTGCTCTAAGTTTTAATTTCTGGCTGTTCCACACGGCTGTTACCCAAAAGCCAAAAGCTAAAAACCAAAAGCTGCTGTTTCGATTAAACCCTTAACCGATTCACCGATTCCCGGCTTCTATACTAAGTTATTTGTACTATTTACGGAGATATAGTCGAAGCGATGTGATGTCTTACTGCGCCTGCAGCTTAGAAGGTGATGTTTTTTCAGAGAGCAAGCTCTGAAAAAGTGATGTCTCCGACCAAATGGACTGCTTTGCAGCCTATTTGGTCGGAGGTGATGGCTAGCGCAAAAAACAAGAATGCAGCTTCTTCCGGCAGTTTAACTGGCTTTTTACTACCCTTCTCCCCCTCCTAAACTCTTCGGCTGTTCACGATTAACCGATTAACCGATTTCCGACTTTCTCCAAAAACTCTTCCTCCGTCCATATCTCAACAGTCCCCAGCGCTTGTGCTTTTTTCAACTTGGAACCGGCATTTTCTCCAACAACAAGGATGTTTAGATTGCTGCTGACCGCACTGATGTTCTTTGCTCCAACGGATTCTGCCAGTTTTTGAGCGTCATTTCTTCCCATTTGCTGCAGAGTGCCTGTAAATAGAATCGTTTTTCCGGCAAGTACTCCATCAGCTGCAGATTCGGAAGGTTTGTCTTTCTCAGTTTGATGCATATTGACTCCCGCTGATTCGAGACGTTCAATGAGCGCTATATTTTCAGGAATGGAGAAATACCTAACCATATTTTGAGCAAGAACAGGACCTATTTCATGGATCTCAGTATATTTCTCAGCAGGCCAGTGTTGCAGATCAGGGATGTATTCCACTTTTTCAGCAATGAGCTTAGAAGCCCGTTTACCCAGATGATGAACACTCAGACTTTGCAGCAATTTTGTAATCGGATTGCCTTTGGCTTTTTCAATGGCCTTTCTCAGATTCTCTGCTGATTTACTTCCGAAGCCTTCTAACTTTGAAATCGCATCATAATCCAGCTGATATACATCTGAAATATCATTGAGCCAGCCTAATTCTGCAAACTTCTCAACAAATGATTTTCCGAATCCATCTATATCCATTCCGTCTTTGCTCACATGATGAATGATTCTTTGAATACTTTGGGCAGGACAAGTCACATTGATGCAGCGCCAGGCCGCTTCACCCTCGGGTCTTTGCAGTAAGCTTTCACAGGAGGGGCAATGTGTGGGAAAAACGATTGGCTGTTCTTCTCCCGTACGCAATTCCTCCATTGATTTCACAATATAAGGAATCACATCTCCTGCTCGCTCTACAAGCACGGTATCTCCAATTCTGATATCTTTGGATTGAATAAAATCTTCATTGTGTAGTGAAATAGAAGAAACCGTCACCCCTGCCAATGGAACCGGCTGAATCTTTGCCACCGGAGTAATGGCACCCGTTTTGCCAACCTGATATTCAACCTGTAGTAATTTTGATGTGGCCTGCTTGGCTTTGAATTTATATGCCACCGCCCACCTGGGATGATGACTTGTAGCTCCGCAGATTTCCTGCCAATCCAGTCTGTCCACTTTAATCACAATTCCATCTATCTCATAGTCATACGTATCTCTCCTCTCAGACCATTCCCGGCAAAATGCTATGACTTCTTCGATTCCATGACATACTTTAGTGACTTCTCTGGGCACCTTAAAACCAAGTGCTCCCAGCTTCTCCAATGTTTTACTATGGCGCCCATCCGCAATATCTACTTCCCGATCGTGGGCATCCTGTGCCACACTTACCTGATAGATAAATGCCTCGATGGCGCGCGCCTTGATTTCAGAAGAGTCTTTTACCCGGAGGGCTCCGGTGGCCGCATTCCGCGGATTTGCAAAGAGCGTTAATCCGGATTCCTCACGGCTTTTATTGATTTCATAAAATTTGGATTTACGAATAATCGCTTCACCACGTAATTCAATCCTGCTGACATCAGATTTTGAAAAAGCAGCATTGACCGGAATAGATTTGATGGCTTTTGCATTGTGGGTGATTTCCTCCCCTTCCGAACCATTTCCACGGGTTGCAGCTCTCACCAAACGGTCATTTTCATACATCAATACAATCGTGCCACCATCGAATTTCGGTTCAGCTACATATACTATATCATCGTCCGGACTCAATCCAACCAGTTTTCGCACTTGTTTGTCAAAGTCAAGCAAATCTGCATCATCATATGAGTTTTCCAGAGAAAGCATCGGCCTGAGGTGCGGTACTGCCGGGAAATCACCTGCCAAATCCGAGGAGACCCTTTGTGTGGGTGAATCCGGTGTAATCCATGACGGATGCTTAGCTTCTATTGCCTGTAATTTCTTATAAATGATATCGTACTCATGGTCACTGATCAATGGTTCATCCAAAACGTAATACCGATATTCATGGAAAACGATCAGGTCTTTTAAGGTCTGCAAATAAATCTGGTCGGCATTTTCAATGTTTTCAGCCAGGACAGATTTGGTGGCAGCAGTTAAGCGGATAACATCCTCTTTCGAATAAAGCATATGGAAAAGTTTGCCTTAAAAGTAAGGGCATGAAACCATATTTGCAGTAGACGAAGAAGAAATAATTTATTTCATATGGTTTAATTCGGCAGTTCACTTATACCCTCCTAATCTGCTTGCCTTCTCTGTTAGTCGCAACACACAATATACTTTAGTCGAAGCACGGTGAGGTCACGTGATGCTGCTATTTCAGGGGATTTGTCCATAGCGAGGTGATGTTTTCTGCGGCTCCGCCTTGCAAGGTGATGTTTTTTCATGGTGCAAGCCATGAAATAGTGATACCGAGGTCCTTAGATAGCGAGTGAACAACGTGAACCTCGCTATTCGTTTTACTCACTACGGCACAAGTGTCTTTATATTTCCTGCAGCTTCGCTTTGAAAATATAAAGGTGATGGCTAACGCTAAAAATAAGCAGGTACCTTCTTCCGGCTGTTCACTTGTAGCTTGCGGCTTGAAGCTTCTTACCGGCTGTTCAACTGGCTGTTTCAATAGCTGTTCCAATCGTAAATCGTAAATGGCTGGTTCACGACAGCTTTTCTCTCACAGCTCGCAGCTTGTGGCTCGTAGCTTTTTCATCCGGCTGTTCACTTACTACTTACTACTTACGACTTATGCCTTACTGCTTCTTCCGGCTGTTCACTTGCAGCTTGTAGCTTGCGGCTCGAAGCTTCTTCCCGGCTACCTCCCCGAAACCAAACATTTCCCACTATACACCTTCCCCTGGAAATTAATTTTATACAAATAATATCCCGGAATTCTTGTAAAGTGCTGTGGAATAGGAATCAACAATTTTTCATTTTCAAAATGAAATCCCTGATGCACAGATCCCATCAATTGCCCCATCGCACTAAAAATGCTTATCTGCACCGCTCCATTTGATGGTAGATTGATGTAAACATGTGCTTGTCCGGCATCGTATCTGACTTCATGTTTAAGTCCTGTTTTATATTGAGAGTCATATGAGGACAAAGTTTCACAATTGAATCCCAAATTCAGCCTGTTGAAATCCTGCCCGATTGCCAGATCCACCAAATTAGGCTCCACACAAAGCCAGTAATCCAGCAGTGTAGCATATATGCTACGGAAATCTAATTGATATTTAAGATTCTCATTGACATCCAAATCCTGCAGATTAGGCAAGCCACCCATGAATCCACTGCCATTCAAAGCTGAGCCGAATAAAAACATCGGCGCTGCCGCCCCATGATCTGTACCCTGGGAAGCATTCTGCTGTGGCCTTCTTCCAAATTCAGAATAGGTAAAGGCAAGTGTTTTGGAATCCATTCCGGAAAATGCAAGATCACTATAGAAAGCTGTAACATTCTGAGCCAATGATTGCAGCAAATTGGCATGTTGATTGAGCTGGCCTGCATGCGTGTCAAATCCATCCAAAGTCACCATGTACAATTTCGTGCCCAATCCTCCCTTCATCAATCTCGCCACCACAGCCAGCTGATTACCCAGCGATCCAGAATACACAGCCTGATTACTACCCTGCTCATATGCATTTGAAATCACAGTTGCATATTGGAAAGTATTGTTTGCCACAGTTCTGATATAAGAAAGCTGTTCTCCATAATAACACTCAGGTACATCATTTGCATCATATAATCCTCCTACCTGAGCTATATAAGCCAGCTGTTCAGGCGAACTCACAGTCACTGCATAGTTGACATTGTCTGTGCCCATAAATGCCAGATTGCCCAGACCTCCGATCTGCACAGCCGGCGGAATGGCAGGTGGACTCACCAGGAAATCAGGATACTTATCCTCAAATAAACGACCCAGCCATCCCGTATCCCAGGTGACATTCTCGTCACTTGCAGAGGCCCAGATATCCGAACTCCTGAAATGTGATAAATTCTGATCAGGATATCCCACATTGTTCATGATTTTCATGCCTCCATTTTGCCAGTATGGGCTCAATGCAGACATGGCAGGATGCATTCCCAGTTCATTGCTAAGCGTCAATGCCTGCCCCTGGGGAATGGCAATTCCCTGCCGAAAATTCTGATACCGGCTGTAATCATAAATAGGTATGATAGTATTAAGTCCGTCATTTCCTCCCTTTAACTTGATCATGACAAGGACTCTGTCAGCATTGCTGTTGCTCAATCCCATCCCCAGCGGAGATGCGGCAAAAGTATTAATCGGAGTTTTACCCAGCAGGAAGGATGCCCCTCCGACCAGTCCCATTCCTTTCAGGAATGATCTCCTGTTCCATTTGGCATGATCTGCATCGTGATCTGTATGCTTGTCGGTAGATGTATATTTGGGTAAATGATGATCCTGACACATATGAATCTGTTTTTTAAAGACTACATTAATTGATACTCCGGTGTTCTTGTTACAAATTGCAGCAGCAATGCCACCTGCGCAGGGACAGTTGGCCAGTCAAGATTCCAGCTGCCTTCATCAAAATAGTTCTGCGGAACCTCCCACTTAAAGGCAGTCACAGCCGCATCCAATTGCCTGGAATCATCGAATCCCTTAATGGTCACGTGCTTCACCAAATCTGCTGTGATTTCGTGTGGATCGTTATAGGCTGTAGTTAGTTCCTTTATGAATAATGCATACAGATCCGGCTGTGACCCAAACAATAGATATAAATAATATTCCAGCCCCAACCATCTTTGAGTCAATCTGCTGGTATCCACCCAGGTTTTATTTCCCGGCCAACCCTTCACATCCGGTGGGTTAAAAATTAATTGCCCGTTTTCACTTGCCTGAAGAAGAATCAGGGTTAATACATCCTGGTTGTATGGAAGTTTTGTAGTTTTCAGGAAGGAAAGAAAGTAATCCAGCGGGCTCTTGATCATATTGCCAATGACTTTCTCATCAAAGAAGCGCTCACTTGCAAACAATGTCCTGTACACAGGTAATAACTCAAAGTCATTCGCAAGCAGCTCCTCCGCCAGCTCATTGATGAATTCTTCATCTCTTTCCGGAGAGACAAACCATTCATACAGCTTTCCACAAATATGTCTGGCAATCTCTGTGCCCCGCTCCTGAAATAATAAGTCGTGGAGACCATCGTAAGTATAGTTGCCTGTTTTGCCAAAAATGGTTTTCGCTCCCGGATCATGCAAAAGCGGAACAAAGCCAATCGGGGCGCACAATTCTGTGAATCCATTCCAGCCAGTAAGAGCCCTCGCAGCTCCGGCAATATCTTGTTGAGTATAGCCATTATCTCTTCCCAGAGTAAATAATTCAAGCAACTCACGCGCATAATTCTCATTGGGTTCAAATCTGGTATTTTGCACACCATTCAGAAATAGCAACATGGCTGGCGTCTTGCCGATCTCTTTGACAAATGTTTTAAAATTTCCAAAAACATGGTTCTCCAGCAAGCTGTAATATTGATACATGTAAGAGGGACAGGCATAGGCTTCCAGCTTTGTTACAAAGTGATTGTGCCAAAACACAGTCAGTTTCCCCCGGAAGCTATTAGTCAGCATATCATTCATCCAGACCAGCGCCCATGAAAGTACTTGTTCCTGTAACTGAGTTTGAAAGTCGGAGTATTGGCTTAGTGCCCAGTTTGCCCAGGGTGGAGCAGCAGCTTTGGGGGCATTCCGGCCCTGATTGATGATACTGTTGACAAGTGTATTGGGTTGATTGGCAAGCGCTTGCTGGATCGTATTATGGTCCGCCCCAAAGGACATCCGCATATAGAGATGTTTGATTCTTTCTTCATTCCAGGGATTTTCAGCGTTCGGACTATATGGGGCAAGTCCTGTTGTCAAATCACATGCTGCTGTACTCATAATGAGGCGTTTATGGTATAAAAACAGAAAGTAAAAACGGGAAAAATTGCGAAGGGACTAAAATACTCCATTTAGACGAAGATTGTTACAGAAAGTTGTATGATGGCCATGCGGTTTATAAAAAAATCTTTTGGGCATCCCCCCGGGGTACTGCAATGAATGTTTGCGAAATACTTTGCTGTCTCCATGCAGTACCCGGGGTCGGGCTATCCGCTTTACTTCACAGAGCCGCATGTTGATGCGTCTCTGCTCGTGCCCGCTCCTATCCCTGATGCGATAGTTGACATATAAACCATTTGCCCTCACGCTTGAATGGACAGACCCTTGCCCTGGTTAATTAATCTTCATTTCACCTGTTTTTCAACCGCCAAACTCAAGTTTTTTTAAAAAAATAGACTATTTTTCATTGAATTTGAATATATTGGCATGCAATTTAATTGTTTATGATGTCGAGAACAAACTCAGATTACAGCACCGGCTACAAGAGTCCGGAAAATACCTTGAAGCAATTGCATGCAGAGTACAATCAGAAAGATTCGATTGTCTCCACGGCCCTATTTTTGTTTGTGATCATGATTGGATATATCCTGCTTAATATGGAAACGTTTGATTGGGCAGTATTTGCTCAGAAAGTCCTGATTTTGGGGCTTTGTTTACTTTTGATATTTGTGTTTGTCCGGTTTAGGTCGAAAAAAGAAAAAATCCCGGCATTTTCACCTGAAAACTATAAGCAAATTGTCCAGGACCTGAAGAGCTATTACAAGCCCAACCAGAGTAGTTTTCTGTTCTTTCCTTTGCAAATTATTTTTTTCGTTTCTTTTTTCTTCCTCATTGATGGTGCCTCTCTCCGTCAAATCTCGAATTGGAATTTCTGGAATGAAAATTATCTGATTGGGATTATTGTATTGACTGCGAGTTTCTTTTATGATACTGTTCAGCGCTATAGAAAGTATCAGCAGCTCCGTACTCTGGAGACTAAGTTCTGATGCTACTCCCGCTATCTTGGTTGGGAAGCCGATTTCAGGTTTAGTGCTCTTCCAAATAAGTCCAATAAAAAAAACAGCACCCTTCCACATACAAGTCTCTTTCCTTCGTTATATATTTGTCGGCTTAAGCGACTAATAATTGTCGAATATTACGACAATGTGTGCAAAAGCGGTAAATGGACTGAGGGATGATACTGAATGCTCACACATATTTTAGTCTTAGATACGGGACACTCTCGCCCGATCAGCTCGCGGCAGTGCTCAAAGCCTCGGGACATGCAGTCGTGGCATTGACCGATATCAACAACACTTCCTGCGCCTTCCAATTTCAGGAGGCATGCCGCAAGCTGGATATTCGCTCTATTCCGGGAATAGAATTTCGACAGGACAATAAACTGCTTTATGTAGGCATCGCCCGCAACCTGGAAGGCTGGCGACAGCTCAATGCCCTGCTGAGTAAGCATTCGATAGAGGGTACTCCATTGCCCGTGATCGCTCCTCAGATGCCGGACACTTACATCATCTACCGCAGTCTGCCCAAGGTCATGGAAGACTTTGCAGAGAATGAATTCTTTGGCATCGCTCCAGAAGAAGCCAATGGATTGCACAGCTCCCCTATGAAGAAATTTGTGAATAAGCTGGTAGTCTGGTCGGCGGTAACTTTCAAAGACCCCGAAGGATTCAAAGTACACAAACTATTGCGCTGTATCGATCTGAATATAGTGATCGGCAAACTGACACCTCAGGATTGCGCATCACCCACTGAATTACCCATCTCTCCTGAGCAAATCAGCGCCACATTCCATGCCTGGCCTCAGATAGTGGAACAGACCCGTCAATTGCTGGAAGATTGCTCCGTCACAATAAAGTCCGGTCTCGGGCTCAACAGACAGACCTTCACCGGCCGCAAAGAGGATGACCTGAAACTCCTTTACAAGCTGGCACTCAATGGCTGCAAGCGGCGATATGGCGCTGAACAGGAGCAAGCACTCGAACGCACACACAAAGAACTTAAAGTCATCGACCGTCTGGGCTTTTGTGCCTATTTTTTAATTACCTGGGACATCATACGCTATGCCCGATCTGCAGGATATTTTCACGTGGGCCGTGGCAGTGGTGCCAATAGTATTGTGGCTTATAATCTGGGCATTACGGATGTCGATCCGATGGAACTGGATCTGTATTTTGAGCGATTCATCAATCCCCACCGGACTTCTCCACCCGATTTTGATATTGACTTCTCCTGGGACGAGCGGGATGATGTCACAGATTACATTTTCAAACGCTACGGGATGGAACACACTGCCCTTCTCGCTACTTATAATACCTTCAAGGGCAAGTCCATCATCCGTGAGCTGGGCAAGGTGCTGGGTCTGCCCAAGGATGATATCGACAGCATCGTCGAACAGCCATTCGCAACGGAAAAACATCACCCCTACGCCAAACATATTTTCCGCTACGGCAAGCTGATCGAGGGATTCCCCAATTACCTCTCCATTCATGCAGGAGGTATCCTTATCGCCGAAGAACCCATTCACTACCACACCGCCCAGCAGATGATGCCCAAGGGATTTCCGATTGTACACTTTGATATGTACGGGGCGGAGGATTTGGGTTACCACAAGTATGATGTGCTCAGTCAGCGGGGTTTGGGTCATATCAAGGAATCAGTGGACATCATCTACCGCAATCAGGGCCGCGAGGTCAATGTACACGACATCGCCCGCATCAAGCAGGATGAGCGGGTGCGCAGTTTGCTGCGTTCCGGTAGCTGCATCGGATGCTTCTATATTGAATCTCCCGCCATGCGGGGACTACTGACCAAGCTGGCCTGTGACAATTATGTGCATCTGGTAGCCGCAAGTTCCATTATCCGGCCCGGCGTGGCCAAGTCAGGGATGATGCGCGAGTATATTCAGCGTTTTCACAAGCCGGATAGTATCCGGTATTTGCATCCGATTTTTGAAAAACATCTCGGAGAGACATTTGGAGTAATGGTGTATCAGGAAGATGTGATGAAGATTGTGCATCATTTTGCGGGATTGGATCTGGATGAGTCCGATGTGTTGCGGCGCATCATGACAGGTAAGAAGAAAAGTTCGGACACATTTTTTCAGTTGCAGCAAAAGTTCTTTCGCAATTGTAAGGAGCGGGGCTACAGCGATGCGCTGACAAATGAAGTATGGCGGCAGGTGGAGAGCTTCAGCGGTTACTCATTTTGCAAGGCCCATTCTGCCAGTTTTGCAGTGGAATCCTTTCAGAGCTTATACCTCAAAGCTTACTATCCGAAGGAATTTATGGTGGCTGTAATCAATAATTTTGGGGGTTTTTATTCCACCGAACTCTATGTTCACGAGGCGCGTATGTGTGGTGCACAGATCGAAGCACCCTGTGTCAATCACTCTGATTATCTGACCAATATTTATGGGGAAAGGATTTTCATCGGCTTTGTGCATATGCAGCATCTGGAGCGCAAGGTGGCACATGCCATTGTCCGCGAGCGGCATCAGCATGGTCCGTACAGACATTTGGAAGATTTTGTGCGGAGAGTGGATATCTCACAGGAGCAACTGACCATATTGATTCGTATCGGGGCATTTCGCTTTACGGGTATGAGCAAATGCTCGCTGATGTGGGAGAAAAATGCATTCTATGAACAGGCGCAGGCACAGGTAGGGCATATGGCATTGTTTGAAGAAGAAGAGATCCATTACGATTTGCCGGCACTGGAAGAGCTTCCTCAGGATCAGGCCTTTGACGAAATAGAGATACTGGGATTTCCTCTCTGTCCCCCCTTTAACCTGATAGATACCCGACCAAAGGAAAAATTGATTTTCGCAGATGACATGAAGCGATATTATGGCAAGCAGGTGAGTATGCTGGGCTACTATGTTACCCGAAAACCGGTTACTACGATCAAGCGCGAGCTGATGGCATTTGGCACCTGGGTAGACGAACGTGGCAGATTTTTTGACAGCACGCATTTTCCTCCGGAATTTAAAAAATTCCCCTTCAAAGGCTCCGGCTGTTACCTCATCAAAGGCAAGATTGTTCCTGACTTTGATTTCCCCAGCCTCGAAGTAAGCTACATGGAGAAACTGCCCTATGTGAAGGACGGAAGGTACTGAAAAGGGTGGGAGTGTGAGTATGAGTATGGGTGTGATCAGAATGAAGCCCTACCCAACACCAATTTGCAAGTTTTCCGACCCCCTGATAATTTGCAAATTTTTCGTACAGGGTAGCAAGAAATGTATATTTAATTAAAAGTCTGTACTTGAATTTGACATTTAAATTGGCAAATTTATAGTCCATGTCCCGAAAAATCAACTACGGCACGTGTTCGAAAAACGCTACTGATTTATGGATCGCAGCGCAAGACTTCGGCGTCAGGAGACACCAGTATGTGAAGAGTTGGAGTTTTGAGTGTGAGTTTTTGTGAAGTAGCTATGTTATCACTGGAATGGGTCGTAGAGCGAATAGGAGTAGTGCGCCTAGGGCGCATTAGGGGGAGCTCCTGGCCCGGTGTGTGAGCTTCGGCTGCGCCTCGCTCGTGTGCTGCTTGCGGGCTCAGCCCGCGCGGGATGTGGTTCACTTCGTTCACGGGATGTGTAACAGCCTTGATCGCCAATGGCGATCAAAACATACATGCATTCTCAACATGTATCTTTGCTTCACTAGGCTGATTACTGGGAGTCAGAAGCGGCTGTTTTGGTCAGTTCGCCAAAAGCTAATAGCTGGCTGTTTACCCACACTCACCACACACAATTCATCCCGTGAGCTATGCGAACCACATCCCGCGAATTCGACGAAGGAGATTTCGCACACACGGCGCGCAGCGACACACACTATCTCTACTCGTATCCCCCAAGGCGTAGCCTACCTCCACCCGGCTGTTTTCTCGAAGCTAGAAGCTCGAAGCTCATGGCTTGCAGCTTCTTCCACACATGACATTTTCGCATACAAAAATCAATAAACATCCCCCTTTGCTGTCAATATGTCACTGATCTATCGGGTGGCACTCCCTTTGATAACGCTACTATCGTCATACAGGCTTATAGTCTGATTGTCTCACATCAAAATTAAAATCTATGCATACAGGTACGATTTCCGTTCAAACGGAGAATATTTTTCCCATAATCAAACAGTTTTTATACTCTGATCAGGAGATTTTCCTCAGAGAATTGATTTCAAATGCAGTAGATGCTACATCCAAGCTGAAAGTACTAGCCTCTAAAGGTGAATTTAAAAATGAGCTGGGTGATCTTACCATTGAAATCATTCTGGACGAGGCAGCAAAAACGCTTACCATTCGCGATAAAGGTATCGGTCTGACCGGCGAAGAAGCAGAGAAATACCTGAATCAGGTGGCATTCTCCAGCGCCGCTGAGTTTTTGGAAAAATACAAGGATGAAGCCAATATCATCGGCCATTTTGGGCTTGGATTTTATTCTGCTTTCATGGTTTCTTCCAGAGTAGAGGTGAAATCATTATCCTGGAAAGAAGGAGCCAAAGGTGTGACCTGGGCTTGCAACGGAGATCCTACTTACACGCTGGAAGAAAATGATAAATCAGAACGTGGTACAGATGTCATTCTTCATATCAGCGACGATGCTTCTGAATTCCTTGAAAAAAGCAGAATCGAGCAATTGCTGAAGACATATTGCAAGTTTTTACCGATCCCAATTCAGTTCGGAACCAATACGGTGACTAAAACTGAGGGGGAAGGTGACGACAAAGTGGAAACCACAGAAGAAGTACCTAACATCATCAACAATCCTGATCCGATCTGGAGAAAGCAACCGGCCGAGTTGACGGATGAAAATTATAAAGAGTTCTATCAGGAGCTGTTCCCTTACAGCGCAGATCCATTATTCTGGATTCATCTGAATATTGACTATCCGTTCAATCTGACAGGAGTTTTATATTTTCCTAAGCTGGGCAATAGCATGGAAGTCCAGAAAAACAAGATTCAATTATACAGCAATCAGGTCTATGTGACAGATAATGTGAAAGACATTGTTCCTGAATTTTTGACGCTCTTACACGGAATCATTGACTCTCCGGACATACCGCTGAATGTGTCAAGAAGTGCTTTGCAGGCTGATTCTCATGTGAAAAAAATTACAGGATACATCACACGTAAAGTAGCAGATAAGCTGCATGATTTATTCAAAAAGGACAGAAATGAGTTTGAACAGAAGTGGAAAGATATAGGAGTATTCATCAAGTACGGAATACTTTCGGATGAGAAATTCAGAGAGAAGGCAGACAAATTTGTCCTGTTGAAAAACACAGAAGATCAGTTTTTCACTTTGGATGAATACAAAGAGAAAATAGGCGAGACTCAGAAGGATAAGCACGACAAACTGGTATGCATTTATACAAATGATCCGGAAGGGCAGCACACTGCATTGGAAGCAGCGATTGCAAAAGGCTATGATGTGCTGCATTTTGATACCTTGCTCGACAATCACTTCCTGCAACATCTTGAATATGCCGGACAAAATTTCACATTTGTTAGAGTTGACTCGGAAACACCTGATCAATTAGTACAGAAGGATGAGAATGCTGAAGCTGTACTAAGTGAAGATGATCAGAAATCTGTGAAAGAATGGTTTGAATCAGTAGTACAGAACAAGTTGGCTCATGTGGAATTGAAAGGCATGTCCCCCAATGATCAGCCTGTCTATATCACTCGTCCTGAGTTTATGCGCAGGATGAAAGAAATGCAGATGATTCAGGGTTCAGGACTGGGAGATTTCCCTGAAAGTTATAATGTGGTAGTAAATGCTAACCATCCATTAGTAGCAGAAAAAATTCTGAATACCACCGACACTGCTGAAAGAGAAAAACTTGTAAGCCACTTGTATGACCTTGCCCGACTTAATCAGGGAATGCTGAAAGGTAAGGAGCTGACAGCTTTTATAAATAAAAGCTTGTCCCTGATCTGATCAGGTCTATATAGTTCAGCACGCTGCATATCTTAGATTTTTGGCGATCTGAAAAAACAAAAGAGCCGTTTACAATTGCGTAAGCGGCTCTTTTAGTTTTAGAACAAATTACCCATGAAATGTGTAAATCAATGGGGATTCCCGGAGTAATGTGTTTCTACTCCTTCACAAATCTCTGTGAAAACGTAAACCCGCTATCCAGCAGCTTAAACACATAAACACCCGGCACTAAAGACTTTATCGAAATGTCCTGATCAGAATTGGAGATTCCGCTCATCACTTCCTGTCCCGCAGCATTGATAATTTGATATTCCCAGTGTTCTCCGGGGCTTGAGTTTCCTGTATCCAACCTTACCAATTGACCGGCTGGATTTGGATACAAGAGCCATTCATCATTTCCGCCCAATCTAATTTGTCTGATAGTAGAATAGTTGGCCTGACCTGCCTTATCCACATGTTTGATCCGGTAATAAATATCCTGATTTCTTGATATCGATATGTCTTCATATTGATAATTCATCAGAGGAGTTTGTTCAAATTTGCTGTTTATGGATGTGATCGGCTTAAAGTTATAAGCATCACCGATACTGCGCTCCACCTCAAAACGATCACTTTCTGTATCTTCCAAAACGGTCCATTCAAGCAGAGCAGATACATTTTTTTCATTTGGCTTAACTTTGAAATCAACCCATTCTATCGGAAGAATAGTCAGGAATGCCGGACATAATTCCAATGCCCAATTATTTAATTGCCCACCGGACCCACTCACCAGATCCTTTATTTCCAGTGTCCAGGTGCCGCTGATCTGAATCCCGTTTATATCTGAGAAAGGATCTACTGGTTTGTAAATCAGTCCTCCTGTGGGTGGGCAGCTGATAACACTTTGGTTGCTTTGATCATCAAAACTCAGGTTGAAATTGGCACTTCCCGGGCAAATACTACTAAACAATTCTAATCTATGATTCATGGGACTGATTAATGTGATTTCCAAATCGCTTACACGTGAATGTGTTCCGATAAGATTAATCAAATTAATATCTGTTGCCAGACCGGTATCTTCAATATCAATAGTTGATGTCACTGTTGCAGGACCGGTTGGAATGATTAAAGGAAACCCGTTGGTTTCATAAATCAGGCATGGAACGGTGGTGAAAGAAAAAACCTCCGACCATTGCCCCTGACCGCAATCAGTGATTCCGCGGACTCTCCAGTAAATTACAGATGTATGAGGTAACGCTATATTCGGAGTTACTGCAGTTAAAGGGGTGTTGGCAGCAAATGCGATATTTGAAAAAGCTTGATTAAGTGCTACCTGCACTTCATATTCCAGTGCTTCTGCATCCGGAATCCATGAAAGAGCAGGAACCACAGAAACCTCAGTAGAACCATTTCCGGGCTGTAGTAATCCGATTACCGCTGCGACAGGACTCACTATAAGTTGAATATCAACTGAGCGGATGACACCGGGTGAATTTCCACTTACGGTCAATGTATAATTCCCCGGACTCAGGTTGGTCAGACCACTAATGTTGAGTGTTGACTGTCCCGGCAAATTCACACTTTGAGGTGTCAAACTTGTATTGACGCCGATCGGAACATTTGTAACCTGTAAATTTACAGGGCCCTGAAATCCATTTAATCCAGCCAGGCTGATAGTAACCTGAACAGCGTTTTCTTCACAAATATCCAGAACACCTGGTGTAGCTGCAATTGTAAAATCATTAGCGGCCTGCTGAATGGTAAAATTTTGGTCTGAGATATCATAAAAAATATTCCCATTTCCTCTGACCATAATTCTGGCACTGGTCGACGTTTGTGAAATTTGAACATTAGCTGAACCATTATTAGGAACTCCTGTGGCTAATTGAGTCGGGTATGTGAAGCCCCCATCAGTTGAAAGTAAAATATCAACAGTGCTGCATGAAACAGGAGAGGCAGTGGTTCCTGCAACGTCCCATGTAACTGTGTGCGTTTGATTTTGTGTCCAAACTTCCCCGCCATTGGGTTCATTGACAACAAATGGGCCAGCATTGGCCACATTGATAACCACATTATCCTGAGCAGTACAACCGGCAATTCCGGCAATATCCCGAATGGTGACTCTGAAGTTCATTGTTCTGGCGACAGTGGGAAGTACTTCCCATATATTATTGTTGCCTGCTACAACATCCGCTAGATTGGGCATATACCTTGATGGAGAGGAGTCAGGAGTCAGGGATCTGAACATGGGACCTCCCGTGCTGAAGCTACTTGGGGGCATCGGAAAATCTATCTGATTATCAAATTGTTCCCAGCAATATGTGAGCGGATTACCATTCGGATCATTGCCAATGGCTGTCAAAATAAATGGAGTTCCCTGTGGAATATTGCGATCAGCGCCGGCATTAACAGATGGTCCCACATTACTAAATGGAATGGAAGTAGCACAAACATTTCCGCTTCCCTGTATAAAATTTGATATTTGTTGTACACTTCTGCCATGCATGTAGGCATCAGAATTCGGTTGGATATCAGGTGCACATATGCCTGCATAAGCCATGATCGTTGTTCCACTTCCCGGCTCATATGCATTGGCAGCAGAACGGTTATTATTGCAAGAATTGTTAAAAGTATGTGAGCCTCCAAATTGATGCCCCATCTCATGTGCTACATAATCGATATCAAAAGGGTCTCCAACGGGATTGCTTCTTCCTGTCACACCTCGGGCTTTATTAGTTGCACTGCACGGACTATTTAAATTAGCGACTCCACCCCCACCGGTCCCAAATACATGCCCGATATCAAAATTAGGCGTTCCTATAATATTCGTGCATGTAGTTTGATTCTGGCCCAGCATCGTACTGGCATTATTATTTGTGTAAGGGTCTGTTGTTGGATTATAGAAGAATACTGCCGTGGTATTGGCAACCAGGATGAGTCTGATTGTTAAGTCGTATTCATAAACCCCGTTAATTCTGTTGATACTTGTCGTGACTGCCGAGAGTACAAGTCCTGATTGCGCAGCACTTGTAGCACCAAAATAATTGGAATACTCACCGGTGGTGGCCTGAGCTAGCCTGTAAGATCTGAATTGACAATCCAGCGAACGGGAGCCAAATATCTGCGGCTCGGGCTCTGAAGGATTTATTTCCTCAACACCGCAATGGAATGGATCGATATTTTTGGGCCATTTAGCTCTGTCAAAAACTATGTATTCTTCTTTCCCACCAATTCTGACAGGATTAATCATCCAGACACCTTTTCGAGAACGCACCATAGCATGGAACCCCAGCTCATTCCAGTCCAATCTGATTTTTTCTTCCGGATTGGCCAAATTTTGGCCTTTGAAGGTTTGTATATGAGGATACTGAGCCGCTAATTCAGGCTCCATCATTTCGTATTTCACTATTTCGAAAATACTGACTTTCCCATCGGGCGAAGGGAGGCTCAATAAAATACCTTCCTGATTTCTTTGTGTTGTAATTTCAGCAGGAGCTTTGGCCAGATCAGCCTTCAGGAGAGCAGAATCTAAATGATAAATCAAATATTCGGAAGGCAAAGCAGTAAAATTAGTCTCAGACAACTGAAGCCTTTTGTTTTGAATCTCCCAGGGATTTGGAGCTGTATTTTGGGCAAAAACCAGGGTCTTATTCAGAAGAAACAACACAGCGAACAAGCCACAGATTAAGTAACTACGAAGAGAACTCATATACAAGCAAAATTTGTCAGTAGGGTAATCAAACAGCTAAGATAAAATCTTTTGTGCAATTTCTTTTGTCGTAAAATAACGGCAGCTTGTATTTATATTGTTAATTCGATTAATACCAATTAATTCGAATACCCTAAAACAGGCGACAGCCATTTTTCTGCCTCATGTATACTCATGCCTTTACGCTCCGCATAATCCTCTACCTGATCTCTGTTGATCTGGCCCAATCCAAAATATTTGGATTCCGGATGCCAGAAATACCAGCCGGATACCGCTGCAGCAGGATACATGGCAAAGGATTCAGTCAAATGAATCGTTGTATTTTTTTCCACTTCCAGCAGTTGAAATAATGTTGCTTTTTCTGTGTGTTCGGGACATGCCGGATATCCCGGAGCAGGACGAATTCCCTGATATTTTTCTTCAACTAATTCCTGATTACTCCAGGTTTCTCCTTTTGAATACCCCCATAAATTTACTCTCACCTCTCTGTGTAACCATTCTGCGCAAGCTTCTGCCAGCCTATCAGCCAGTGCTTTCAAAAGAATTGCCTTGTAATCATCCAAATCCATTTCAAACTTTTGAATATGGGATTCGATTCCAATTCCGGCAGTGACTGCAAAAGCACCGATATAATCATTGATACCACTATCTTCTGATGCGCAGAAATCAGAAAGACAATAATTGGGTAGACCCGGCGCTTTTTTCTGCTGTTGTCTAAGATGGTGCAGCATGTATAATATTTCCGAGCGGGACTCATCTGTATATACCAGAATATCATCCTCAATGCTATTTGCCGGAAAAATTCCTGCCACCGCTTTTGCCTGAATCCATTTTTCCTCAATTAATTGATCCAGCATTGTCAGTGCATCCTGATACACTTTTGTTGATTCAGCACCTACTATTTCATCCTCCAGAATTTGTGGAAATTTACCCGCCAATTGCCAACTTTGAAAGAAAGGGGTCCAGTCAATATATTTACTTAATTCTCTTAGATCCACATTATCGTAGACTGTCAATCCTAATTTTGCCGGAACCGGAACTTTTACTGAATCCCAGTTTGCTCTGAATTTATTGTTGCGGGCTTCTTGTATGCTCAGGAAGTTTTTTTGCTGATTCTTCAGTTGAAACTGCTGTCTCAATATTTCATAAGCTGTGGCATTTTCAATAATAAACTTGCTTCTGAGTTCCTCATCTTTTGAAAGTAAAGCAGAAGCAACTCCTACACAACGGGATGCATCAAGCACATGAATAACAGGGCCGGAATATCTTGGAACAATTTTAACTGCAGTATGGGTTCTTGAAGTTGTGGCTCCTCCGATGAGAAGGGGCAGTGAAAAATGCCTTCTTTCCATCTCAGCTGCCAGATCCGCCATTTCTTCCAATGATGGTGTGATCAATCCGCTCAATCCTATGATATCTACTTTTTCGTCAATGGCGGTCTGCAAGATGCGTTCGGCCGGAACCATCACTCCCAAATCTACAATTTCATAATTATTGCAGGCGAGGACTACACCGACAATGTTTTTTCCGATATCGTGCACATCCCCCTTAACAGTAGCGAGTAAGATTTTGCCTTTTGCACTGGATTGTGCACTGGTTTTGAGGGCTTCGATAAAAGGAGTGAGATATGCAACAGCTTTTTTCATCACTCTGGCACTTTTGACTACCTGAGGCAAAAACATTTTACCGGCACCAAAGAGATCTCCTACCACATTCATCCCGTCCATCAGAGGACCTTCAATCACTTCAATAGGTTGAGCAAGGGCCAGCCTGGCTTCTTCCACATCGATTTCTATGAATTCATCCAGACCTTTTACAAGTGCATGTGTAATTCGGGACCTGAAATCCGCTTCCCGCCAGCTCAGATCTGCTCCGGTTTCGCGGGTGCTTTTTTGTTGCAGTTGTCCTGCATATGTTATCAAAGCTTCTGTGGCATCCGGATGCCGGTCAAAAAGCACATCTTCAATCTTTTCCAGCAATTCCGGTGGAACTTCTGCATAAATACCGATCATTCCGGCATTCACGATTCCCATGTCCATCCCGGCTTTGATGGCATGGTAGAGAAATGCGGCATGCATGGATTCCCGGATCAGATCATTTCCTCTGAAAGCAAAGGAAATATTGCTGACTCCACCACTGATTTTGCATCCCGGGCATTTTTCTTTAATCTGTCTGGTAGCTTCAATGAAGTTGATGGCGTATTGGCTGTGTTCAGCAATACCGGTCCCGATGGCAAAGATGTTAGGATCAAAAATGATATCTTCAGGTGGAAATCCGGCTTCATTGATTAAAAGATGCCATGCCCGTTCGCAAATGGAGACCTTACGCTCAATAGTGTCAGCCTGACCCTCCTCATCGAATGCCATGACGACAACGGCAGCACCATATTTTCTGACAGTTCTGGCCTGTTTAAGGAAAATTTCTTCTCCTTCCTTCATTGAGATTGAATTGACTACAGATTTGCCCTGCAGACATTTTAATCCCGCCTCCAGCACACTAAACTTTGATGAATCGACCATTACCGGAAGCCTTGATATGTCCGGTTCTGCCGCCAAACCATTTAGAAACTGCGTCATAGCAGCTTCTGCATCAAGGAGTCCTTCGTCCATATTGACATCCAGAATCTGAGCCCCTCCATCTACCTGCTGACGAGCCACTTCCAGTGCTTCTTCATATTGATTCTCTCTGATTAACCTCGCAAATTGTCTGGAGCCTGTTACATTGGTACGCTCTCCAATATTTACAAAATTGGTATCAGGCCTGATTTCCAAAACTTCCAGGCCACTGAGTTGAGTATTTCTTTTAGGGGGTGCAGCTACTCTGGGCTTTTTCCCTTCCAGCATTTTGGCCATATATCTGATATGATCCGGAGTCGTACCACAACATCCGCCTACAATATTTACCAAACCACTTTCCACAAAATCCCTGATGAACACACTCATTTCATCAGGAGTCTGATCATATTCACCGAATGCATTGGGCAGACCTGCATTGGGATAGGCACTAACCAGACATCCGGCGTATTTTGCAAGCGTTGCAATATGTGGTCTCATTTCTTTAGCCCCCAAAGCACAATTCAAACCAACAGAAAACAAATTTCCATGCTCTACTGACACCAGAAATGCCTCCACTGTCTGACCTGAAAGTGTCCTCCCGCTGGCATCTGTGATGGTTCCCGACACCATTAAAGGGACAGGAGTATATCCATTTTCCCAAAGATCCAGGATAGCAAATATGGCAGCTTTACAATTGAGTGTGTCAAAAACGGTTTCGATCAGTAATAAATCCACCCCTCCATCCAGCAAGCCTTTGACTTGTTCTGTGTATGCTACCACGAGATCATCAAAAGTTGCAGCTCTGTATGCAGGAGCATTTACATCGGGTGACATGGAAGCTGTTTTGCTGGTCGGCCCGATTGCACCGGCAACGAAACGAGGTCTTGATGGATTTAGAGTAGTAAATTTTTCACAGGCTGCTTTTGCAATTTTGGCAGAAGCAACATTGATATCATATACAGCAGACTCCATCTGATAATCTGCCTGGGAGACAGAAGTCGCATTGAATGTATTTGTTTCAATAATATCAGCTCCTGCTTCCAGATATGCTTCATGGATAGCCTGAATAATATCGGGTCGGGTAAGGCTTAGAAGATCATTATTTCCTTTGAGGTCAGTATGATGATGAACAAAGTGAGTTCCACGATAATCAGATTCTCCCAGCTGATACTGCTGGATCATGGTGCCCATCGCCCCATCCAGCAACAATATTCGTTCGGAAGCAATCTGATGAAGTAAAGTCTGCATAAACTATTTAGAATTGAAGGGACAAAAGTAAGATCCCTGAGTATTAATCTGCGAATTCAAACAGAATAAGGTGAGATGTAGTTTAGATTGTTTCTAAAGATATTCCAGGCAACACCCAACTTACAATTAGCTGGAAGGAAACATCCACTTCAGAAAAGCCGGCATAGACAATGACCAGGTATATACATCATGCCGGCCACCCAGGATCTCATGATAATATATATCACCCGGATAAGTGTATCCTTTAGCTTTTAGTATTTTAATCAGATCAAGCGTATCATCAATAGAGTCGATGATGCCATTATTATTGCGATCTTCTGTCTCATCTTCAGTACCACACTGAAACCAGAATCTCATGCCGGGTCTGTTATGACCACCTTCTATTAAGTCGTGAATGATGCGATAGCTATCCGGAAATAATGGATTAAACCGTTTTTTTCGCCACCATAAAGAACCTGAAAACACCCCACAACCTTTAAACAGATGCGGATAATTCCAGGCTATATCTAAAGCAGATAATCCACCCAGCGAAAATCCGGCTATAGCTTTAATGGTGAAATCAACATCCAGTCTGATTTTCAAATCTGCCAATAAGTTCTGAATGACAAATTCTACATACTTTCCTGCCTTATTTCCACGCTTGAGATAATCCAGTTCTGCAGCAGTCCCATACTCATGCAACCTGTCCCCGGCGTGTACTGCTGCAATGATGACGGGCTGGATCATTTGTTGTGCATATAAGTTTTCCAGAATTTTTCTCATTCCCAGCCGCGCCATATCCTGACCATCATTTACAATGAGCAAAGGATAAGAACTTCCTTTTCTGAAGCCCGGTGGGAGAAATAATTCGACCTGAACCTGCCGCTCCAAAGAGGCCGAAGGCAGTATAAACATTTGGTGTTCAGGTTTTTGTATAGCTGGTGGCATGGATTCTTTGAATAACAAGGACGGAAAATAGAAAAACTTTTTGTTCTGTTTACCTTTAATTAACGATTAATTATCATTTCAAATCCTGGACGGCAGCTCTTATCTATCGAAAGCAAAATGCGGAAAGGTTTGGTAATTAACAGATTGGTGTATCTTTGTGGCGATTTTGAAAAAGATACTTTAAGCGAATTCAATAAATTAACATCAATTCTTATGAAGAAAATCGGCATTTTGTTTGGAATGGAAGAAACTTTTCCGAAAGCATTTGTAGACAGAGTAAACAGCAAAAATGTCAAAGGTATAGTTGCGGAAGCAGTGTCCATTGACAAGGTTATTCAGGGAGAAGCTTCTGATTATGCAGTCATCATTGATAGAATATCACAGGATGTGCCTTTCTACAGAGCGATGCTAAAAAATGCGGCCATTTCAGGAACAGCTGTGATCAACAATCCTTTCTGGTGGAGCGCCGATGAAAAATTCTTTAATAATGCATTGGCTGTTAATATTGGTGTTCCGGTTCCTAAAACTGCTTTGATTCCTTCTCATGACCGTCCTGATGATACTTCTGAGCGTTCATTCAGAAATCTGAAATTCCCGTTTGACTGGGAGACTATCTTCAACTATACAGGCTTTCCTGCATATATGAAGCCATTTGCAGGAGGAGGATGGAAGAGTGTTTACAAAATTAATGATATACAGGATTTCTTTGCCAAGCATCGTGAAACAGGTCAATTGGTAATGATGCTTCAGGAAGAAATTGTTTTTGAAGAATACTATCGTTGCTATTGCATAGGTGGAAAATACGTGAAAATCATGCCTTATGAGCCCCGTAATCCACATCATCTTCGCTATGTAGCTGATTTCAAACCATCTGCAGCCCGTCTGAAGGAAATGGAAGATATCGTATTGAGAATCAATCATTACCTGGGTTATGACTTCAATACTGTTGAATTGGCTGTTCGTGATGGCGTTCCTTACGCTATTGATTTCTGCAATCCTGCTCCTGATGCTGAAGCAAGCTCTGTGGGAGAAGAAAACTTCGAATGGGTAGTAGAAACTTCTGCAAAATATGCAATCGAAAAAGCTAAGGCTCATAAAGAAGGTCAGGATAATCTCACATGGGGTCAATATATCTCACGTTCCGTAAACAGGCAGACGCTTTATACTCCTGCTAAAAAAGCTGCTGCTGCAAAACCTGCTAAAGCTGCCACTGCTAAAGCAAAACCTGTAAAAGCAACCACCCCTAAAGCAAAAGCTTCAAAAACTGTCACTCCGAAAGAGAAAGCTATTAAGGCACCAAAAGCGCCTAAAGCACCATCTGCTAAGGTTGCTGCTCCTAAAACAACCCCTGCTGAGAGTGCTATAAAAACAGTGAAACCAAAAACTTCGACGCCTAAGGTGAAAGCTACCAAAGCTGTAGCCCCTAAAGCGAAAGCTTTAAAAGCTCCAAAAGCGCCTAAGGTGCCTAAGGTGCCTAAAACACCAACTATAAAGTCTGCCGATAAGGTTGAAGCACCTAAGGTGGCCGGTACGGACAGTGTTACAAAATCACTGAAACCAAAAACTGCTGCTCCTAAAGCGAAAGCTGTAAAAGCACCAAAGGCCCCAAAAGTGCCTAAAGCACCAAAAGCAACAGCCACAAAGTCTGCTGCTCCAAAAGTGGCTGGTACAGACAGTGCTCCAAAAACTGCAGCTCCTAAAACTACCACTCCTAAGGCAGCAAGTAAGCCTAAGGCAGAAAAACCGGTTGCAAAATCGAAAGCAGATGCTCCAAAGACGGACGTCAAACCTGCAGACAAAAAGCCGGCAGCAGAAAAAGCACCTAAAACACCTAAAACACCTAAAACAAAAGTTGACAAGAATTAATTTCTTGTAATAATAGTTATAAAGAGAAAAGCCTTTCAGCCAACACTGAAGGCTTTTCTCTTAAATGAATAATATTCTCATGAACCCAACATATATGTCATCTTCTCTTCCTGTCATACGTATTGCAGTGCTGGATCTCAATGCAGGCTTACCCAATCAGGGTATGCGGTGTATTCGCGAAATACTGGAAAAATATCGCGAAGATCAGCAATTGGAAATGGAGTACGATGTTTTTGAAGTGAGGACAAAGGACGAAGTTCCAGGCACTGATTATGATATTTATATTTCTTCCGGAGGTCCGGGAAGTCCATATGATGGAGAGGGATTGGTATGGGAAGAAAAATATTTTCAATTATTGACTGATTTGCAGGAACACAATCTGAAAAACGCAAGTTCCTCCAAGCATTTTTTCTTTATCTGTCATTCTTTTCAAATTGCATGCAGGTATTTTGGCGTTGGCCAGGTAGTAAAAAGAAAATCCACTTCCTTTGGCGTGTTTCCTGTGCATAAAACGGAGGACGGTCAACTTGAGCCTATCCTCAGCGGATTGGATGATCCTTTTTATGTAGTTGATTCACGTGATTGGCAGGTAATTCAACCTGACCATGAGAAAATTGAAATGCTGGGGGCAACTGTACTTGCTCTTGAAAAAATCCGGCCACATGTTGACCTGGAAAGATGTATTATGGCTGTGAGATTTTCAGATTCCTTCTTTGGAACACAATTTCATCCGGAAGCGGATTCCAGCGGGATGAGCGCTTATCTCCAAACAGAAGAAAAGCGTAAAATGATCATCGAAAATCATGGCCTGGAAAAATTCGAAAGTATGGTCACCCAATTAAATGATCCTGATAAAATCAGTCTTACACAAAGCATGATCCTGCCTACATTCCTGGATATGGCTATTCATGCTCGTCAATCTGTTTTGTCCTGAGTTTATTCTCCATTTTCGTTCTGAGTTAAATTGTCAAGGGTATCTCTGTGAAGGATTATCCTTGTATCCGATTTTGTCTGAAAGCCAGCCCCTTGCGTGACAGAATGTCAGTAATGGCTTCTAAAATATACATTGGTACAAAATCTGTTAGATCATAGAAACGTTTATGCAAATGGTACATGTATCTTTGCTATATCAATTTAGTTTGACCCTCAATTAATAAAAATATATTCCATGTTTGATTTTATTTCCAAATCACTCAAAAAAGTTTTCGGCACCAAATACGAAAAAGATGTTCAGAAATATCTTCCCGTAGTCGAGCAGATCAATGAACATTATAACTCATATACAAATATCAGCAATGATGAGCTGCGAAATAAAACAGTAGAATTCAGAAACCGGATCGCTGAATACCTCAAGGAAATTGATGATCAGATCACTACGCTGAAAGATCAGGCCGAGACTGAAGAAGATCTTCATGAAAAGGAGTTTTTGTTTCAGGAAATAGATCAACTTAAAAAAACCAGGAATGTATCTCTGGAAGAAATATTGAACGAGTTGCTCCCTGAAGCTTTCGCAGTAGTGAAGGAGACCGCCAGAAGATTTAAAGAAAATTCGGAATTGGAACTGACAGCCACCGACCACGACCGGGAGCTTGCCATTCAAAAATCATATGTATCCATCGTTGGAGACAAAGCTATCTGGAAAAATTCCTGGTCCGCTGCCGGAATTCAAATTACATGGGACATGCTTCACTATGATGTACAGCTGATCGGTGGTATGGTTTTGCATGATGGTAAAATCGCAGAGATGGCAACGGGTGAAGGTAAGACCTTAGTCGCTACTTTACCGGCGTATTTAAATGGATTATCAGGTCAGGGAGTGCATGTGATCACAGTCAATGACTATCTGGCAAGAAGGGATAGTGAATGGATAGGTCCCATCTTTGAGTTCCTGCTTCTGACAATAGATTGTATTGATAAACACAGACCACATTCCCCTGAGAGAATTAAAGCATACAGGGCGGATATTACTTATGGAACCAACAACGAATTTGGTTTTGACTATCTGAGAGACAACATGGTAGTATCTCCTGAGGAGGTGGTGCAGAAAAGACATCACTATGCAATGGTGGATGAGGTTGACTCCGTCTTGATTGATGATGCCCGTACTCCACTTATCATTTCAGGCCCCGCTACTCAGGGATCAGATATTCAGGAATACATAGAACTAAAGCCACGGGTTGAGAAATTACTGGATGTTCAGAAAAAGATGGCTACAGAGTTTCTGGCAGAAGCAAAACGTCTGTTTGCTGAAGGTAAAACCGGGACCGAAGAAGGATCTGCTGGTATGGCATTGTTAAGAGCGCACAGAGCCCTTCCAAAGTACAGACCACTCATCAAATTCCTCAGTGAAGAAGGTGTTAAGGTGATACTGCAAAAAACTGAAAATCAGTACATGCAGGAACAATCCAAAAACATGCACATTGTAGATGCCAGACTTTTATTCACGATAGATGAAAAAAACCGTCAGGTTGAACTCACAGAACATGGAGCAGAATACCTGGCAAAAGGAAATGAAGATCCCAACTTCTTTGTACTTCCTGATATTGCATCTGAGTTGAATGAACTGGAGATGAATAAGGAAATGGATAAGGCACAGAAGCAGGAAGAAAAGGAAAGATTAGCACAGGATTATTCCGTTAAATCACAACGGCTTCACTCGATCAGTCAATTACTGAAAGCATATACCCTTTTTGAAAAAGACGAAGAATACATTGTCATAGATGGTCAGGTCAAAATCGTAGATGAGCAGACCGGTCGTATGATGGAGGGTCGCCGTTATTCTGATGGACTTCACCAGGCTCTGGAAGCAAAGGAAAATGTGAAAATAGGAGAAATCAATCAGACATACGCTACTATTACATTACAGAATTACTTCAGGATGTACCACAAACTAGCGGGTATGACGGGTACTGCCGAAACTGAAGCTGGTGAATTCTGGGAAATTTACAAACTCGATGTTGTAGTCATCCCTACCAATCGCCCGATAACGAGAAAAGATACTGAAGACCTGGTATTCAAGACTGCCAGAGAAAAATATAATGCTGCTATTGATGAGATAGTAGCGCTGAGTAATGCGGGACGACCTATCCTGGTAGGTACCACATCAGTAGATATTTCTGAGAAACTCAGCAGAATGTTGAAGTTAAGAGGAATTGACCACAATGTACTGAATGCAAAACAGCACCAAAGAGAAGCTGAAATCGTTTCTGAGGCTGGTCTCCCGGGAAAAGTGACTATCGCTACGAATATGGCCGGTAGGGGTACGGATATCAAGATCAGCCAGCAGGTTAAAGAAGCCGGAGGATTGGCAATTATTGGTACGGAGCGCCATGATTCGAGAAGGGTTGACAGACAGTTGAGAGGTAGAGCAGGTCGCCAGGGAGATCCGGGAACATCGCTTTTCTATGTTTCATTGGAAGATAATTTGATGCGTCTGTTCCATTCAGAGAGAATTGCCAAACTGATGGACAGAATGGGTCATAAAGAAGGAGATGTGATCCAGCACTCAATGGTATCCAAATCCATAGAACGTGCGCAGAAGAAAGTAGAAGAAAACAACTTCGGAATTCGTAAGCGATTGCTGGAATACGATGATGTGATGAATATCCAGAGAGAAGCTATTTACAATAAAAGAAATAATGCACTTTCCGGAGAAAGACTTGCAGTAGACTTGAATTATATGTTTACCGGACTGCTGGAAACCATTGTCAATACACATAAATCCAACAATGATTATGAAGGTTTCAGAAATGAAAGCCTAAGCGTCCTGGGTTTGGATCCTGAAGTAGATTCTACCAGATTTGGCCAAATGAAAGCTCAGGAGATATTTGAGGCATACTATCATCAGGTAATGGACTTCTATCGCAGAAGGGGTGAGCATTACATTCAAACTTTGCTTCCAATTGTCAAAAACGTTCATGAAAATGAAGGTCACAGGTATAAAAGGATTGCATTGCCCTATTCAGATGGTTCCACTTCTGTCTTGAATATTTCAGCCGGATTGGAAGAAGCTATTAAAAGTAACGGGAAATCAATACTGAAGGATATTGAAAAAACGGTTTCTCTGGCTTTGATTGATGACAACTGGAAGGAGCACCTGCGAGCCATGGATGAGTTAAAAGAATCAGTCCAGGCAGCTTCCTTCGAACAAAAAGATCCATTGGTTATTTACAAAATGGAAGCTTATAACTTGTTTGAAGAGCTGATCCACAAAATCAATATGGATGTGTGTTCCTATTTGATCAAAGGCAGATTGTTGATCCAGAATGATAGAAATATCCAGGAAGCAAAGACTCAAAAAACCAATTTTGCGAAGACCAGAACAAGTCGGACAGAAGAAGAAGAGAGGGTAAGAGCTGCTGCAATGTCTGCAGGATCCGCGCCTGCAAAGGTGGAAACTATCGTAAGACAGGATAAAAAAGTGGGAAGGAATGACAACTGCCCTTGCGGTAGTGGAAAAAAATATAAATACTGTCATGGTTTATCTGCCTGATGATCAGGGCATTCTATAGTACCGAGCTATAGGAGCCAATAATTTATTCAAAAGGGCATCGAAGATTTGTTTATTTTGTGCTGCCAAACAGGCACTAGTAAGTATCCCATTTATATGAACATTTCGTCGAAAATAGACCATACCTTATTAAAACCGGACTGTAATCATTCGGATATCCGTAAATGGGTAGAAGAAGCTATTCAGCATCAATTTGCGAATGTGTGCATTCCTCCTTATATGGTAAAGGAAGCCAGCAGATTACTGGAAAACCACAAAACAGGAGTGTGTACAGTTATTGGATTTCCATTTGGATACAACACGACGCCCATTAAAGTGGAAGAAATAAAAAGAGCCATTGATGAAGGAGCTGAAGAGCTGGACGCTGTAATAAATATTTCTGCTGTAAAATGCGGAGATTGGAGCTTTGTGAGCAACGACATAGAATCTATGGTAAGGTCGGTGCAAATGAAGGATAAGAAAATCAAAATTATTCTGGAAACGGGAATGATGTCACTGGAAGAGATTACAAAATTGTGTGAGATCATTGAGATAAGTAAACCCAATTTCGTGAAAACTTCTACCGGCTTTAATGGTCCGGGCGCTAATGTTGAAATCATACAATTTCTTCGGGCCACTTTGGGCAGCGACATTAAAATCAAAGCATCCGGCGGAATCAAATCGAAAAGCGCAGCAGAAAAGCTGATTCAGGCAGGCGCTGACCGAATCGGTTCCTCCAATAGTGTTCTCATAGTTTCCTAAAATCTTAAAAAGGAAGGAAATGTTAAAATATCTTTTCTTAGCCCTCACAGGAACCCTCATATTGGGCACAAGTACTGCTTATGGGCAGTCCCTGCGACTTGTTGAAGAAACAGCAGTGCAACATCTCATTGATAAGTACGTTCAGTACAACAAAAGCCAGAAAAAAATCGATGGCTGGAGAATACAATTTTTTGCATCTACCGACAGACGTACCATGGAATCGACTTTGAGAAGAATGAAAAATGCATATCCCGACATTAAATTTGTCTGGACATTCAATGAACCCTTCTACCATGTCAAAGCAGGTGCATATGCAAATCGGGTAGATGCGATCCCCTTGCAGTATGTCTTGAAAAAAGAATTTCCCGGTGCTTTCCCGGTCAGAGAAGAGTTGGAGGTTTTGGAGCTGTTGGAAAACAATTAAGCGCTTATGAGCCTGGCTAAAGGCAATAACACCCGAACGGGTAATATAGATTGGATTACTTTTTCCTTATATCTAAGTCTGATATTAACAGGATGGTTAATGATCTATGCTGTGGGTTACAATGAGAAAGAACCTACATCCATAACAGACTTATCTACCTCAGCCGGAAGACAAATGATGTGGGTAGGCGTTTCCCTGTTTATTATGTTTTCTGTTTATGTGATAGACTGGAAATTCTGGCGAACTTTTTCTTATTCAATTTACGGTATAAGTATCGTTTTATTAGTGTTAGTTCTGTTCCTCGGAACAAATATTAATGGAGCAACCGCCTGGTTCTCCATAGGAGGGTTTTCTTTTCAACCTGCTGAAATTGCAAAATTCGGTACCAGCCTGGCCTTAAGCAATTATATGAGTGCCAAGTCATTCCGGCTGGCCGGCACAAAGAATTTTTTCAATATACTTCTCCTGCTTGGCATTCCGGTAGCCTTAATTCTTTGGCAACCGGATGCAGGATCAGCATTGGTTTTTTTATCATTCTTTATTCTGCTTTACAGAGAAGGCCTTTCCACTGTATATTATATTATAGGAGGATTTCTCGCTGCGGTATTCATTGGAGCCCTGCTTTTCGATACATTGCCTATTATCATGGCATTGATCTTACTTTGTATGCTGGGCTTGATACTTACCAAAGAAAAAAAGACATATTGGCTTATTGCATGGTCCATGCTTGTAATTCTGAATATAGTTGCAGGGATTGAAGACCTGTATTTAGTAGCAACTATTGTGGACATTGTTTTATTTATAGCTGTCGCTTTATTGGTTTCTCAGCGGGGAGAGGCTCGGCTTGTGATGATATTAACTCCCGCCCTGATAGTAGGCTCCTCGTTGGCATTTATGGCAAATTATGCATTTAATAATTTTCTTGCACCTCACCAGCAAGAAAGGATAAATGTGTGGCTGCACCCGGATAAATGTGACCCAAGAGGATCATTATACAACCTTTTGCAATCAAAAATGGCCATAGGATCCGGAGGAATTGCCGGCAAGGGCTTTTTGGAAGGAAATCTGACTAAACTAAACTATGTCCCTGCGCAATCCACAGACTTTATTTTTTGTACTATCGGAGAAGAGCATGGATTTATCGGGGTCACGATTATCATAGGTCTGTTTGTAGCATTATTAATAAGATTAATCATTATTGCAGAAAGACAGCGATTGCACTTTGTCAGGAATTACGCCTACTGCATTGCCGGAATCATATTTGTCCACTTCTTTATCAATATTGGTATGACAATGGGCTTGCTGCCTATAATCGGGATTCCGCTCCCATTTGTCTCGTATGGGGGCTCTTCTATTATAGGATTTACTGTCATGCTAGCGGTATTGTTAAAGCTGGATATTACCCGACATGGAGGCCAATAAAAAATTTACATGAACTTCAATTTATTACACACAGATTCGGGGAGCAAAGCCCGTGCAGGAATTTTACAAACAGACCACGGCATTATAGAGACCCCTATTTTCATGCCCGTGGGTACTGCCGGTACAGTCAAAGGAGTTCATCAGCATGAATTGGAGGACACCATCAAGGCTCATATTATCCTAGGAAATACATATCATCTGTATCTGAGACCCGGAACAGAGGTCCTTGAACAGGCAGGCGGATTACATAAATTTATAGGTTGGGACAAACCCATATTGACAGATTCAGGAGGATATCAGGTTTATTCCCTGAGCAACAGGAGAAAAATCACCGAAGAAGGCGTCAAGTTTCTTTCTCATATTGATGGATCTTCCCACTTTTTTACGCCGGAATATGTCATGGATATTCAGAAGAAAATAGGAGCAGATATCATCATGGCTTTCGATGAGTGTACCCCATATCCCTGCGAACATGGATATGCGAAAAAGTCCATGGAAATGACTCACCGATGGCTGGACAGGTGTATGAATCATTTTCATTCCGGCGGATCATTATACGGCTATCAGCAGACACTTGCGCCCATTGTGCAGGGGAGTGTTTACAAGGATTTGAGAGTGCTTTCAGCTGAATATATTGCAGCACAACCCTCATTGATCAATGCAATTGGCGGGCTTTCAGTAGGAGAGCCAACGGAGATACTTTATGAAATGACTGATCTTGTTTGTCAAATTCTTCCGGTTGAAAAACCGAGGTATTTAATGGGTGTCGGTACCCCTGCCAATATTCTGGAATGTATCGGCCTTGGAATAGATATGTTTGATTGTGTGATGCCTACCAGAAATGCAAGACATGGTCTGCTCTTCACGACAGATGGAATCATTAACATCAAAAACCTCAAGTGGAAAACTGATTTCACGCCCATTGATAGCTGTCTGGACAATTTTGCAAGCAACACTTATTCAAAGGCTTATCTTAGGCATTTGATTTATTCAGGAGAATTACTGGGAGCTCAGGTAGCATCTTTACACAATCTTTCGTTTTATCTTTGGCTGGTAAAGGAAGCCAGAAAACAAATACTGGAAGGAACTTTTACCAGTTGGAAAAACGCGATCTTACCAAAAATATCCAGAAGACTCTAAAATGAAAGACCCCAAAGCAAAAGGATGAAACTGCTGGATCAATATATCATAAAGAAATACCTCAGTACATTCTTTTTTACTGCACTGATCTGTTCGATGATTATCGTAGTCATTGATGTGAGCCAGCGGGTCGAGAGTTTTATTAATGAAAAACTGGGTTTCTATGATATCTTGTTTGTCTATTATCTCAATTTCATTCCGCATATTAATATCATATTATTTCCGCTGTATGCACTGATATCAGTTATATTTTTTACCTCCAAGCTCGCATATGATTCTGAAATAATCTCTATACTCAATGCCGGTGTGAGTTTTCGCAGATTGATGCGTCCATATATGCTGGCTGCAGGATTGATAGCTCTTTTGCTTTTATTTTTCAATCATATTGCTGATCCATGGTCCAGTAAAAAGCGGGTAACATTTGAAAATACTTATTTTTATAAAGGAAATAAGGACTTTGACAGGGCGAGTAACATTCACTTTTTTCTTGACAGTACCAGCAAGGTATATGTCCGCTATTTCAGAGAAGGAGAAAATTCCATTTCTGACTTCAGACTGGAGAGATTCGAAGACAACCAACTTGTCTATATGCTCAAAGCCAGCACAGCCAATTGGATAGAAGCGTCCGGAAAATGGAAAATTTCAGATTATAAAGTATTTACCTTTCAGGGTATAAAAGAAACATATCAATCAGGCCTTGGTCAGAGTTTTGATACTACACTCAACATGAGGCCTTCAGATTTCATACGGTTTAAAAATCAAAAGGAGATGATGACAACCGGAGAGATCCGGACTTATATTGCAAGCGAGCGAGATAGAGGAATTGCAAATACAAAGGTGTTTGAAACAGAGATTCACCGAAGGACTGCGGATGCATTTACATTGATCATTCTGACTTTAATAGGACTCACGGTAGCCTCCCGAAAAGTCAGAGGGGGTATGGGCCTTCATTTGGCAATTGGAATCGCTCTGGGAGCTGCCCACATAGTGCTTTCAAAATTTGCGATCACATTCGCTCAGGGCAATATTATTCCACCGGTAATTGGAGTATGGATTCCTAATATTTTATTTTCCCTGGTTGCATTGTATCTATTGGGCAGAGCACAGAAATAAAAAAGGGATGTCAGTTATACCTCTGACATCCCTTGGGTTTTTCGTTTTGTTTTCGTTTATTTATTTTTCAAAAGATCTCTTATCTCAGCCAGAAGAACTTCTTCATTACTAGGCGCTGGTGGTGCAGCAGGGGCAGCCTCTTCTTTCTTTCTAGTTGCATTGTAACCCTTTAATAGCATGAAAATGGCAGCAGCAATAATCAGAAAATCAATGATTGTCTGTAAAAATGCTCCATATCTAATGGCGACTGCAGGCACAGCTTCACCGGCCTCATTCACAGTTGCATCTTTCAGAACAAACATCAGGTCTCTGAAATCAACACCTCCAAGCAGTAAACCAATAGGAGGCATAATCACATCGGCAACAAAGGAAGAAACAACAGCCCCGAATGCACCGGCAATAATGACAGCAACAGCCAGATCCAGTACATTGCCTTTCATGATAAAGGCTTTAAATTCTTTTAACATAAACATTTCATTTTGGAGTTGAAAAATAAAATTCCTCTGTAATAATAAGAAATTAATACACAATAGACAGGAGTAAGAATATAAACTTCTTAGCTGCAGTATGAATGATACTTAAACAAAACTCTTACTTGAAGATGGATATGTAATCCTGCTTTGAAGAACGGTAAAACTGATATTCAATGTGGTACATCCTCTGGCAATACATGCTTTTTGTTGTACATCACATTATCCAAATTCCAGTCAATTTGTCTGACAAAAGGATGTTGTCTCACAGGACAATCAGTAATCGTGCAGAGTTTACAGGATTGCGGCGCACAGGGATCAGTATGAACAAATATTTCGAGAACGCTGGGGTCAATAGACTTCATAGTCTCCTCGAATAATTCTACAGCATCGTGGCCCTGATTGATATCATAGTACCATGGAACGGTGACATGACAATCTATATGATACTTTGAGCCATACTTGATAATACGGAGATTGTGTATGTCGATCCAATAGGGTTTTCTGAACGCATTTAATTTGATAACCATTTTGGAAATCAAATCATAATCGGCCTTATCCATGATACCGGCTATTGAATTTTCAACAAGCTTATATCCTGTAAATATAATGATGACACCAAAAACTATAGCGCAAATATTATCTAATAAGACCCAGTCAAATATCCAGGTCAAAATAACACCCAGTACCAGTCCTGCTGAAGACCAGGCATCTGATTTTAAATGCTTTCCTCCGGCCAGAAGGATTTGTGAATTGGCGCTTTTACCTCTTTTTTCCAACAAAAAACCCAGAACAAAATTGATTAATCCTGCCATACCAACTAAGAGAACCCCCCACTGAAGTTTTTGGATTTCCTGGGGATAGATAAAATTGTAGATTGCTTTACTAATGATAATGATACCGGCAGCCAGGATCAATGCTCCTTCAAATCCGGCAGAAAGAAACTCAATTTTACCATGTCCGTATGGATGATTCCTGTCCTGAGGTCTGTAAGCAATATTAAATGCATAAAGTCCAAGTGCTGCAGCTGCTACATTAATGATGCTTTCCAGGGCATCTGAAAGAATGGCATTTGAATTAGTAAGAAAAAAAGCTACAAACTTGATCACCAAAATGACCGAGCCCAGTGTCACAGATATGACCAGGAGTTGTTGATTCTGCTTAATTTCGGCTGTATTCAATGGAATTTAAAATTTCTGACAACAAAGATAGTGCTTAGTAAAGTGGCAAGAGGCAACTTTTGAAAATGATATAGTGTTACATCCATTGACTGAAGAAATCTTGTATAAATTTGATCTGAATATCCACTGTGTTTGAATTACTAAATCAATACATCACATGAAATCTGCCTTTTTAATGATCATTTCCAGTCTGTTTCTGATGGCATCCTCCTGCCATAAGCACGGCCCTGATGACGAAAACAACGTAGTTACGATAACTGTCAATAAACCTTCCGCAGGCCAGAATGTCAATGTATCCAATATCAATATTGAGATTGTCTATGCTGCAACAAGCCTCACACACGATATCGAAATCCGCATCTATCCCAAAAATGAGCCTTCTGAAATATTGTATTCTCACACGGAGCATCTCCACAGAAAAAATGCAACAGTCACTAAATCTGCTTCCATCACTGGTTATCCGGCAGGTACTGAATTTGTCCTTGAGACAAGTGCATGTATAGATCTGAATTGTGAATTACCAAAAGCTACCAAATCGGTTAATTTCTTTCAGATGTAATTTTGACTCAAGGAAACTTTGAAAAGTTTAATAGGAGATTACTAAAAGCCTCTTAAAGTATCGTGAGTTCGCCGGATTCTGTGACTACTGATTTTGTCATTATTTTTGCCTGAAAGAAGACAAAAATAACGCCAAAACTGAGATTTGTGATTTCTATACCCGGGACTACATCCCGGGTTACAAAGATTTTGCCACTCTGGGGCAATTATTTCCTCTAATTCAGAATTTGAGTTTGAATATTGAACTCAAGTTATAGTATGATTCCGATGTTTTTAATAGTGTCTTTTAGTGTCCTTTGTGGATAGCATGTTGCTTTAAATCTGGTGAGGCAATAAAAAAAAGCCCGGCTAGCCGGGCTTTCAAAACAAGTGGTCCTTAAAAACAAATTACTGAACCTCCTTCAGGAACTTCAGAAATTTCTGTGCATTGCCAGTCTGAATTTTTGTACTTGTTTAATCAAAAAAACTAATAATAAGATCGCGGTATAGATAAACGTTGCTGTCATTTCTCTTTAGTTTTGAGTTACTATTTACATAGACAGGATTTTTTTTAAAAAGGGTTGGGTCGCAATGAAAATAAAATGGAAAATAGTGAAATAAAAGCATTTCTGGACCATTGGGTCAGCCGTATGAATCAGCCCGAATTCATTGATAATGATCCCATTAGCATACCTCATAGCTATGAAAAAAAACAGGATAAAGAAATTGCAGCTTTTTTTGCAGCTGTCTTTGCCTGGGGACAAAGAATCACTATCATCAATAAAACCAGAGAATTATTGACCCTGATGGATAATGCACCGCATGAATTCATTCTCGGGCACCAGGAGTCTGATCTGAAGAGATTCCTGAATTTTAAACACAGAACTTTTCAGGCGACAGATACGCTTCACTTTCTGTCATTCCTTCAATCACATTATTCCCGGCACAATTCGCTGGAAGATGCTTTTCTTGAGAATGGCGTGTTTGGCAATGCAGCAAAAGCATTAAGCAGATTTCATCAATATTTCTTTAGCGATGAGTGGTCACCCAAACGGACCAGAAAACATATCCCCAATCCGGAGACTAAATCTACCTGCAAAAGAATGAATATGTTTTTGCGATGGATGGTACGTAAAGATGATGCCGGGGTAGATTTCGGTATCTGGAAAAGAATTCCTGTTTCATCGTTGCTAATGCCCCTTGATGTTCATGTGGAGAATACTTCCCGCGCATTAGGAATATTGACCAGAAAGCAACGAGACTGGCAAGCTGTGGAAGAATTAACTGCTAAATTGAGAGCATTTGATCCGGAAGATCCTGTGAAATATGATTTTGCCCTTTTTGGCCTGGGAATACATCAGCGGTCTAACATTTTTCCGTAAGCAAGGTCTGTTGTATGAGGGAGACGCAATGCAGTGCGTCTCTACATTGGTGTGCTCCCGGCTGTTTGCTCCTCAACCTCTTAACGCCTTATCGAACCACACCCAAACTCTCAACTCAAAACCCACACTTCGATTAACCGCTTCACCGATTCACCGATTCCCGGCTTCTACTCTAAGTTTTTACTATTTTTTACGGAGATATAGTCGAAGCGAAGTGATGTCTTATTGCGCCTGCGGCTTAGAAGGTGATGTTTTTTCAGAGAGCAAGCTCTGAAAAAGTGATGTCTCAGAACAAATGGGCTGCAAAGCAGTCCATTTGTTCTGAGGTGATGGCTAGGGCCAAGAAGAAGTATGCAGCTTATTCCGGTTTAACCGGCTGTTAACTAACCTCCTAACCTTCTCACCTCCTAAACACTTATGCTCTTAACGATTAACCGCATAGCCGATTATTAACCGATCCCCGGCTGTTTTCGCATCAACGCCTCAACCTCTCAACGCCTTAACGCCTTAACGAACCACACCTAAAACTCTCAACTCAAAACCCACACCTCGAATACCCGATTCACCAATTAACCGGTACGCGGCTGTTCATGATTACCCTTTATCGAATCGTATCTCCTGAATCACATTCTTGGCGCCACTTTGTTTGACAAATATGTACACTCTGAATGAGCCGGAACTTGTCGTGAGGCTACCAATAGTATATTTGGAGTCTTTGCCTTTTGAACTTCCCTGATGCATTTCCTTGAAATCTGTAGGTCTGTTATTGCTGAAAAATTTGCTGATCATAGCAATGGCTTCCTTCTTACTGTAGATCATTTGATCTTCAAGGATACAAACCTCCACTGGGTCATCCATGTGTCTGCCTAAGGCATTTGCATCACCGGATTTAATGGCAGTAAAAATATCACTCATCTGAGCCTGTATTCCTGAAACAGCTATCAGGCTGAAGAAAAATATAATGGCGGAAGTTTTCATTTTCATTTATTTAATTAGTTCAAAACCAACACTAAATATACGTACCGGAATAAATAAAGTTATGGTCCTGGGGTTAAACATACATTAAATTACGGGCAGAATAGCCTGGCTCATCAAATGATCGGCCTACTTCTCCACGTATCTCATCTGTAATACCTAATTTCGCGACCTAACGTTTGTTTTTATGAATACGCAAAAATCATTCCTGATTATTTTAGATGGTTGGGGAATCTATCCCGATCCGGATGTCAGTGCTATCAAAAGAGCCCACACCCCTTATTTTAATCAGCTGAATCTGGATTATCCGCACAGTACACTGACAACTTTCGGCATGGATGTAGGGTTGCCGGAAGGACAGATGGGCAATTCTGAAGTAGGTCATATGAATCTGGGAGCCGGCAAGGTGGTTTACCAGGAACTTGCCAGAATTCATAAAGCAGTAGAAGATCAGGAGTTACAAAACCATCCGCTTTTGCTGGAGGCACTGCATTATGCTAAAGAAAATAATCGCAAAGTGCACCTCCTGGGGCTTATTTCAGATGGTGGTGTACATTCTCATATCCGGCATTTGATTGCTCTTTGTGATACTTGTATCCAGCATAATATTCCAAATGTGTTCATTCATGCCATCACAGATGGGCGGGATACAGATCCAAAAGGAGGGATTCATTACCTTGAAATGGTCAATGATCATATCAAAAACTCAGGAATCAAATGGGGTTCTCTCATTGGAAGATATTATGCCATGGACAGAGATAATCGTTGGGAACGCATACAGCTGGCATACGATCTTCTGGTAAATGGAGCAGGGACAGGAACCCGGGATATTTTCCAGGCTTTAAGGCAAAGCTATTCCGAAAAAATCTCTGATGAATTTGTGCAACCTCACTTCATGATGAATGAAAATGGAAAAGCTGTGGCCAAAATTGAGGATGGAGATGTCGTGGTGTTTTTCAACTTCCGTACAGACAGACCCAGAGAACTTACATATGTGCTGACACAGTCTTCAGTAGATACTTTTCCCTGCAATCCTCTGGATTTAAAGTTCGTGACTTTTGCCAGATATGATGAAACATTTAAGAACCAGATTGTCCTGTTTGAGAAAGATGATATCAAAGAAACGATTGGCGAAGTAGTTTCTAAACATGGTCTTACCCAGGTTAGAATTGCGGAAACTGAGAAATATCCGCATGTAACTTTTTTCTTCAATGGGGGCAGAGAAGCGAGATTTGAAGGGGAAGACAGAATTCTCATTCCATCTCCTAAAGTGGCAACTTATGATCTGCAACCTGAAATGAGTGCACCCGGAATAACGAAAGCTATAATGGAATATATGGTAACTCATCAACCGGACTTTATTTGCCTCAACTTTGCAAATGCAGATATGGTCGGTCATACCGGCATAATGTCCGCTGCCGTGGCTGCAGTGGAAGCCGTAGATAAATGCTTGTCAGAAATGGTTCCTCTCGCCTTGGAATTGAATTACAATATGCTGATTATCGCAGATCATGGCAATGCAGATTATATGGTCAATCCCGATGGCAGCCCCAATACGGCGCATTCGATGAATCCTGTCCCATGTATTCTGGTCTCAAAGGATGCTGATAAATACACTATTGACAATGGAAAATTGGCTGATATAGCGCCTACATTGCTTACTTTAATGGGTGTCCCAATTCCGGAGGAGATGACTGGAAATGTTTTAATTCAAGCTAAAGATTGATATTCCCGAATGCGCTGGACACTTTTGCATGATGCTGGTTTGCAGAAATTGAGGTGGAAGATTGAAAAGATTGACAAAATAAATTAGAGATAATCTTTTAACCCTGGTGTAAATACGTGCTCACTCACTCTCGCACAAAAAAGAAATAAGCCTTTGGTGAGATTGAAATTCCCTTGATAAGGTTTTAACTTCCACGAAATAAATAAAAGGCCACAAATAAAAATTACCAATTTTTCGGGTTCATTCATTTGAAACCATTCGTGTAATTTCGTGTCTTTTAGTGGATAAAATTAGATTTATTGGCTACCAGAACTTCTGACAATTTCATCAGAAAGAAAAACCAATAGAAGCCTGAAAAGTAAGGTTAGTTCTTTTGTCCTCACTTAAAACAGCTTTGTTGTCGGGGCCAGGAGCACTGTATTGCAATTTCATATTATTATTGACCAAATTGGTCAATCCATATTGGGCCCGCAATCCCAGGTACAAGCCCTGATTGAGATATAGCGAAAATCCTCCGATAAGGCCAAAATCAAAGACTTTATACAAATTTCCATCCCGGGTTTCATTTTCAGTGTAGGCTCCTAATATAGTTGGTAATTGATATTGCTGGGCAGCAATCGGAATATTGATGAAATCACCCGTAAGTGGTATAGTATAATCCAGCAATTGATCCTTAATATAATTGTGATTGAGCTGAACAGTGAATTCATTGACCAGAGGGTTGGTTCCGGAAAATGTCAAATCTCCGCTCCCTTTTGAACCCACTAAAAAAGAACCATAAACACCCCCGCTTACCTCAAGTCCTTTCGTAATTTTTGCATAAGCATACAATGGAATGTCAATATGAGTCTGCGATACAGTAATATTTGACTTTCTATTGCCAATTGAAGTCACACTTGCGCCCTGAATGTTGCGAAATACAAAGAAAGAAGGGCCATCATAATTAATTGTCGCCCCCTTTTGTGAGTAATTTCCTTCCACGCCAATTCCATATTTCTTCAAGTAATCAAAATGGTATCTGGCTCCAACACCGATATGAAAGCCTGTTGTATAGCCCAATTTTTCATAATCGGTATCAGCAGATCCTTCTACAGGATCGCTCATCGTCCCAAAATTGAGTCCAGCCCTGAAGATACTTCCAAAGCCCTGAGCATCTATTTGGTTGGCGCCTAAAAAAAGTAGAAAGATGAAGAGTGTGTTGATCAGTTTTTGCATAATATTTTCCTTTGTGTTGTCTCTAAATGATTTTTCAAATTGTACCTGAGCAATGATCCTTATAATTGAGATATGGCTTATGGTCCATTTATTGAAAAGCCAAAGATAAAACGAATCAGGGACAATGAAAGTGTCTTCATGCGGTTTGCTTAACCATCTCAAGAGCTCTCCTGTTTACTAAGGGTTTTTCCAACACACATTCTTTAGGCTGTTTATAGTACATTTGCACCCTCAAATTGACCAGCATCAGAATTACTATTCATGGGAAGGAAGAACAAACTGCAAAAATTCCAGGACCTGAAGGCATATCCCAATGTCATCGAAAATCCTGAATATGAGTCGAATCAGCTTTTTATCAATGAGGATGTTGAAATTGATTTAAGTGAAAACTGGGCCCAAATTCATTTTGGAAATGACAAGCCGGTGATCTTAGAACTGGCTTGCGGCAGGGGAGAATACACACTTCAGCTGGGAAGATATTTTCCTGAAAAAAACTTTATTGGTATAGATGTAAAAGGTGCGAGAATCTGGCAGGGAGCCACGATTGCACTGGACGAAAATCTCAGCAATGTAGCATTCCTCCGAAGCAGAATTGAAAAGCTTGGAATTTATTTTCGCAAAGGAGATATTTCTGAGATCTGGATAACCTTTCCCGACCCATTTCTTAATCCAACCCAGGCCAAACATCGGCTGACTTCTCCCCATTTCCTGGAGATTTATAAACAAATTATGGTTCCAAACGGAATCATTAACCTCAAAACCGATGATGATCTTTTATTTGCCTATACATTGAAAGTTGTGGAATCTGACCCTCATATAAACCTGCTGTATGCTGAAAATGATATCTACAGCAAACCTTTAATTGATCCAACGCTGGAGTTTAAGACCTATTATGAAGGGATGCACCTTGAGGAGGGTAAAAAGATCAAGTATGTGAAGTTTCAGTTGAAAGATTGATGTGGGGGAGAGTGTGTTTTGTTTATGGGTGTGAGAAGATTGAGAGGATTGTTGAGTGAGTGAAAGTTGTGTGTTAGCGTGAGGGAAGATTGATAAGATTGTGAATTACAATTCAGCCTGTCTCTCTAAACAAACAGCCTGCTGAAGCACCCGGTTGATCGGTTAAGGGTTTAATCGAGGTGTGAGTTCAGGGAGTTGAGGTGGTGCAGGAAGATTAATAGGATTGAATAGTTTGATAGAGATTTTAAGGGATTCCTAAACTCCCCTACTAAACGACATATATAAACACTTTTGCAGAATGCTGATTTACAATGGCTTAAAAATTAAATAACGCATATTTATGCAGAAATTCTTGCATAATAACGGATGTTGTTTTGGCTGTTCAAAATCTGATCCCCAAAGCTTTGGGGGCTGACATCTGAAACCTGACATCTGAAATCTGAAATCTTGTATTAGTATTACCCCATCTCCTCCATCCAATTCTCCAAAAAATCATCCATTTCATCGAAGGATTTAAGTCCCACCTTTTCCTCTTCAGCTCCGTGGAGAACCAATCCTAATTGCGGGCATTTGTGGAGGACAGTACCGATCTGAAGGAAATCTCCGGGTAAATCTGCATATACCGGAACCTTGGCTGCCAGTCCGTTGATCATCATTGCAATATTGTCGGTAATGGTTTCAATTTGTTGCAGATTCAATAAAATACCATCCAACTCAAAGGAGTCTATTTCATTGGCTTCTTCCAGCAGGCGTTCCAGATGTGATTCATCCTTGCAAATAATTTCTGCAAAGCATTCCATATGGAGAAATGGATTGACCAAACTTAGATTTACTGATGGTAAAATAAGCCCGGTAAACGGAACCTGGCCAAGTAGCTCGGTTGCTTTCTCTGCATTCGGTGCCACCAACAACAACCCCGGCCCTTCTATCCATTCCGCCATAGCAGTCATGGCATGCACTGAAAGTTCTCCATTTTCTCCTAAGGCATTAAAAGTTATAAATCGGGCGCCTCTTGCAGCAAAGTATCTGGCATCTGTTAGGTTTCGGATATCGTAAGCGAGTAAATTCATGGGCTTTTTATCTTTTTATGTGGACAACTGGCTCGAATAATAAAATTGCTTCCACATCCCAAAGGTAATTGCTTACTCCCGGATTGCTTTTATTTATCTTCATACTTTAAATTGCATTCTGATGAAATCACCACAAAAAGAAATTCCATACTTCGAATCAGTATATGAAGTAGTCCAATTGATTCCTTTTGGCCGGGCTGCCAGCTATGGTGATATTTCGAATTATCTCTCACTTGGATCAGCCAGAATGGTCGGATGGGCGATGAATAAAAGCTTCTCGACCAAACATGTTCCTGCTCATAGAGTAGTCAATAGAAAAGGTGAACTTAGCGGCAGAACTCACTTTCCCACTCCGGATATGATGCAGGAATTGCTCGAAGGGGAAGGTATCAAAATCGAAGATCACCGAATTGTGGAATGGGAGAAAGTGCGCTGGGATCCATCGAGGGAATTGTTGTAATTGGGTGATGTCTTACTGCGCTTTCGCAGTGAAAATACTCGTAGAGAGAATACGAGTAGCGCGCCTAGGGCGCGTTAGAAAGAAGCTCCTTGCACGGTGTGTGAGCGTCGGCTGCGCCTCGCTCGTGTGCTGCTTTGCGGCCTGCGGCCGCGCGGGATGTGGTTCACTTCGTTCACGGGATGTGTAACAGCCAATGATCGTCTTCGACAATCAAATAACACCCAATGAATTATTTCATCCCGGCTGTTGCCAATAGCTAAAAGCAAAGAGCCCACAGCTGGCTGTTTTCAGACCAGCTAATTAGTATGATTTTGGATATGTCGAAGCCGGACATCTGCTCTCGACGGTCCCCAAAGCTTTGGGGATGATGTCCGGTTCGCTCCGGCACAATGTACATTTAGTACATTGTTTGGTCGCTCATCCCGTGAGCTTTTGCGAACCACATCCCGCGAATTCGACGAAGGAGATTTCGCACACACGGAGCAAGCGAAGCGCCGCTGCTCACACTATCTCTACTCCAATCCCGCAGGCGCAGCCGACCTCAGCCCGGCTGTTTTCTTTAAGCTCGTGGCTCGCAGCTTGGATTTAATCCCTACCCACGACTCGTTCCACTATTCTCTTTCGTTATACCGGTAATCCCGAGGTCTATCCCTTCTTCAGAAAGCTTCTGATATTTTCTTACATTTGGATAATACTCCCAACGTATGAGATTAATTATACTCCCGCTTATTTCTACACTGATTTTTGTAATTGTGTCTTATTCTTCGGCAGCTCAGTCAAAAGAAATAAGAGACAATGATCTAAATCAAAGATCATTTCGCACAGACTGCCAACCCTCCGTTTCCAGATCAGAAATGCAGATCAATAATGTAAGGATCAGTTTAGCAGCAGCCGGAGATTTGTGGTGGAGAACATCCAATAATGCCGGGGGTTATTTTGTTCCCGCAGCGAGGGGAGCTTCAGCCTTTTTTGCAGGATCGGTTTGGTGCGCAGGCTATGACCCTTTCGACAATCTCAAGTTGGCTGCTAATATGTATAGAAATAATTCCAGAAACGACTTTTGGTCAGGGCCATTGTCTGCAAGTGGTAATATTTACAGCAATGATTGCAATAACTGGGATCGCATTTTTCATGTCCGTGGAGATGAAGTTTCGTTTCATATATCAAGAATTCATAAGCGCAATAATGAAGGAATTCCATATCCGGCCTCAGAAATCCCTGCCAATATCCTGGGATGGCCTGCTGTGGGCAATCCTTTTTTTGAAAGCAAGCATGGGTTTGCTATTAGTACCTATTTTACTAATCTGGGGTCATTTGTCGATGCAGATGAAGATGGAATATATGACCCCTCAAAAGGAGATTACCCCGTGCTCAGGAGCAATATGGCGGGACCGGATCGCTATATGATTCCTTCCGAACAGAGCTTCAACATTTTTAATGATGCGGGGAATACGCACACGGACTCAAGAGGAATTCCGCTTCAATTTCAATTTAGCCAAACAAGCTTTGCGTTCAAAACTGAGGACGAAGTCAATGACATGACTTTCACGCACTTTAAAATTTCAAACCACAACCAGAATATTATAGACAAAGGCTATTTCTCTTACTTTATAGATCCTGATCTGGGATGTTATGTGGATGATTATTTTGGGACAGATACTTTAAGAAACATGGCATATGTATATAATCAGGATGATTTGGACGGATACTTTACATGTGAATGTTTTGGAGTTCCAACCTATTGTGAGAATATACCTATCGTAGGAGTTCGTTTCTATGATACTCCTGATAATAATGGAGTTAATTCAACCATGCATTTCTTTATTTGTAACATATTTGATCCGCCACCACAAATGTGTAGTCCTGCAAATCCCATTGAATATTATCGGTTTATGCAAGGATTATGGAGAGATGGCACACCATTGACTGTGGGAGGTTTAGGATTTAATTCGGCCTCACAAGCAGTTACTAGGCATGCATTCCACTCACCACCTTCTCATTTTGGCTCTAATGTATGGTCGATGTGTTCTGAAGACATAGGTACTTCAGATGTTAGAATACTGATGAATACAACAATGAACAGTATTCTACCCGGAAGTCACCTTGAAGCTTTAAGTGGAGTTGTATATGTCCCATCCCAAAAATATCCTTGTCCCGATATCTCCTACCTGCAGCATGCATCTGACAAAGGAGAGTTATTTCTCCTGAATCAATTACTGGATGGAGCCCTGGAATTGAAAGGACCTGATGCTCCAGATGTCGCAACTGTTGAGATCGATCAGGAAATCATTTTCATTCTATCAAATGATGCTGCATCAAACAATTTCAAACAGGAATACCGGGAAACTGAGCCTATATTGAGGAATGCTGCACCGGATGTTAAAAACGATTATCTATTTGAAGGATATCTTGTATACCAACTCAGAAATGCCGAAGTCTCTCTTGAGGACCTGGAAAATCCTGATAATGCGAGACTCGTATTCCAGTCAGATATGAAAAATGGAATTTCAGACATTTACAATTGGAAAAAGATACCTGATCCTTTACATCTGTATAATTTATGGGCCCCGGAATTGCTCGTGGAGGGTGAAAATCAGGGGGTTCGTCAAAGTTTCAGTCTTACTCAGGATGCCTTTGCCTCAGGTGCAGATACCAGATTGGTCAATAACAAAGCATATTATTTTATTGCTGTGGCATATGCCCACAATAACTATAAAACCTTTCACCCCGGAACCGGACTGGGGCAGCAGTTTCCTTATCTGGAAGGCAGATTCAATAAAAAACGCATCACCACAATACCCAGACCTGTCAGTGGGGGGCTCCTCGAAATACCATATGGTAGTTTGCTCAAAATCACAAGATTGGATGGCAAGGGCAATCCCGGAATATTTTTGAAACTAGAAGAGGATATGTATGATGAAATGCTATTGGCCAACTTTAATGGGGAGATCAGTTATGAAAACGGCAATGGTCCTGTAATCGCAAAAGTCGTGGATGCTTCAAAACTTGAAAATGCCACCCTTCAACTGACCTTTTACAATGAAGATGGTTCAAATGTTGTACGACCACAAACCAGGTGGAGATTACGGAATCTGGAAACGAATGAAGTCATAGAATCTGAGAGAGACATTTCCAGGTTCAATGAACAAATTATCGAAACATATGGCATCAGTCTGGAAATTCTGCAGGCAGATGCTGTGGGGATTAATAAGAACGGAAATATAATTAATATTCGAAACGGAATAGTGGACACAAGAATTTGGAATAAAGATCCTGAGGAAATAAAATGGTTAAGTGGTATTTCTTCTGGTGAATTTGGTGCTATTAACCCTTCCATAGGAAATAAATTTTACCCACTGAAATATGTAAGAACTGATCCATTAGAGAACGATTACCACCTCGACCCTAATCAAGCACTTACCAATACCGGAGAACCTTCCTTTATTCCTTTGTTCATAGCTGATTATCGTGTGGTAAATGCTCCTGCATTTCTTATTTCTCCCATGCTAATTCATAATTCATCCGGTAACAATCTAAGATCTGCAGTAAAGACGGAGAACACCAACAATGTGGATATTGTGCTTACTCCTGATAAAAGTAAATGGAGTCGCTGTGTAGTAATTCAGACATCCAATTGGTATTATACATATCAGGGATTTCCGAATTCAGATTCTACCAGAATGTTTGATTACAGGCGGCACCCCTCCATCAATAAGGAAGGACGCTACGCTACAGTCGATGGCACCAAAAATGGAACACCTCTGTCAACTGCATCTGAGAGTCCCGATGATCCAAACTTTGTGAGTCCGCAGGGGATGGGTTGGTTTCCGGGATACGCTATTGATGTGGAAACCGGAGAAAGACTCAATGTTTTCTTCGGAGAAAATGCATCATATACTGAAGAATTTAAATCTTATTATAAAAATGAAGTCGTAATAGGTGATGATATGATTTGGAATCCAAGTGATCAACTATTTCTGAATCAGGGATTATCTGACCCCATGAGTCACTTTATGGGTGGGCAGCATTTTACATATGCAACAAGACAGGCATATGATGAATGCCGCTTTATTCATACAAGGTTGGATCCAGTAAGAAATGAAGCATATAAACGACCGGCTTTTGAATTCTTTACCTGGTGTGGATTTCCTATTCTTAAAGAAGGTCAAAATCTATTATCTCTGGAAAATGGACTGATTCCTTCGGAGACTATTATTCAATTAAGAGCCAATCAAGTCTATGCATCAACAGGAGCGGGTGTAAATAATGGAATGCCACAATACCTGATTCATATTGATACTGATATTTTGTTGGATAGCGAATTTGATCAGCCATCTCTAACAGGCATTAGTCTGTATCCCAATCCTTTCCTGCCATCTCACAATTCTATTTTTTATCTGAAGAACATTCCTGAAAATTGCCAAATCAGATTATTGGATCTTCAGGGCAGGACACTTTTCCATCAAAATATGAATGGCAGAAAAGGAGAAAGATTGCCGCAAATGAGTTTAAATCTTAATGGCTTGTGTCTACAAAGCGGATTGTACATTGTTGAAATAAATGCACATGAAGAAGGGAGATCTGTACATAAGCTGATATGCTTCTAAGAATCTGTAGTTAATTGCGACAATGTAAGAGAGCATACTCGTAGCGATGTGATGTCTTTCTGCGCCTTAGGCTTGAAAGGTGATGTCTTTTCAGGGGACAAGCCCTGAAAAGGTGATGTCTTGCAACTTTTTTCAGCTTCGCTTCAAAAGTTGCAAGGTGATGGCTGGCGCAAATAAGTTGGTAGGCAGCTTTTTTCCTGCTATTGAGCCAACGAATGACCAACTTTTTAGTTAACCACGGGGGGAACAGGTAAGGTAGGGGCGATTCATGAATCGCCCCTACACAATTGTTTGAATCGCTCGCTCAGTTTGCAACTTCTCCCGGCTGTTCAGCCAGAGGCCAGAAGCGAGTAGCCAGAAGCGGCTGTTAAATTGGCTGTTTCATTATCAATTATCCGTGTACATTTCATTTATAATATCTGACCATCGCTCCATGATGACTCTGCGTTTCAGCTTTAATGTAGGGGTGAGCTCGCCCGGACTTCCATCCGGTTTGACTATTTCCCAGGGAGAATCAATGAGCGTGAAACGTTTGATTTGTTCAAATTTGGCGAAATTCTTATTGTACTTATCGACAATAGTCTGGTAATATTCAATGACTTTTGGATGTCGCAGAGTATCTTCCATATTAGTCCAGAGCACGCCATTTTCCTGACACCATTTGCGCAGAGAATCAATAGCCGGAACAATAAGGGCCGAGACAAATTTCTTTTGTTCGCCAATCACCATCACCTGATCAATCAGGAAATCTTGTTTTAAAGCGCTTTCAATAGGAGCAGGTGCTACGTATTTTCCTCCCGAAGTTTTGAGTAATTCTTTTTTGCGGTCTGTAATCTTAAGGAAATTTTTTCCTCCCGGGCCTTTGACAAAAGTGCCAATATCACCAGTGCAGAGCCAGGTTTTGCCATCCATTTCTTTCAAAACCTCAGCAGTCATTTCAGGCTGCTTGTAATAACCAATCATGATATTAGGGCCGGCAGCCAGAATCTCTCCTTCCCCCTGACGATAATCTCCACCGGATTCTTCTATCCGGATTTCAACGCCTTCAACAGCTAATCCAACAGTTCCGACCATTGCATTTCCTTCATCATAGCGGTTGAAAGAAATACCCGGAGATGCCTCCGTCAGTCCATATCCTTCCCTGATAGGTATACCTGCTGCCGAAAATGCTTTCAGGATATAAGAAGGGCAAGCTGCCGCTCCTGTCAATATTCCCTTGACATTACCGCCCAGAGCTTCCCTCCATTTGCTGAAAATCAACTTATCAGCAATCTTCCATTGAATGGCCTTCCATCCGCCTGGTTTTTGGTCATATTCATAATTTTCTGTCAGCGACAAAGCCCAGAAGAAAAGTTTCTTTTTGACCCCGGTGAGATCCATACCTTTCTGGACAATCTTTTCATATACCTTCTCCAGTAACCGGGGTACAGCAGTGAAAAAATGAGGCTTGATATAACGCAAATCACCGTCTTCTCCGCCCAGATTATCCAGTCCTGTATAAGTAATGGACATTCCTGTACCCAGGTAAGCATACGTAACTACTTTTTCAAAAATATGGCACAGCGGCAGGAAGCTCAGTATCCTGTCTCCTTTTGCATTGGGAATCAAATCCTTGGCAGCCAGCACATTACTAGTGATATTCCAGTGGGACAACATAACACCCTTGGGATTGCCAGTGGTACCTGAAGTATAAATGATAGTTGCAAGATCTTCTTTTTTAACGGCGGTTCTGTAAGCTTCAATATCTGTCATATTGTATTCAGACAATAAGCTCTCCCAAAATATTGCCTTTGGACTTGGATCAAATGAGAAAATTGCCTCCAGCGTAGAGACATCCTGTTTTACCCATTCCATTTTATCCAATAACTCACCACCGTCCGTGAAGCAATATTTAATCGAAGCTTCCGAAAAAATGTATTTGTAATCCTGCAAACTGATCGTAGGATAAACAGGAACCAGTATTGCTCCTATCTGCTGTACAGCCAAATCAGCAATCAACCACTCGGGTCTGTTCTTGGCGACTACCATTGCCACTGTGTCCCCCTTTTGAACACCTTTATGCAGCAATCCGGCACTCAGCCTGTTTACTTTATCATGAACCTCTTTAGTTGATAAGTAAGTGGCTCCTTTTTCATTTTTTGCACCTACACAATGTTCCTGTGGATAATTTTCGGCCTGATCCAGGAGGAAATCAAAAAGTCTTTCTATTGTTCTCATTCCATATTATATTTTGCAACAGTTAAATACATGTGCATAAATATATGGTGCAGGACTTAATTTTGGATATCAAGTTTGTAGAAAATCCTGAATTCTTATAATTAATATGGTCAGATATTCTTTTTATTCCGATAAGGGTCTCAGAAATGAGTAAATGAGAAAGGGTTTTACTGAATAGAATTGTACATTGGCAGAAATTATTTGGGAAGTTTTCAAAATGGAATTTTTTCAAACAACAAATCTCTTACACGTTTTTGTGCTGGCAGTAGTCATTATTGCCTGCCTGCTATTGTACATCAAAGTAGCCCGGCAATTCGGATGGAAAGTGCTGTCAGGGACGCGGGATCATCAGAATCTGCCGGTAGTATCAGGAGCAGGTTTTATATTTCCATTATCTGTTTTTTTAATATTTCTGATTAGTGAGGAGTTAGCATTTGAACCCTGGATGACAGGACTGCTTTGCCTGACATTCTTAAGCTGGCTGGACGATTTCAGAAACCTGTCAGCTTTATGGCGTCTCATCATTCATATCATTTGTATCGGCACCTGGCTGATCGGATACGCTAATACTGACATCACCTGGGTGTGGATTGCTATCATTTTAATTGGAGGGGCCGGATGGATGAATGCATTCAATTTTATGGATGGAATCAATGGAATGATGGTTATGATGTCATTGGTAAGTCTGGGGACCTTTTATCTTACATTGGAATCAGCATCCATGCATGTTTTTATTGTCAGTCAAATAGTCGCAGTTTTGATTTTGGCGTACTTCAATGTCAGGCTTAAAGCCATAGCGTTTGCAGGAGATGTCGGTAGCATTAGTATGGGATTTTTCCTGGGGTATCTTATGTGGCAACTGATTTATACTTCCGGAAAATGGGAATATATTCTGTTTTTCCTTGTATTTGCCATAGATGCCGGCATCACAATCTTCCTAAGGCTTATTAAAAAAGAAAATATCCTTCAGGCGCATGAAAAGCATCTTTATCAAATTATAATCAAGTGCTATCCGGAAAAATCTCTCATGATCTCAATGATATATGCTTTATATCAATTGTTGATAAATATCATGCTGGTCACATTCATGGGCGTCTATTCGAATTCTTTCGGTACGATAATCATATTTACTGCTGTTAACTTCTTGATTTATTGCTACTTACGATTTTATTTTTCAAAGAAACTACAATTAATTACATAAGATTAATTCAAATTTGCGCTTTCAGTGCTTTGAATTTCTTCAATATTTTTGCCGGCTAAACCTTTCTGGTTTTGTACTTCAGTATATTTGCATTTTATTTGCAGGGCAATTAGAATTTTTAGTCAATTTTTAGAAAAAGACATTATGAGCGAAGTAGCCGGAGCCGGTAAAAAAGGGTATTGTATTCTTTACTTCTTTATAGTATTGTTTTTAATCGTCAGTTTGTTGATTTATCTGTATAAATACAACTTCGATCTTACCTATTAGGCAATTTATTTGCTTGCAATTTCTCAATATCAAGTTCTGGAGGCAGTTTGACCTGCGAAATACAGCTTTTCGTATAATTTAACATAGTGTACTTCAACACTAAGGCCATCTTTGCGTTCTCTTAGCTTAATCTTCGAGCGTCCATATGTCAAAATTATACAGTCTTCTATTTTTGCTTGCCTGCCTTGGCTCCACTTTTACAGTAACTGCTCAGAATAGAATTTCAATTTCCGGAATTGTCAGAGATGCCTCCAATGGTGAAACCCTTATCGGTGCCAGTGTTGGTATTGTGGAAACAGGTGCAGGAACAATTACAAACGAGTACGGATTTTTCACTATCAATACTGAAAGGAAATCTGATTCGATTACCGTGGAAGTTAGTTATATCGGCTTTCTGCCTACCACCAGACGAATATCAGCTGAAAAAGATATTAAGCTTGATCTTACCCTCGGCAACAATGATCAGCTATTAGAGGAAGTCGTCATCACTGGAAATACTGTCCGTGAAGCAGTTCAATCCACTCAGATGAGTGTTGAGAATATCAGTATGCTGGAAGCTAAAGTCCTTCCTGCGTTTTTTGGAGAAGTGGATATAATCAAAACTTTGCAGCTTAAACCCGGCATCTCCTCCGGTTCGGAAGGTTCCTCAGGATTATTTGTAAGAGGAGGTAGTAATGATCAAAACCTGATAGTTCTGGACGAAGCGCTGGTGTACAATGCCAATCACCTGTTCGGTTTGTTCTCTGTCTTTAACTCTGACGCCATCAAGGATGTGAAGATCTACAAAGGTGGATTTCCGGCTCAGTATAGCGGGAGATTGTCCTCTGTGCTGGATGTGAGACTGAAAGAGGGTAACAACCAAAAATTCTCAGGCTCCGGAGGTATTGGGCTCATCTCCTCGCGCCTGACACTTGAAGGTCCTATTCAAAAAAACAAATCTTCATTTATAGTATCAGGACGCAGAACTTACATTGACCTGATTACGAACCAAATTAATAAGGCAAATGAAGATAACCCTGACTTTAACAAAATTCCGGGTTACAATTTTTATGATCTGAATACCAAGGTAAATTTCAAGCTGGGCGAAAAAGATGTATTGTATCTTTCAGGATATTTTGGAAGAGACGTCTTTGGATTTAATTCAGACCTTTTCAATTTTGACTTTAACTGGGGAAATACTACCGGAACAGCAAGGTGGAATCATATTTACAACTCCCGCTGGTTTTCCAATACTACGGTCACATTTTCTGACTATCAATACAATATCAGCAATAGTATCACTGGTTTTAAGTTCAGTGTTGGATCTAATATTAAAGATATAAACCTCAAGCATGACATTTACTTTTCTCCCAATCCCAATCATGAAGTAAAAGCAGGTATCAGTGGAACACATCACAGATTTGTGGTGGGAAGGCTGAAAGCAGGCAGTGATGACGGCCTGGTTTCCTTTTCGGCAGGACAGGACCTGACAGCTGTAGAATATGGAGCCTATATTTCAGATGATTGGCAAATAACTCCTGCTTTAAAGGCTCATGTCGGCATGAGATTGTCTGGATTCAGCAGCGATGGTGCTAATTATCTAAGTCCTGAACCAAGACTTGCCCTGAGATATCTTTTAACTGAAAAACTGGCTATAAAAGCCAGTTATGCAAGGATGAGTCAATTCGTGCATTTGGTTTCCAATTCTGCTATTTCACTGCCTACTGATGTTTGGTATCCTTCAACCAAAAATGTGAAACCACAGACTTCAGATCAGGTTGCGCTCGGATGGTCATGGGAATTGGGTAAAGATTTTGTTTTTACAAATGAATACTATTACAAATGGCTGGGCAATCAAATAGATTTCAAAGATCATGCACAGTTATTTGCCAATAATAACCTGGAAGGGGAATTTACTTTCGGCAATGGATTTGCTTACGGAACGGAATTGAGCATTGAGAAGAATTTTGGCAGACTCACCGGATGGATCGGTTATACACTGGCATTGATCAAAAGAGGAAATTTTGCAGATATCATGGGAGGGCGGTTTTTCTCACCAAGACATGACAGAAGACATGATGTGTCAGTAGTGGCCATGTACGAGGTCAATCGCTGGCTGACAGTGACTGCAACCTGGGTGTATGGAAGCGGAGATCTTACCTGGCTGCCTGGAGGACGGGGGCTCTTTCAGGATATTCCGGGCGGAACATCTACTCCGGTCTTTCCGATTTATGGAGACCGCAATACATTCCGTGTTCCGGATTATCATAGGATGGATGTGGGAATAGTCATCAAATTCTTTCCAAAATGGGGAGAAAATGACCTGACCATCAGCGTGTACAATGTTTACGATCGCAGAAATGCTTACTTCCTGTATCTGGAACCTCAGTATTCACAAGATTTTGGTGAAGATGGGCCACCTCCGGGTGCAGTTCCCAATGGAATTGCAGCAAAGCAAGTTTCTTTGTTTCCTATTCTGCCTTCATTCACCTGGAACTTTAAATTTTAAATCATGAATATCAAATATATATCAGCCGCCCTTCTGATCATCATAATCAGTCTGAGTGCCTGCAATCTTGAAAAACAAATAGAAATCGTCCTTCCTGCCTACGAGAGCCAGCCAGTTGTGGAATGCTATCTGGAGCCCGGAAAAGCATTCAGACTTTTGCTCAGTAAGAGCAACTCGTATTTCGATCCGATTCCATCAGATGACTTGTTACCTTATCTGGAAGCATTACTTATAAGTAATGCAGATGTCAGGATCAGATATGGATCGGAAGAGGTGATTCTGAATAATCAGGTAACGGTAGACTTTGAAACGGGTAAATTTTACAATTACAGCGCTTCTGCCATAGTACCTGAAAATTTTAGTGATGGATTTGAACTAGAAATAATTTTGCCTGATGGTAAGCTGATCACAGCAAATACAAAGCTACTTCCCGTAGTCCCAATAGATTCCATTTCCATAGAAAAGAATGCAAATAACAAAGCAAGATGTCTGGTCTATATAAAGGACAGTCCGGATGAAGAAAATTATTACAGAAGGATGCTGCACAATGGAAGCTTCCTGGATAGCTTTCCACAGCAGGATTTTATCACTGACGATAAGCTGATAGAAAACAACATTTTTGTGTTTGGTACGGGTTACAATTACGATCCGGGAGATACCCTGTACAATACCATTTTCCATATTGACAAAGAGTATTCTGATTTCCTTACCAGTATTCAGGGTGCCATTTCTTCCAATGGAAATCCATTTGCTCAACCCGGGGTGATCATAACCAACCTGAAAGGCAATGCAAATGCCATTGGCATATTCACAGGCCTGAGTTACGACAGGGTCATGAGTGTCATTCCTTAAATAATATCAAAACCCACCCCATAAAAAAAGGGAGCGACTGTTCGCTCCCTGAGCTCGATAAAAACGTGCTTATGGATAGGTGTAGATCTTGTGTATGTGCGACTTATGTCAATCTAAACACAAGAATATACTCACTGAATGTATAAAAGGTTTGGTATGTCTCCAGTAAAATCTAATCCTTTGTTCTGCTAATATTCAAAACCAAATCCGCTTTTTTTCATTGTAAAAAGAAAAGCTGTTTTCCTGCCAGGTTCTTTTTTCGTTAATATGGTTAAGAATCACAGAAAGATGCTGACAAAAAACGAGTTATGAATATCAATGTAGAAAGCCTTAAGGATTGGATAATAGTATTTGGCGTACAGTTTCTCATAGCCCTTGCAGTTCTGATTTTTGGTTGGTACGCTATCAATTTTCTGAGTCGCTTTCTGCGATCAAGACTGCAAAAAAGAGATATTGATCCTTCCCTGGCTGAGTTTATCACCCTGGGAACAAAAAATTTGTTGCGGGTATTATTGATTATATCCGTGATGGGTATGCTTGGATTTGAGAATACCTCATTTATTGCAGTTTTGGGAGCACTGGCTTTGGCAATTGGGCTGGCATTACAAGGAACGCTTCAAAACTTCGCCGGTGGAGTTATTATCCTTTTTCTCAAACCATTTCGTACAGGAGATGTAGTGGAGATTAATGGAGAGATCGGTAAAGTTGAAAAAATATCTCTCTTCTACACTTTTCTGCGCCTGGCTGATAACCGAATTGTATTATTCCCCAATGGTAAGATTTCAAATGAGCAGTTGACCAATTTCAATGTTGAGCCACTAAGAAGAGTGGATTTCAGCATTGCTATTGCTTACGGCGATGATGTTTCACTGGCAAGAACTGTTATTCTGCAGCTTTGTGCTGAAGATACACGCATCCTGACAGAACCACCACCCTTTATTGCCCTGGGAGAGCTGGCAGATAATTCTATCAATATCATTATTCGTGTGTGGTGCAACACTGCTGATTACTGGGGCGTGTTTTTTGATATGCAGGAAAGAATCTATGCTGTCTTCCCTGAAAGAGGATTGAACTTCCCTTTCCCGCAGCTGGACTTGCATCTTGTCAATGGTGTCGAAGGTATTGGCAAGCAGGATTAAGCTTGCCTGATATATATTCAGATTCTATATTTTTGAATAATACGCGTAAACCATTTGTTGTAAAAATATGAAACCATCACACTGATGATGAGGACTAAAGCCATTTGATACAATTGCACTTCATTCCCCTGAGTATATTTAACGATCTCAAGTATCAGCATATGCCATAAATAAAGCGCAAAAGAAAACCCACCCATCCAAACCATTCCTTTTACAAAAGATTTTGGGAGGACTTTATATAAAAATATAGCAATGGAACTATAGCCCAATAAAGCGAAATAATCATTGAACAATTGCCCGCTAGCTCCACCTTTCATTCCCATCCAGGCATACGAAACACAAAAAATTACACCAGTTAATAAGAAATGACCAGACTTGAAGTTTTGTTTCATTTTACCTTCCTGCAACCATCCCGCCATTACCATTCCAAGAACAAACTCCCAGATATAATGCAGAAAAAAACTATTCCATATGCGCAGGTCTTCTTTGCCCAACCACCACACCAGCATAGCCCAGGTCAGACTAATAAATACAGAAAAAGATAAAAACCAGGCTTTGGATAAATATTTTTCCAATGCTACCAAAATATAAAATACCAGATAAAACTGAAATAATGTGGACATAAACCACAACTGATATCCATAACTACCTATGATACGCTCATCAAACATTTTGTAAAGGAAAATATGCCCCCCCAGTGCATACCACGACCCTTCAAAGACAGGCCAAAATAAAGCTATGAGCGCAGAAATCAATACGACAATAATATAGGGAAGATAAATTCTGCTGAATTTGTGTCTGTAAAATGTAGCAGGTTTAGGCTGTCTGTTGAGATAAGAATAAAACAAACCAAATCCTGAAAGTAAAAAGAAAAGGTGAACGCCTGTGCCGCCAAACTGAATAAGTGCGTTCCATGGCTCATCCAGCTTTAGTGCTTGAAGTAAGTGAAATACGACAATAGTGAAGATGGAATATCCTCTCAGGAATGTGATGATCTCAAATCTTTGGATAAGGCTACCGATTATGTGCGAAGGGTAAAATATGTTTTTTGAACCGGTATTCCAAATATTAAGGCAGGGCATTTAGGCATTGATAATTAATTTGCAAGCATCTAGCCATCACCCCCTGGTTGTTTGCGTAAAGTTAAATTCGCAACTTCTTGCCGGCTATTGAGCCGAAGACCAGATGCTAGAAGCCGGCTGATTTCTCACATCTCGAAGCTAGTGGCTCGTGGCTCGTGGCTCGGAGCTTCTTCCTGACCCACACCCGCAACCCCCCACCGGCTGTTGAGCCAGAGGCCAGAAGCTAGAAGCGGCTGTTCCGGCTGTTAACTGGCTGTTTACTTACTCCTTACTCCTTTCCCCTTATTCCTTCTTCCCCTCCCAGCAACTGCAACATATCCTTCTTTGATAATGATTTCAATACATCAGAATCCGTCTTGATCAGGTCATTTGCCAGTGTAGTCTTACTTTGTTGTAATTTGATGATTTTTTCCTCCACAGTGTCCGGACAAATCAACCTCACCGCAATCACATGTTTATTTTGTCCGATTCTGTAACTCCGGTCGATCGCCTGGTTTTCTACAGCCGGATTCCACCATGGATCTACGATGTACACATAATCCGCTTCTGTTAGATTGAGTCCTGTTCCACCCGCTTTCAGGCTGATCAGAAAAACCCGCACATTTTCATCATTCTGAAATGAATGAACCCCTGCTGCACGATTTTTGGTCTGGCCGCTGAGATACTCATGTTGAATACCCTTTTCAATCAATGCCTCGCGGATCAGGTCCAGCATACCGACAAACTGAGAAAAAACCAGGATTTTATGCTCAGGAGACTTTGCTTCGATCTGCTCCATCAGCACATCCAGCTTGGCAGAGCTCGTTCCCTCATGAGCTTCATTCTTCAACAGGGTGGGCGAATTACAAATCTGCCTCAGTCGGGTCAATCCAGTCAATACATACATACTGCTTTTGGGCAATTCCTCAGCATTTTTAGTGGCAATATATTCTCTCAACTCCTGTTCAACGGATTCATAGACTTGTCGCTGGGCTGCTCCCATTTCACAATAAATGAGCATTTCGGTCTTCTCAGGAAGTTCTGTAGCTACCTGTTTTTTTGTCCTGCGCAATAGAAATGGGTGGATTTTCTGCTGCAACTCAGCCCTCCTTACATGATCGTCAAACTGATCGATGGGCTTTGAATACACGTCTCTGAAAAACGCTTTGTTTCCCAATAATCCAGGGCTGACAAATGAAAATTGCCCAAATAAATCAAATGTATTATTCTCAATCGGAGTACCGGTCAGGACAAGTCTGTTGCGGGACTTCAGCAGGCAAGCGGCATGATATCGCTGTGATTCCGGATTCTTAATGGCCTGAGATTCATCCAGAATGATATAATTGAACAGATAGGATTTGAACAAATGAATGTCTGTCAGTAAAGTCCCATAAGTAGTGAGCGTGATATCATAATCAGAAAACTGCTCTTTTGCTTTCAGCTTAGAGATGCCATGATGCGTGAAAATTTTCAGACTTGGAGCAAATTTTTCTACCTCCTCCTGCCAGTTGAATAAAAGCGAAGTTGGCACAATCACAAGATTATTGCTTTGTTGTCTTTTATCTTTTTGTAACAGTAGAAAGGCGAGGACCTGAATTGTTTTCCCCAATCCCATATCATCCGCCAGACAACCGCCAAAATTGAATTCATCCAGAAAATTCAGCCAATTCAAGCCCTGCTGCTGATAGTCACGTAGTGTAGCATTCAATGCGTCCGGCACCGGAACCGTCTGAATGGAATCAAAATTGTAAAAGCGTTTTTGATATAACTCCAGCTCATTCTGCAATGCAGCAGAAAGCATTTCGGTCTCATAAAGTCTCGAAACATCGCTGAAGTTTTGTCTGGGAGTTCTGAGAATCAGACCAGAAATTTCTCCTGATTGAAAATAAGACTCAAATTTCTCCATCCATTCTTTTGGTAAAATACCCTTAGTCCCGTCGTCCAGGGTAACATACTTACTGCGGTTTTTGACTGCTTTCTGCAGCTGTTTTAGTGAAGCTTGCTGTTTACCAAATTTAACCTTGATCTGTGTTTCAAACCAGTCAATGCCACTGTTGACAAATATATTGATGCTGGCTTTGTAAGGATTGAGGACATTCTTTTTCAGTGTATTGAATCCCAAAATCAACACATTCTCTGCTCTCCAGTCGTCAAATGCCTGAAGGAACCACTCTTCCTCCATAAAGCGATATTTGTGCAGTTGAAAGGAATGATGCAGATGCGGAATTTTCTCAAATTCCGGATGTTGCCGCATCAGCATGGAGAGAAATTGAAGCTCAGCATCGGCATCTCTTTCTACTTGGAAAGTGTTGCCATTCTGATCCCTGTCATACACCTGCTTTTTAGAAAGAATTGGAATTTCCACCTTTCCATATCGCATGGCTGGAGTGATAAACACAAAGTCGCCTCCATCACTGAGATAGATGATTTTCTCCATTCCTGTATCATAACCCTGCTCCTGCAATTGTTCCTCAGTGGCCTTTTCTATATATGAATACCTGATCTCTATCCTGTCTTCCAGTACATCCAGAATATCCTTTTTGAATGCCGCGAATTTGTTGGTATGAATCAGCACGATGGGGTTTTGCTTTCTGAAAAACTGTATCACCCGCAGCATATCCATATCAGCGATCAGGTGCATTTTGTCTTCGATATGCACAAAAAATCCGTTTTTCACAGTCAATGACTTGATAGGATATCGCTTATCATTCAAAATTAATTCTCCCCAAACCTCATGAAATATATCTTTCAAATCTACATGAATGCATAAGCCGGGTCGCGAATCCAGAAGCACCACGGGGACGATGGATTGCGCATTTACAATTTCAGAAATTCGTGGATCATGCCAGTAGGTCCTCATTTTCTGAGGATTCCGTATAATTGCCCGGAAAGCATCTGCATTCGCAGGCGGCAGTAAGTCCGGCTCATACTTTTTCAATGCTGACAATGCTGAATAAAACTTTGCTGTTTCCAGGTCATCTGTTGTCCAGATCAGTTCCTGAGAATTCTTTGCTTCAAATGGATTTTTTAGTACACCCTCCTTACTTGTGGGTGCCTCAAACAATTCTACCTGATATTGCTCATAATATTTGTTTCTGCTGAGCACCACGAAGGAGGTATTGCTGTCCCTGGAAATATTTTTTTCTTGATGTAGCGGGATCTGAGCGGGAAATAACTGACCCTGTACCGAACCTGAAATAGCAGGATTCCAGGGCAGCAGCCCCTCGATTACCGGCTTTATCTCAAATGCCTTATGAGTGTATATCAGCTCAAAATATTGATCAGGATTCGGATCATCCTGTAATCCATATTCTCTTGCTGTTTGCCTGATATGTTCTCTTCTCAGCCTTTTGTCAAAAAATATTCTGAAATATGGCTTGTCCAGAATGGAATATATCACCTGAGCCTGGTGTGTACAGAGTGTTTTCTTCAGAGTCTTACAGGGGCAGGAAAGCAATATTCCATCAATTGTTTGTTCGACGCTCACTTCCGGAAAAGCGACATTCACAGAAATCCCCCCAAATTGAGCCATATCCACTTCTATCCGTAGCGCCTCCAATTCAACAGATGATTTACGGTCGGTTGCAATCAGCTCCGCACTATGCCTCAGCACATCGGCATAGCTGAGCTCTCCGATATTTTTCCCCTCTATAAAATAGTCTTTTGGATGCAAATTCATGCCGGATGGACCTCCATTTTTAATGGGCAATAATAGGTTTAATTAATGACATTTTTTCACCGGCTTATCCCCCCATGCACCCACAACTCAAACCCTCACACCGCCTCAACGCCTTAACGCCTTAACGAACCACACTCTCAACTCTCAACCCACACCGGCTGTTGCAAGAAGCCAGTCCCCAAAGCTTTGGGGAAGAAGCTGCTACTTCACACTCCGATTTAACGCTTAACCGATTCCCGGGCAACGGGCTACTATCCGGCTGTTCCCTTTTCAATCTTTTCCTCTGCCCGCTCAACATCTTTTTGTTCCGCTTTAAATGCCTCAGCATCGTCTTCTACAGGAGCCAGATGCAGCTGGATAAAAATCGGAAAATGATCCGAACCACTTGCCGGTAGCCGCTTCATTTGCTGCAGTCTGAAATGCCCCGAGCAAAACACATGATCCAATGGCCATCTTGCCCAGAAATGTTTAGCGTGAAAAGTATTGTAAAATCCTCTGCCCCGCCGTGGATCCAGCAATTCACTGACCTTCAGGAATAGCTCAGTAGTATAACTCCAGGCCACATCATTCAGATCTCCTGCTACGATTACCGGAAGATTATCCCGGGCAGCCTCTTTGCCCACCATCAGTATTTCAGCATCCCGCTCAGTCGAAAAGCGGCTTTCCGACGGAACTGGTGGTTCGGGGTGCAAAGCAAACAATTTAATTGTCCTTCCTCCTTCCAGTATAATCTCCGTCACCACCGAAGGAATGTGGTCTTTGATCAGGTATCTTACCTGAGTGTTTTGGAGCTCCAGCTTTGAAAACAGAAGCATCCCATAAGTATTCTCCCGGTCCTCAAGAATTTTGAATGGATATTTATCACCAAATCCTTCCAGACATTTTTCTTTCCATTCCGTATCTGTCTCAACCAGAATAATCACATCAGCTTCGTATTGGAGTACCAGTTTTGTCAGCTTTTCATATTGATCATTGTATTGATAGACATTGAATATTAACAGTCGGATCGACGGTTGCTCTTCTGAAGATACTGATTGGATTTGCTTTTGGGCGATAGGCAAAAATGGATAAATCTGATAACTTAAATAGATCAGGTTTAGAGAAAGCATCCCAATAAATACCCCATCCCAAAACTCAAAAGGGAACACATAATATCCATACAAAAGCAGTAATACAAAGTTCAATATCCACTTTTGAGCTCTGGGAAACTCCACGATCCGGTACATCCAAAACTCATTTCTGATCATCGGTATGATGGATATCAGCACCAGTCCTGCAGACAATATCCTGAAAGTAAGTATGATGGAATCTTGCAAATGCTATTTATTAAGATCACCAAAATAGGTCAAATTTTTCAATTGGGACTAGAAAGTCTCAGTTAGGGGACACGCAACCTTTTTTAAGTAAAGAAAATGAAAATGATTTGGGCCTCCCCGTACCCAATCCCCAAAGCTTCAAAGATTTTTTCAGGTCTATTCGCCTTACATTTATTTAAATCTGAAGTCGAGTTTAAAATCATATAACCAAGGGATTTTAGGGTTAATTCCTTCTGACTCCAGGAT
>JALHRR010000004.1 GCA_022841345.1 Saprospiraceae bacterium
TTCTATAACGCAAAGCGCCCCCCGGGAAATAAAGCTTTTGCTGATGGTCTGGATAGATTTGATGCCATTCTGATGGGATACAAATTAAAAAAAAGAAATGTGTCCTAACCTCAGGCCAAAAGCCAACAGCTGGCTTTCAACAACCAACAAAAAAAGGCTCCGATGTACATCGAAAGCCCTTTTCTATTATAACCCTAAAAAATTCCCAAAGAATTGCTTCTGATTATAGAGCAATCACTCCGTTTTGTTCGTTCGCAATACCTGCGAATGTAAACTCATCAGCTGCAGTATCATTGATCCAGTTTGAACCATCTACTAAGTATCTGAATTCGTATGCTTTTCCGGTCTCAAGATCGATAGATCCTTTGAATGTTCCGTTTTTCGCTTTTTTCAACTCAAGGGTAGGAGTCCAGTTGTTGAAAGTACCCAAAACTGCTACTTTCTCTGCACCATTAACTACAGCCTGATCCAGTTCGAATGTTACTTTGCAGACTGGCTTGCTTTTCAAAAATGACTTCTTAATGCTCATGATATATTATTTTAAATTTGCTGCCACAAAGATAGATTATTTTGTTTACTGTCAAACACTTAGCCAATTCACATTTTTCATATTCGTTTTTTCGAAGGCATAAAATGAGCAATACGCTAGCGGATTTTTACTTCCATTTTATCATTTGTATGTGCAAGTGAAATTGTCTTTAAGCCAAATATTATTTGGGTATCCAGATCGTCTGACGGAAAAGGATCGAAGTTGCTCACAGGATTTACCAAACGATAATTGGTCAAAGATTCTCCTTCTTTATCTGCTTGATTACCTGCTTTTTGCAGATTTTTAACCCCATGAATGTGACAAATTATTTTTGAAAATTTGCAAAAATATTTTCCCTCAGGTTCAAAAAAGGTCATTTTTTGCACACTTGGGTCAAATTTTACCTTTCTCAGGTAGTGATTTTCATACTCTCCTCCATATGTAATTCCATCATCCAAATATAAAGTTGCCTCCGCCGGCAATCTCGTTCCGTACAAATGCCATTCAATTTCATCCGCTTCCAAATTGAATTGTTGCGTTACATCTTTCTTCAATGGAATTAATGCACCTTCCTTCACAAATACCGGAATCCAGTGCGGATGCAATTCAAATAAATGCACTTTGCCTCCTTCATATTCTTTATCTGTGTACCAGTCAAACCAATTTCCTTCCGGCAGATAGATTTTGATAATACTGCTCTCCGGATCTACCGGAACAATCATCAAATGGGATCCCAGAAAAAATTGATCTGAAAATTCGGAATTATAAATCTGTGGGTCCTGCCAATAATCCAGCGCAATACTCCTTAATGGTGGAATACCTGTCTTCTGATATTCACCGAATAAACTATACCAGTAAAGAGCCATTCTATATCGCAGTCCGATATATGCTTTGGAGATTTCTTCCACCTCTTCCCCAAATGACCAGGGCTCAGCCCGGAGACTATTGATCATGGTATGCGTTCGGAAAAATGGCAGAAAGGATCCCAGTGCAATCCACCTTTTATAAAGCGCCGGATATGTATCTCCAACAAATCCTCCAATGTCCGCACCCGCAACAGGAATTCCCGCAAGCCCAAGGTTGACACTTAATCTGGCACTTAACTTTACATGAGAAGCCGCAGCGACATTATCTCCGGTCCATACTGCCGTATATCTTTGGGCACCAGAAAAAGCTGCTCTTGTCAATACAAATGGCCTTTCTGCGGATCCATTTCTGGCGCCATCATAAGTACTTTCTGACATTTGATTGCCATAAAGGTTTTTACCGTCATTCAGCGTACCTCCTTTTCCATCCATATCAAACTCCGTGATCTCCGGAAAAGCATTTCCAAAAACTGCAGGCTCATTCATGTCATTCCAGAATCCATCGACACCTGCTTTCCGTAACTCAGAGACTCTCTTAGCCCACCATTCTCTCGCTATAGGATTACTGAAATCAGGAAAAATACAACGCCCAGGCCAAACGCTGCCAACATAAGGTTTTCCATCCGGCCATTTGACAAACGCTCCCAGTGCTATTAATTCATTATATACTTCATAATTTTCTTCCACTTTGACTCCAGGATCCAAAATGACTACCAATCTGAATCCCAGTTCATGCAAGCGATCAATCATTTTTTTCCAATCCCTGAAAAACGCTGTATGCCATGTAAAGACTTTGAAGGCATCCATATAGTGAATATCGAGATATATGACATCAGCGGGAATCTCCTTCCTTCTGAAAGTCTCTGCCAGCGCAATGACTTCTTCCTGCGGATAATAACTATATCTGCACTGTTGATAACCCAGTGACCAAATGGGAGGAAGTGGAGCATATCCGGTCATGTCTGTATACGCCTTCAAAACTCCCCGCATATCACCGGAATAATAAAAGTGGTAGCATACGGATGGATTTTCAATCTTCAGAATGATGGCTTCCTCATTCGATGTGCCAAAATCAAATACTGACCTCTGGGGCTGATCCACAAACATACCGTACACAATATTATTATGTACTCCATAATAGAATGGGAAAGATGCATACAGTGCATCGGAATCTTCTCCATAGGCAAAATGATCATGGTTCCAATGTGTATAAATTTTGCCGGATTTATCCAAAGGACCTGTTTTTTCTCCTAAACCAATAATGCGTTCATTTTCTCTTTTCTTCTTGCACAGCCAGATGGAGTCTCCTTTCCACATGTTTCCCAGTGTCTCATGATCCTCCATGATTGGTTCTCCATTTAGCGTATAAGCATTTACAAGCATTTGACTTTTACTGATTATTAGGTAGCAAGTTTCAGTAAGTAATCTTAAATAATCTGTTTCTTCTCTCACTTCTGTCCATGGCAGATGAAGGTTACGGATCACAGCATGACTCACATGATCTGAATTATAATCAATAGTCTTGACCCTTACAGATATCCCATACGCATGGCTTCTGTGAAGTTCGAGCATTCCATTTTCATATTGTGCAACAAGCTTATGATCTGACATTTGCCAGGATTGTAGCGGTCCGGATGTTTGAAAACCTTGCATCAGTCAATTTTTTAAGACCGGTAAAATACAAATCAAATATATCAACCATGCTTTAAGAAGAGAGAAATGAACAGAGGTATGCAACTTTTCCTTTCTGCTGATCCTCATGAGATATGTTAAGCTTTTCAAATACTCCTTTACAAATTCCGGAATATTCAATGATAAAGTCTAACTTAGTAATACGGCATCACTATTTTTCACTTGCATGCAGCGAAAATAGAGCAACGATCGTAATAGTCAAAAGAAAGCGTAACATGAGAAACTCCTGTCGATCCTAATCAATCTATCATGAAACACAGTCTTACTATTTATTTATTTTGCTTTCTCCTGATATCCCTGAACTCATGCAGGAAGGATTCTTACTTTGAGGACAGGGATACCACCATCAGCCCTCCATCAATTTTTTATTTGATCAGCATTTCCGGAGTCGTTGTCAAGACCAATCAAGAAGTAATACAAGGTGCAGAAGTTTTCATCGGTGACCTGCGTGCTGTGACAGATAAGAATGGTGTATATCTGTTTCGAAATATACGGGTACCTGCAGATGTAACTGCTATGAGTATTAAAGCAGTTGGATATGAATCTCAGCTGCATCTATTCTTACCTGAAAAAGGAAAGGTGTTCAGACAAGATTTTAGCTTAAAGCAAAAACAACACACTGCAAGTTTTAATAATGCTCAGGGAATTATTCTGGAGCTGGAGAAACAAGCCAGGTTAGAAATACCAGCCAACGCCATTCAACAATTTTCAGGTGCTCCTTACAATGGTGAAGTTCGGATACTGGCAGAATTTTTAGATCCTGATAATGCAGATCATATGGCATCTTCTCCTGGAATCTTTTTAACAGGGAATGGACTTGAGAATAAAAAATCTATTCTGAGTCATGGATTATTGCATGTCAGAATGGAAACTCCTTCCGGAGTAAAATTGAAATTGAATTCTAATTATTCAGCCAAATTTAAAGCACCTGTTCACTCAGCCCTCCTGCAACAAATTGATCCGGGTGCAAGTGTTTGGTACCTGAATGAAAGCAATGGAAACTGGACCCAGGGTCCTGCCATACAGCGGAACGGTTCGTTTTTTGAAACTACAATCAATGAACTTTCATGGATAACTTATGGAAAATCCATTGAATGTGCCTGGTTAAGCGGAAACTTTGAAAATATTTATAAGGTTGCTTACAATCAAAGTCCTCTGGAAATTAAGGTCGGTGAGTTTTATCGAAACAGGATCACTCCGGGTGCGGACGGAAGATTTAGATTTTTAGTTCCCAGGCATAACCCGGTCAACCTGAAATTGAAATCAATTTGCAATTCCCTTATTTACAATAAAGATTTTGGTGCGCTCACTTCAGATACCACTGAACTGGGAATAATCAAAGTCACAGCACTGCCCGAGCAACTGACTATAACAGGCAGGTTTAATGTTTGCGCTGAAAAAAATCACAATGCATATTTGCTGGTTCAAACCAGTAGCGGAAATAAGATTATGTTCCCCTCTGCTCAGAATGTGTTTTCAGGCGTCCTGGATAATTGTTCATCACAGGGAGCGGTCAGTTTTTCAATTGTAAATGCAAGCGTTGGCAAATCCAGCCCGGGTATTTCATTACCTGAAAATATACTTCAATATGATCTGGGCCAATTTGAGCTATGTGATGAAAACAACCTGATTCCATCATATGCTTATGTAACCATTGGAAACAAGACGTATTTTTCAAGTATCGCAGATGCTTCTTTTAGAAAAATTGATTCTCTAAGTGTTCATGAATATGAATTGGATGTATCCGCTGCATTGAATAATAGAGAGATGGAAATTCAGTTCTTAATATTTGACCTGAAGGAAGGATATACCTTAAATCCCAAAGCCGGTTTTAAGATATCCGGAAGCGGAGCACGATATATGACATGTAATCTGCCATCCCCGGTTTGTAATGTTGAGTTAATTATATCTGACTATCATGGTCCCGGGTCCCTGGTGAAAGGTACTTTTAGTGGCTCAGATTCTCAAAGTTTTTCATTTGAAGGAGGATTTAAAATAAGAGTAGTAGAGAGGCAATAATCATTTTTAAGCATTATTCATTTTGACAATAGCGGACATAATCATAGGGTGTAAAAAAGGGGATCCAGCCTGCCAAAAGCTGCTGGTAGAGCGCTATGCCCCTTTCCTGATGAGTGTCAGCAGAAGATATATTCCATCCAATATGGATCCCGAGGATAATCTCCAGGATAGTATGATCAAGATTTTGCGATGGATAGATAGATTTGATCCTGAACGTGGATCACTTGAAGCATGGATGAAGAGAATTGTCATTAATACTGCGCTTGATAAGCTGAAAAAGAAGTCATCTGCCAGAAATCTTCCATTGGAGGAGGTGAAACATGTAGGTATCGAACCCGAATCTTATATGGATCTGGATGGTGATAATGTACTCAAGCTGATTGAAACACTACCGGACGGTTATAAACAGATTTTCAACCTATATGTGATAGAAGGCTTTTCACACAAGGAAATTGCTACAACGCTCCAGATAGGAGAGAGCAGTTCCCGGTCAAGCCTGGCGAGAGCGAAAGAAATTTTGAGAAAGAAGTTGGAACAATTTAAAAGCAAAGAAGCATGGCTAAGATTCCTATAAATAATTTTGATAAATTCATAAAGGATCAGGTGGAGAAGCATCAGACTCCGGTCGATACCGACCGGCTTTGGTCCAATATTCAAAAAACCGGGCGCAGTAAGAAAACAAGCATATTGCCCGGTGCTTTACTCCTTTTGTTAGTATCATTATTTGTTAGTGTACATTTATTAAATAAAGGAAATGCACTCACAAATACTGCAGCATCCCGGGATCAGAAAATTGAAATTTCAGCGGTAAGCCTTCAGGAAAATTCTCGCATAAACTCAGGTATAAACCTGCAGTCTTCAATGAACACGCGGGCGCAAAGCACTAAAATTCAGGATGATCTGAAAAGCAGTGTGACTTTTAAGAAAACAAATTATTCCTCAGCGAAAGGGAATGCTGTTCAAACACAAGTGGATATTATTCCAAATTCAGGTTTGTTATCTTCAGGAAATACAGCGACAGCAGGAACTGAAGAATTTACTGCCACAGATATTGAAACTGCAACTTTATCTGATCACACAACATCCTTGGAAGTTTCCATTCCGATTAACTTGATGATGGAATCAGTATCAGGAGATTTACAGATTTCTCAAAATATTAATGAAGAGGGATTATCAGATTTCACTGCCTTAAGTCGTCTTACTAATTATGCATTTCAGAGTATTCAAACAGAATTTTTCTTCCCTGAATTGATGCTATTTCCTCAGCGTTCAACACGCATTCTGCATGCAAACTCCAAAAAAGGATTTGAGTTGAGATTGAATGGTGGGGTAGGAATGGTATTCAGGAACATGGAATTGCTAAATCCGGAAGCAGATCAATGGATGCAATCCAGGATGAACAACGAAAAGCAGCTGGAGTCTGTTCGACTGGGTTTGGATTTGAAATTCAGGATCACACAGAATGTTTACTTCTTTGCAGGAATGGAAGATTTCAGAATCAATGAGAGATTTGATTATACTTCTGTAGAAGAAATTACTTATACCAAAGATGGTCTTGCTGCCAGAGAGGTCCATGATGAAAACTCATTTACTGTAGAAGAAGGTCCGGTGGATATTTTTGAGGAAATACATAAAAGAGGAACCTTCTATAATCAATTTCGAATGATTAACATACCTTTCGGGATAGGTGTAAATCAACGATACGGAAGATTTTCTCTGGGACTGGAAGCCGCAGTTCTTATAAATGCATTCCACCGGTTTGAGGGCAAAATCGCAGATGCAGCAAATGCTCTAGTTGAAATGCAGGATGTCGGAATGAAAGTCAGTCAAATTCAAACTGCAAGAATCAACGGTGTCTTTTCTTATCAATTAAATTCCAGATGGGGATTAAATTTATACACCGGTGCTGATCTGCCTTTAAGAGCTGTTCAGCTGGATCAGCACATGAGCCAAAGCTACCTTGTTTGGCATGGAAACCTTGGAATCAGTTATAATTGGTAAAGCTGGCTGAATTCTTTTTTACAATTCCTTTTCAAATAAAAGGGAAGAAGACTGAATATAAGTCTCCAGATATTTTTGGATGGTTTTCAAAAGCTCTGCTGCAGTTTCTATTTGATAGCTCTCTTTTGTTGTTCTTTTTACCTTTGACTTCGCATAATAAGCTCCGGTTTCCAATTGTGTATTGGGAGTATCCGTTAGAAACATGAGTGTTTTACTTCCTTCTTCAGGACTTTTACCCAATAGTTTGAAGGCCATTTTGGTCAGCCAACCATTGGTATCTCCTAACCCTGTACTCACGAATCCGGGGTGTTGACAATACACTCCCACCTTGTAGGGTTTTAATTTTTCTGCCAATAATTTCGTCAATAGTATTATTGACAACTTTGAATGTCTGTAGGCAGAGATGAGTCCGTATTTATTTCTCCACTCAGGATTCTCAAAATTAATGTTACCCTGATGCAATGCTGAAGCTGTAAAAATAACTTTTGGTTCAGCAGACTTTACAAGCAGGTCAATAAGAAGGTGAGTGATCAAAATGGGCGCCAGAACATTCACCTGCCAGGTTTCTTCTATTTTATCGGTTGTTTCTTTAAAATTCATATTCAGAACACCTGCATTAAGAATGATCATATCCAGATGAGTTGTAGCATCTCTCACTTTTTGGCAGGCAGGTGTAATGCTGCTTAGTTCTGACAGATCGCATTGGATCATCTCAAATTTTCCTTTAGCATATGGATGGTTCGTTTTGATATCCTCTATCATGATAGCTGCTTTGGCGGGATTTCTTGCCAGTACAAATACCTGTGCTCCCTGAATGGCAAGTTTCATTGCAGCTGCATATCCAAGCCCTGAAGTAGCACCTGTGATTAAGATTTTTTTGCCGCTTTGATCGGCAGATAGTGATTTTTCTCTTGACATGCTTGATTTAATTGGTTGACACCTAAGATTCACACAACGGGACTGCGCCAGTATTGTTTAAATCTTAAGCACTTCAATCAGGGTTTGGGTGAATTGCTTTGTCTGAAATTTCAATTAACTTTGGTCACTCAACTTGCACAAACACTTCACCATGCAATATTTTTGGGGGCTTATATTTTGTTTTGTTTTTGGGAATCAGCTAGCGGCGCAATTAAGTATTCGGCATTTGGCTGAATCGGCAGATGGATCAATAAATTTTGGAGATGTCAATCAGGATGGAATAGTTGATATTTTTTGTTCATCTGCTGAAACCATGTCTTTTGGCTTGGGAAGTTATAGTCAGGATGGTCACATTCAATTTACATTTGTTCCTTCAGAAATCTTCATTAGTTCAGTTTATTTTACAAGCGGAAGGTCCGCAGACTGGGACAATGATGGCGATATTGATATCATACCCCGAATTCATTATGTGTCCGAATACCATTCTGTTCTGACAGAAAACTTCGGTGATCAGCTGGCAGATACTGCGGTTCGGTTTGCTTCACCTTTTCCATCATTACAGCACATTGATTTTGTTGATTTTAATAAGGATGGATTTACAGATGCTTTTTATACATTAGATTCAAATAAAATTTTTCGTAGTGGTAAGAACGGGGAGATCTTTGAATCGCCGTTCTTAACAGGGCAAAATTCAAATAATGTAAGATTCATTGACATTGATATGGATGGTTGGTTGGATGGCATACAATCAAGTATTGAAGGAGGAGAATCCGGCATTTATTTTTTCAGAGGGAGTGAGAATTTTGAATTTGATGAGGCACATTTTATAGTCCGGAATACTGGTTATTCGATTACCCATTTTGCTGATTTTGATGGAGATGGACAGCAAGATTTGGTAGTAAGACCACCCAATGGCGCTGATAGTTTACTGGTATTTACAAAGTTGATGTCAAATACCCCTGGTCTTATTGTGGCTAAAATTCCTGTCTCTACTACTCTTTTTTACTTCGATATTGATTCAGATGGACTGGAAGACCTGATCTACACAGGGCTGGATACTTTTCATCTTATGAGAAACAAAGGGGTGGGTCAATTTGAGGCGTTTAATTTTCCTTTTAAATATCTCGAAGAAAATTTTGAGAAGACATCCTACGGTCCGTTTGGAATGCATAGTGACTTTATTGTGATGAATTTTGGTTTAGCAATTCTATATAATTTTCATTTTGTAAATAATATCTTTTCTGTGACTTCATCTGAAGATGTTATTAAAAATGGAGTACTGAATCCCAATAATTATACAATTAGTTGTACGGCCGACCTGAATGGTGATGGTAACAAAGAAGTTATAGCAGGTATTTGGAATAGCAGGGGCATCAGCCGATTTGAACAATTTGATTCCTCAAATTTTCAAAGTAGTATTTTATTCTCAGATATTACAGGAGCTGCCGTAACTGCAATCGCTGCCGGGGATTTTGATTTGGATCAAAAGGATGAGTTAGTTTTCTTTGATAGGGCAGGCGGAGTTTATATTGGGGGCTTAAATGATGAGGGCATTTTTGAAGTGGGTCCTCCATTATTGTTGGACTACAAATACCGAAATATTTTTGATATCGTAGTGGCAGATTTTGATGGAAATGGTTTTCCTGATTTTATTTTCAATGGCAAGGATTCTTTATCAATACAAGTATTTTCAAATCTGAATGGAAAAGATTTTGAAAAACGAATGCTGGTAGATAATATTCATATTTGGGATGCCAGGGCAATGGATATTGATGAAGATGGACTTGTTGATCTTCTTATTAGCGCATATCCGGTTCCGAACTTTAAAACGGGAACTTATTTGTTTCGAAATGAAGGCGACTTTAATTTTAGTGAACTGGAATACTTTGGTGGTTCCTTAGGTCTTTCTCCAAATGAAGGTGCATTGGGGGATTTATTGGCTTTAAGTAATGGCGAGAAAATTTTCCTGACAAGGACTGATGCCTCAGGTTTTTTAATTGATGCTACATTTGACTTGCCTTTTCGAAGTGATGAATTTGCAATTATAGATTTTAATAAGGATAGTTTGCCGGATATCTATTACAAGCCAAATTTTGGAATCAATGGCTATATATGTCTTAATAATGGAGATGGAACATTTGAAAGAGATGCTGTAATTCTTCCATTTATTGAAGTAAATAATATTCTGGATGTTGACAATGATGGGTTTGCGGAACTGTTGATAATCCATAAGCAAGATTGGAAAATTGTATATTTGGACATAAGTGGATCGACTGGAATTAGACTTCCTGACTTACAATCTTCAATAAAAATATATCCTTCTCTTGCGAAGTCAGAAATTTTTATTGAAACCGGAGAGCAAAAATTTGATTCTTACTTAATTTTTAATTCGGCGGGTCGATTGTCTGAAAAAGGTTCATATTTTGAGGATCGGTCCATCACGGTTGGAAATCTTTCCCCTGGTGTTTATTTTTTAGTGTTAAGAAGAAAAGATGGTAGGGAAACTTCAGGTCGTTTTATAATTGGAAATTAATCCCAAATTGTCTTAACCTGACTGGAACAGGTTAGTACATTTTGAATCAAAAGCTACAAACGTTGTATGGCGTTTATTAGAATTTTGACCTTAAGAACATCTGGTATTTGAGCTATAGGATATGGTTTATTGGATGGCTAAATACCACTTTAATAGAAGTAAATGATATCACTCCTGATCTCATACTTCCAGCTAGGGGCCTGATCCCGCTGCACCCTTTCAGCTACAAATTCAAGGATTTCTTTTCGCTCAGACAAAGGCACATGAGTTTTAATTTCCCATTGATCTTCAGTGGGGATGTCGATGTACATTTTGCAATTACCTCCTCCCATTTCGTGATAAAAGTCAATCGTATACTCTCCATCGCTGTAAGTAATGGTCCCTCCCCGAAAATTGCCCGAGTAGCTTAGCTTTTTGGAAAATCGTCTGAATATATTATGCATAGCTTGTTCCCGTATTTCTAAATCTTCATTTGGCAGGATATTACCGAATCCGTCTCTGTAAACAATGGGCCCGCTGTTGGATTTAGGTTCATCACTCACCTGATGTGCCTGGACTATAGATTTTCTCTCTTTAGTTTCCTCTTCTGTATATTTCTGTATGACAATCAAATGCGATTGCCCATTTTTCCAGCTGATCTCAATGGTGTAATTCCCGGGCGCTATTTCCAGTGTATCCCATAATAATTGAATACTTCCGCTGAGCCTGTCAGTTACCGGTCTTTCGCTTACCACTTTTCCACTTTCATTATCTGCAAGTTTTATCATGTGATAGTCCCTGCCATACGATGGCAACATAATGATCAGTTGCTGACAATCCGGATAATGTACAAATCGCACATAATGATCCGGCATCTCAGGTAACAGTTCTACCTCACCCTCATTTACCGGACTATTCGAAATGGACAAAATTTCTATCTCTCCGTAATGCAATTCCATGGGATAAAATTAATCTTTAGTTGCGTTTATTCAGAAGGAATGGTCGTAGCCCGGTGAAGTGACGTCTTGCTTCGCTGCGCTCGCAAGGTGACATCTTTTGCCTGCGGCAAAAGGTGACATCTTCGCACATTACATGTGCAAAGGTGACCACTCATTATGTGTAAGAATCCACTACACTTCAGGATATTCTCCTTTCTTTTCAGGGAAATGCCGGGATAGGGTTCACACACACCTTAGTCACCCTGGCTGTTAAACTCATCATTCAAAACTCATAACTCATAACTTTCTTCCGGCTGTTCGCCAACAGCTAAAGGCCAAAAGCCAACAGCTGGCTGTTCAACCAGCAACCAGCAACCAGCAACCAGCCTCAATCTACCTTCTCAAATTTCGCTTCACCCGGCCCGAATAAAAACTCATACTCCAAAGTAAGAATATCATTTTCCAAAGTAGCCATGACTCCATTAAAACTTACCTGTTCCAGTGAAGGATTCAGTCCTATTTCAAAAAACAGATTCTGATTTTCTTTTGACTTGATCAGTGTCCATTCATCCGGATAAAGACCATGCAATACCATGATGACATCACAATCCGAATAGCTCGATTCAGCCACACCGGAATCATCCGTCTGCACATACTCTTCCTGATCGCCATTGATAAATCTGCAAACCACATTGCTGGCAAACCAGGCTTGCGGAGCATTCACCTTTATTTGCGGATTCTTGCCACGACTCTGTTTGATGATGTGAAAATCCTGTCCTGCAGGTTTATCACTTTTGAGGGTGATGTTGTTGCCTTCCAGCTGATATTTCCCTGTCGCCTGACGATCCACAGCTCCATAGGAATAAAAGAACTCAAATGTATTGTCGGGATTAAACTTGAAAGCTGAGCCCATTTCCATTTTGCCGTAAAGCTGATATACAGCATCCAGAGAAGCTTGCGAATGAGAACTGTGAGGTGTCATCAGAAAAAGTAATAAAAATTGAAACAAAAGAAATCTCATGGGTAATTTGTTGGGTCAAAAATACAATTGATGAATCGAATGATTAGTCAATTATTGGCTGAGCCGACCCTAAAATTGGATGAAGGGTAGAGGAACTGCATTCGAGCTGAAGAAAGAGATAGCTTCTCCAATTGCAGTTTTATTTGTAAAAACCTTTAATATTATTAAATTTAACTTCGATTTTTTTCGTTTAAGTTATCATCTACTGAAGCATGTAATAAAACAGAATATGAAACTCAGTAAAATATTTCTGGGAGTAGCTCTCCTAACCTGTTTATCATTTTTTGCTTTAAAATCTCCCAAAGAACAAGTGACATTCACAGGAGGTGCATATTCTTATGCTTTTAATCGTTTTGAGATAATGTACCACAAGATTCTATTTGGGCCTTGTAAATTGTTCATATCTGATTTTACATTCTGTGAGGATAAGACATTTGAAATATCCGGGTGCACCGGATCGATTACGGAGGGTACCTGGAGACAAAGCCAGGACACAATTTATTTGTCATATGAAACTGAAAACTGCATTAAACCTCCATATTTAATCATCGATGGAGACCTGCTTCTTGGTAAATCTAATTGCCCTGAGTTTAGAGTATTTTATAAACAGCGCCTGAATAAAAATTAACCTAAGCAACTGGGATTGATTATGAAAATAATTATCAGAATATTATTGCTGTTAGCTTTGCTCACAAATAATGCTTGCTCGTGCTTAAAGACACCATGTTCTAAATTGTGGAAATTTGAACTTCCATTTAACATTGAAAACCATCATAATACGTATCATGTAGGCGACACAATCTGGATGGTTTCAGAATTCGGTAGCACTCTTCAGGATCTTAATTCCCCTGATGTAGTAAATGTTGAAGATTTTGATTTCAATATAGACCTTTTTGTTGATGAGGTTTATGGCACCCCCATTTCATTTGCTTCTGACAGGTTTTTGCTTGTTGAAGAAAGTGGAAAATTAACCTATATTGCAATCCAGGGATCTCCTGATCTGGGAGGCAATCCTGGTTATCTTAAATTACAACATGATTATAATTCAGGTCAGTACTCTTTTAAATATGGTTTGGTCCCACAAATGGAAGGGGTGTTTTTAATCAGCCTCAATTCCTTTTTTAATGCCCCCTACAATAAAATAAATTTTGGTTCTGGTTGCAATGAAGAAATGGATAAAATCCTTTTTAACATGAATAATAAAGTAAACAATAACTTCAACCTGTTAAGCTTTTCTCCTGATTCCAGAATTGTAGAAGTTTCTGAAGAGGATTTTATTGCAGGAGGGATGTTTGTGTTTACAGTTGTGCCTTAAACACTAATTAATCGCAATGCTACATTTGGGGAAAGTATTCATTTATTTTACAAAATTGGCAAGTGTTAAGTGTGAGTGACCGTAGCTGGAAGCTACAGGAAGCAATGATTGGGGGTGGGCAGTTAGCCAGAGGCAGAGACACTCATACTTCGGTTTCTATCTGCGACCAGCAGCGGATGCTGATTTGGCTTTTTACTTACGACTTACGACTTACGACTTATGCCTTATCACTGGCTGTTCATTTTCTCCCCAAAGCTTTGGGGATCAACTTTCAACTTTTTCCGGCTGTTTAACTCACTCATCACTCATCACTCATCACTCATCACTCATCATTCATCATTCATAACTCAAAACTCATAACTCATCTCGCCTTTAATATTCTTTCCAAATCCGCCTCCGAATAAAACCTCGACTTCAAAGTCTTACGATCTGCCGTTCTATAAAGAAGATATTTTCCATCTTTCTCTTCAGCATGACATTCAACCCCTTTTTCTCTGTAATAAGCAAGTGACACTTCTACTTCTTCCAAACTATTGCAAGCCTTACTCATATTGGATCGCTGCACTTCATCAAACAATGCCTTGAACTGATCACCCAAGCCGAATTCCAGCACTGCCCCTGAAAGTACATATTGCAAATCACATAGTGCATCAGCAATTCCTACGATATCTTTTTCTGCAATGGCTTCTCTGAGTTCATCCAGCTCCTCTGCGAGTAGAGATACTCGTAATTCACATCTTGTCTCAGAAGGAATCTGTGGAGTTTCCAGCACCGGATGATTGAACAAATGATGAAATGCTGCTACGGATGTTAAAGAAGTTGGATCTTGCATTCTTTTAATTTTTTATGGAGCCGCAAGATAAAAAAGATTGTATAAATGTAGGTGAACCTTTGCACTGTTGGTAGATTAACGGGCTATCGAGTAGAGAGGGTGATGTCTTCCCGCGCCTTCGGCTTGAAAGGTGATGTCTTTTCATGGGACACGCCATGAAAAGGTGATGTCTTTATATTTTCTGCAGCTTCGCTTTGAAAATATAAAGTTGATGGCTGACGCGAGAAATAAGCGGGCAGATTCTCCCGGCTGTTCCCTTTTAGCTTGACGCTTGAGACTTGAGACTTGTAGCTTCCCTAGCTGTTCACACCCACACCCATCACTCACAATGCCCACGTGAGCTTAGCGAACCACATCCCGTAGCGCGGCGAAGCCAGCGTCTGCAGCACACGAGCAAGCATAGCGCAGCTCACACACGCTATCTACTCCAGATCGCAAAGGCGCAGCCGACCTCAACCCGGCTGTTCTGCCACCAAAACCTCCTAGACCCTCGGTGGAATCAATTTATAAACTACCGGAGTAACAATCCTCGACAAAACCGTCGAACTAATCAATCCTCCAATCAACACAATTGCTAAAGGTGAAATCAAAGGATTCGTAGACCATGCAATCGGCAACAATCCACCAATCGCTGTCAGCGTTGTCAGCACAATCGGTAAAAACCGAATCTCACCGGCTTCCCTGATCGCAGCATTTAATTCCTTGCCTTCCTTTCTTAATTGATTAGTGAAGTCCACAAGAAGTATCGAGTTTTTAACTTCAATTCCTGCCAATGCAATCAATCCAACAATCGCCACAAATGACAGTGAATTTCCTGTGACAAATAAAGCTGCTAATGCGCCCACCATTCCCAATGGAATCACAGATAATACAATCACAGTACTCTTGAATGTCTTGAACAGTAATACTAATACTGCAATGAAAAGGAATACAGTTACAATTATAATTGTGCCAAATCCTCCAAATGATTGCTCGCGGGTCTCGACTTCACCCGCCATTTTATATGCATATCCTTTAGGCATATTGACATGATCCATTTTTGCAATCACATCATTGATCACTCTGTCCACGAGATAACCATCCTGTACGAATGCATTTACTGATACTACTCTTGTTTTATTATAGTGATCAATTTTCAGCGGAGAACTCTCCATTTCGAGATTGGCAATTTGATTAACCGGAATGGCTTGCCCCACCATATTATTCACAAATACATGATCAAAACTTTGCAACGTAGCTCTTTCAGCCTTTGGTCCCGTGACGATGATGTCTTTTTTATTTCCATCCGGATCTGTAAATGATCCCATATTCAGACCCGCGATTGCCATCCTGACGGTACGATCTACATCTACCACATTGAGATTCATAGCTCTTGCTTTGTCTTTCTGAATGGCTACTTTGATATCGGATTTGAGATTACTCAATGGATTATTGACATAGATGGCTCCTTCTGTATTTTCCAATAGATTCTCTACTTGTGCCGCCAATTGACGCAGTGAATCGAGATTGTCTCCCGAAATTCTAACTTCAACCGGTGCTTTGATGGGAGGTCCCTGCTCGAAGTGTTTTACCTCTATTTTTGCACCTGCATAATCTGCAAATTGAAGTCTCAATTCTTCAGCGATTTCTTTTTTTCGAACCACAGAGGTTTTATTATTCAACAGCACAAATATCTGAGCATAGTCCGAACGCTCATTTTCAGGAATCACATTATAATAAATTCTTGGATTTCCTCTGCCCACATTTGTTGAGAAATATTCAACCTCTGGAATGGTTTCCAGAATTGCTTCTACATCACGACTGACCTCATCCGTGATGCCAATTCGGGTCTGAATTGGTGTCGTGATTTCTACCAGGAATTGCGGTTTTTCGGATTGTGGAAAAAGACTGAAACCAATTACGGGAAACAATGCAAGTGATGCCACAAATATTCCGGTCGCTATTAATAAAGTAAGCACAGGTCTCTTTAATGATCTCTCCAAAACCAAAGCATAACTACCTGAAATCACTTTTTGCAGAGATCTCAAAAACAAATTTCCTTTATAATCAGCTGCATGCTGCTTAAGTAATCTGGAAGCCAGAAATGGAATAATGGTCAAGGATACCAACATGGATGCCAATACTGACATAATCACCGCCATAGGAAGACTTCGAATGAAATCTCCGGAGGCTTCAGGCAGGAAAACCAATGGCATAAATGCAATGATAAGTGTCACTGTACATCCCACTACTGAAAGCCCGATTTGCTTTGTCCCCAGAATTGTTGCTTCCATTCTGCTGTGACCCTCACGCATCCATCTCTCAATATTTTCCACCACAACAATACTGTCATCCACCAGCAAACCGAGTGCCACCACTAGACCCACAATACTCAATTGATTCAATCCAAACCCCAGCACATCCAAAAGTACAAGCCCAATCGCAAGCGAAAGTGGAATAGAAATCATCACAATCATGGCAGCCCTGCCCCCCAATGGCAACAATGTAAAGGCAACTAACAAAATCGCAATGAGAAAATCCCTGCCCAGATGCCCCAGCCTGCTGTTTACATGATCTGCCTGGTCAAATGCCAAAACCATGTCCAGATTTGCAGGTAATGTTTCTTTGTATTTTTCCAGTACCGGCAAATAACTTTCCTGGACTTTCGAAATATTGGAACCTTCCTTCAAAGCTGCACTGACAAAAACACATCTGTGGCCATTCAATCGGGTGATATGCTTTGTCTCATCAAATGTATAATTAACATCCGCCACATCATTGAGTGAAACGGTTTTACTTCCATCAGAATAAACAAGTGTCTGACCGATTTCTTCCAGGTCTTTATAATTTCCACTGGTCTTGACATTGAAGGCTTTTGCCCCGGCTTCCACTGTTCCACCGGGAATATTGGCAATCTCACTTTGGATACTACCCAGGACAGCCTGGAGAGGAATATTCATCCGGGACAGTTTTTCCCAATTCAATTCAACCCGAACTACTTCATCGGATAATCCATGAATTTTTACTTCTTTGAGCTCACTGACAGTCTCCAGTTTTTCCTGCAGATTTTCAGCATATTTTTTCAATGTTGCTCTTGGGCTGTTTTCACTAATTAATCCTATTTGCAAAATATTGACACCGGAAGGGCTTACTTTTTGGACGTCAATACTTAGTATATCAGAAGGCAATTCGTCCCGCATTCCATTTATTTCCCTTACCAGTTCCTGATATTTATCATTGACATTGCTTTCATATTTATACTCCACCTGAAGGATCGCCACACCATCCTTGATCTCTGTCTGAATACGCTTTATATCTTCAAGACCATAGACCTTCTTTTCAATAGGATCTACTATTAATTCTTCTATATCAGCAGGACTGGCCCCCGGGTATATAATGACTACCGGAAATTGCGGGGCATCCAGAATAGGATCTTCGCTGCGGGGCATATTGAGGAGTGTGGACACGCCTACTGCTATAGCCATCAGGAAAATGACCAGCGTGAATTGATAGTTTTTGACGGCGTATGAAGAGATTTTCATATGAGTAAGATTATAAAATGAAAGTAGGTTGGAAGTGGTTATTGAATGATGCTGACTTCAGAACCATCCTTGAGATAAGCGCTGCCTGAAACAACTATGCTAGTGTGGTTTTCAAGACCCTGGAGTATCTGAATCTTATCATGGTCCAGCTTACCGGTTTTGACTTCTATTTTTTGGACTTTTTGATCCGGTCCCAATGCAAAAACATAGCCATTGCCCTTGTCACTATCCAGCAGTGCTTCGTACGGAATCATCCAGCAATTTTCTTTACTTGATGGAACAATGGTAGCAGAAGCAATCATTCCCAGTCCGGCTTTTTTAAGCAAGCTCGCAGGAATAGCGAGATCTACCGTGAACGATCCTCCTCTAAGATCAGCAGTTCTGGATTTCTTAATCACCTTTGTTTGAATTTTTTCATCCGAAATCAGGTCGGAATGTATGAATGCGACATCTCCTTCTTTTATCAATGACCACTCTCGGTCACTGACCCCAACTCTCAATTTCCAGGTATTTGAATGGGAAGAAATTGTCTGGAAAACAGGTATTCCGGGACCACTGATTTGACCGGGATTGGCCAGCTTTTTCAGAACATAACCATTTTGTGCAGACCTGATTTCTGAATGTTGTAGATTAAATTGTGCAACCTGAAGTTGCTGGGTTGCCATGTCCAGTCCGGTCTTTGTATTTTCCTCCTGTTCCAGTGTGGCTGCGTCTTCCAGCTTTAATCTCTGAACTCTTTCATAGTCCCGTAATGCTTTAGCATGAGCGAGTTTAGCCTGATTTACAGAAGCATTAATTTCTGTCAGATCCAGTCTGGCCAGCACTTGACCTTTGCTGATATAGTCTCCTTCAGAAACAAGAATTTCACTTATAATTCCGCCGGTTTTAAATGATAAGATCGTCTCATCTTCGGAGGTGATGGATCCGCTTGCTTTGATTTCAGAGTTCCAGTTCTGCTTTTCTAATTCCAGAACACGAACCGGAATGGCTTTTTTACTGATTTTAGTATCAGAGTTGGCTTTGCTCTCGCTGCAGGCCTGAATAAAAAATGTAGCCAAAATCAGGATGATGAAGTATTGAATGTAAGTTTTCATAGTTGAAAAGATTTGAAATTGAATTAGAAGTTTGGATTGCCGGTTTCGCGATCGTAAGCTGCCTGAGCAATAAGAATCTGGTATGCTGATATCGTCATTTGGAGGGCAGATTGGGTTAGTTGATTTCTGGCATCGAGATATTCAATCATAGTGTGCCGGCCATCTTTATATCCCTTTTCAATGAGATTAAAATAGGCTTCTGCAGCTTTCGACTGCTCTTCAGAAGACGTATACATTGCTCGCGCAGATAGTACTTCGTTATATGCTTTTCTGGAGCTGAGTGAAAGCTGATCTTCTACCAGGTCTTTCTGCAACTGAAGTTTATTGAGATCCAGTCTTGCCTGCTGTGTTTGAATCCGGTTTCTGTTGCCATTGAAAAGAGGGATTTCAACTTGTAAGCCGCCCATGGCATACAAACTATTTCTGTTGAATTCAAAATTGAAAGCCTGAGAACCAAGATCTGCAAAGACATTCACTTTAGGCATATAAAACTGTTGTTTGGAGGCAATCACCTTCGATTGAATTTCCATGGCAGTCTCCAGCTTTAAAATCTCGTTTCTTTTTGGGGTACTGGTATTGAATGATTCTGTGCTTAAAGATATTTCCGGCTCACTGAATATTACCTCCGATTCCGGATCTTTATTCAGGAGGAAATTGAAGTAATTTCTGGCATTTTCCATTTGAAGTCTGGCAGCAATAATTCTGGATTCAATAGATGATGCCTCACTTTGAGCCCTCATCAATTGCGCCGGCAAAGCTTTTCCATTCCTGATAAAAATCTCTGTATCTCTGATATTTTGATTGACCAAAGTTTGAGCAGTAGTGTATACTTCAATGGCTTTAAATGCCATACAATATTGATAATATGCTTGTCTGATATGCATGATCAGCTCAGCCTTATAAATAGCTAATTCATTTTCTTCCAGTTTCACTGCAGTTTCTCTGATGCTTTTGTTGTAGCGCCGGTCTGAATTGAGAATTGGATAGGCAATTCGGATTCTGGCATCATAAAAGTTATTGGGCAAAAATTGCTCACTTACATTGGACAATTGTGGGAAGGTCTCGCTATTTGTAAGCTGATTCAATGTTGAATACACTCCATTTAGCAAGTCTCCAACCGGAAAATCGATGGAACGCCCCCCTGCTGCGAGCGTATATTGAGTTTGAAAATCTGCGCTTGGCAAAAAATAGCTTTTGGCTTCTTTTAGTGCCAGCAAGCTCTGGTCCAGTGCTATTTCACGGGTTTGAAGATTCAGGTTGTTTTTCAATCCTTCGTCAATATACGCCTTGAGCACATTCTGTGCGCCGGATTCTATCGGGATAATTGAAAGTACTGTCATTAAAATGAACAGGAGATTTAATCGGTTATTAGTATTAAATTTACACATTGTAAGTTATTTAAACAGTGTTCAATTTTTTTGACAAAAAAATATTATTGTTGTTGCTCTATTAGTTTTATAAAAGCTTGAAAAGATACATGTACGATTTCGTCAGGTGTATGAGCATTCACGACTTTACAACGATGTCTGAGATTCAGGGTGACCATTCCATGAACCGCTGACCATACCATGAATGTTACGGCTTCAAGTTCCTGATCTTTGAAATATCCTTGTTCCATGCAACTCTGAACAGTATGTCGAAGGACATCAAAAGTTGCCTGTCCCTCATCCCATTCGCAGTCCATTTTTTCAAGGAAGTCCATTGGAGCCTGCTTAAGAAACATTAAGTCATACATATCTGTATTCTCAAAAGCAAACTTTATGTAGATCTTGCCCATTGCTTTTAGCCTTTCAAATGGATTCTCTACCTCATGAAGTATTGCCATTCTTTTTCCTAATTCTTGAAACCCCTCAGTATGGATCTCATGGAAAATAGAGTCTTTGTCCTGAAAATAATGGTAAATAGTTCCCGGACTGTATTCGATGGCATCAGCAATATTCCTGATGGAGGTTTTCTCAATTCCTTGCTCCAAAAAGAGCTTTTTAGCTGCTTTCAATATCAGACTTCTCAGTTCTGTTTTCTCTCTTTCCTTTCTATCTGAAATTCCCATTCGTTATATTTTACACACAAATATATTTGAACACTGTTTAATAAACCAAATTTTAGCGCTAATATTTTTTAAATATTTTTGAATCTGTTTAGATTGGAGCTTCTGTTTCGCATCATCTGCCGGCTATTTGCCAATCTTCTCAGCTTCTAAATTCCTCAGCACCCGGGCTGTTTCGCTTTTCGCTTGAGCTTGATCCCCAAAGCTTTGGGGAGTGGCTTGCAGCTTCTTCCTGGCTGTTTACTTACCCCTTATGACTTACCCCTTACGACTTTCCTATCGCCTGCAAAATATCTTCAAGAATATCATCTACATGCTCAAGTCCTGCGGATATACGAATCAATCCGTCAGTAATTCCAACGGCCTCTCTTTCCTGTGCTGTAAGCTTTGAATGAGTCGTGGATGCCGGATGAGTGGCAATGCTTCTTGAATCTCCCAGATTCGCAGTAATGGAAATCATTTTTAAAGCATCCAGAAAAGCTCTGCCTTTTTCCAGTCCGCCTTTCAATTCGAAGGTAACAATTCCACCTCCTTGTCGCATTTGTTCCTTTGCTAATTCATACTGTGGATGAGATGGTAAAAAAGGATATTTTACATGAGCTATGGCAGGGTTTTCTTCTAAAGAAATAGCAATTTTGAGTGCATTTTCACAGTGACGATCCATTCTTACTGCCAGCGTTTCAAGGCTTTTGGACAATATCCAGCCATTGAAGGGAGACATAGCAGGACCTGTGTGTCGCGCAAAGAACCGGACTTCTTTTATGAGCTCCTTGCTACCAAGTATTGCTCCTCCGATAGTTCTTCCCTGACCGTCTATGAATTTAGTTGCTGAATGGGTGATGATATGTGCTCCCAACTTGGCCGGATTCTGCAAATATGGAGTGGCAAAACAATTGTCTACATTTAAAATGATGCCTGCTTCATTACATATCTCTGCCAGCGCTTTGATGTCAATCAAATCCAGCGCAGGATTAGAAGGAGTTTCCAGAAAGAACAACTTTGTTTTCTCACGTATCGCAGCCTTCCAGTCTTCCGGACTCGCACTTGAATCCATATAAGTATATTCAATTCCCCAGCGTGGAAGCAGCTGAGTAACTATTTGATGCGTTGATCCAAAAACGGATCTTGAAACAACAATATGATCTCCACTTCTCAAAAATGCAGCCATACTGGAAAACATTGCAGCCATCCCGGATGCTGTTGCAATTCCATCCTCAGTTCCCTCAAGCAAACACAATTTTTCAATAAATTCATCATTGTTTGGATTCGAAAATCGGGTATAGATATTACCGGGCTGCTCATCTGCAAACAAAGCTCTTGCTTGTTCGGCATCATCGAATACAAAACTGGAAGTGGCAAAAATAGGAACTGAATGTTCTCTGTGTTCCGAGCGCTCTGCTTGTGTTCTGATGGCTATCGTCTCGAATTGTTGTTTTTTCTTTTCCATGTTTACTTCGACCTGATTTCAAATGAATGAGTAACCTTCGCCGTTTTCTCGAGCATGACACCGACCGAACAATATTTTTCAACTCCTTTTTGCAAAGCCTTCTCCACTTTCTCAGGCTTCAAATTACCCCAGAAAATGAATTTCATATGGATGCTTGTAAAAGGGGAGGGTATAGCCCCGGGTTCACGAAAACCCTCCACTTCAATTTTGATATCCTCCACTATTTGTTTTTGCTTTTTCAAAATTACAAGTGTATCAAAAATACTGCAAGTCCCGATTGCCGCGAGTAACAATTGCATAGGACGCATGCCCTGATTGTGTCCACCGATTGATTCAGCTGCATCGATATGAACTGATCGACCTTCTTCATTGGATGCTTCAAAATGAAAAGCATCATTTAATCTGTCAATTTTAATCACCATTTATATGTGTAGCTTTTAATTTGACTGCAAAATAGGGAAGTGTATCAGATAAATTAATGCAATGGCTAAAATACAAGAAAAGCATACATTGCTATTTTCACTCAAATTATGCCTTTCACTCATGACCATCAAACATTATTATGGTAAAAAATGAATTATACTGGCACAGATTTCAACCTGCCTCTTTTTTTAATAAAAGACAACTGGGGGCTATGCCTCAAGTTTCTCACGATCAGGGTTGGAATATATTTACTCAAGGCGATGATTTTAAAGGACTTATTTATAACTTCAATCAAAGTGATAAATTTCCGGATGAGTTTATTGTGCCCAGATTGATTGCAAATAAGAAAGCAAAAGTGTCAGATTTTCTCCAATTGGGGTCTCTTACACTCGGGACATTTATCGCATCTGAAAGGACAAAGCAATTATTGGACGACTTTCATCTTCCTCAGCATCAAATATTTAAAACCAAGGCTATCTTTCCTGAGGAGGAGTACGAATATTATATATATCATTTTTATGAATCTAATTTAGAAAATATAGACTTTGATAAATCAACATTCTTTAAAGATTATATAGGGTTCTCTCAAAGAGAGAATGATCGACCTGATGACCAACTTTTGAGCTTTCCAAACAAAAAACAATTGTTACTTTCAATAGATAAATTCAAAAAAGAGTTTTTCGGTATATTGGCTAAACCTTTAGTTCTGAAAAAGGAACCAACTGAATACGATTTACTATATATAAGGCATGGATTTATTGGATTCTTTATTTCAAATGATTTAAAGAAAGAGCTAATCAAAAATGGGATCAACGGATGGGCTATAAATTCTGAGCAAGAGTATTTTTATTATGGAATCCACAAATACAAATGGTATTAATAAAGTGGTCAGTGGAATTGAAATCTATGAAGGCATAAAACCTCAATCCTTGTAATTGACTTGGAATTAAATTGATCATCTATAGTCTGGGCTATTCTCTTTTATCGCAATTTGCTAACATATCTGCCCTAAATAACATTTATTTGCTGACACTTATACAGAATTATTATATGATATGTGTTTATCGCTGATATAATATGTTTAAGGTATAACAATTATATTTAATGTGTTGCTATTTTTATAGCCACGATCGGTTTGAATAGTAAAAGCGCTCTGCGGCATTTCAAATTACTTGCCACTTTCAATTCGGTTTTGAATCCCATATGAATTTTATTGACACAATTTACCACCGGCAAAATGGTGCAATTGTCATGGTTTGAACAAAAGATGTATATGTTTTATATTATGTTTATCTGTTTATTATTCAGTACCTTTAGAATATAAATATATATAATATGATGAAATATAAGCAAATTAGTGAAACTGTAGTAGCAAATAGTAGTCAATACATATAGGGAACTATTCTAATACGAACTTTCAGAAATTTCTTATAAAAAAATAGTGGGACAAAGTGGTAAGTTGTGGTAAGCCGTCCTATTTTTGGATCAACAATAAGCCACCACGTCACAATGACGAATTTATTCGGAGAATATGATTGCCGGTTAGATCCCAAAAGCAGGCTCAAAATGCCCGCTCCCCTGCTGAAACAGCTGGGTGGAGGAAGTAACCATACATTTTATCTGAATAGAGGGTTTGAAAAGAATCTCGTACTGTATCCCGAAAAAGTATGGAAAGAGATTACTTCGAAAATTGGTGAACTGAGTTACTACAATACGACACAAAGAAACTTTTTGAGATATTTTTTTAGGGGTGTCAAGGAAGTACAAACCGACGGGGCTGAACGCATCCTCCTGAGCAGAAACTTGCTTGATTACGCCGAGATAAAATCAGATGTGGTTTTATTTGCTTTCATTGATAAGATTGAGATTTGGGACAAAGATGCTTATGATGGTCAGATGAACGAAAGTCCGGAAGATTTTGCCAGATTGGCAGATGACATTTTCGGCGCGGACAATCCACTTAAGAATCTTTAATTATGTACCATTTACCTGTCATGCTCGGACCTTGTCTGGATGCTTTGCAGATTCAACCCGATGGCATCTATGTAGATGTAACTTTTGGAGGGGGAGGACACAGCAGAGCCATTCTGGAAAAGCTCGGGTCAGGTGGCAGATTGATTGGCTTTGACCAGGATCCGGATGCATTATCAAATGCGCTCGATGATCCCAGGTTTCTGCTAATCGAATCCAACTTTCGCTTTCTGCACAAAATGCTGAGAATGGAAGGGATTACGGAAGTAGATGGTATACTGGCAGATTTGGGGGTTTCTTCCCATCAACTGGATGAAGTCAGCAGGGGTTTTACGCATCGCACCAATACTACATTGGACATGCGGATGAGCCAGGCAGGCAAAAAGGATGCAGCTTATGTGTTGAATCACTACACAGAAGATGAGCTGGTTCGGGTTTTCAGTGAGTATGGAGAAGTAAGAAACTCAAAAACACTTGCCAGAGAGATAGTCGCCTCCAGATCGCAGCGCAGTTTTGATTCGACCGAACAGTTGATTTTAATTCTGGAGAGAGTTGCGATGGGAGAGAAGCACAAGTATTTGTCCACAGTTTTTCAGGCACTTCGGATCGAAGTAAATGAAGAAATGGAGACACTTGCTGAGCTGCTCGAAGCATCTCTTAAAGTCCTTAAATCTCAGGGTAGACTGGTAGTTTTGACATACCACTCTTTGGAAGACAGACTGGTGAAAAATTTCATGAAAACCGGCCAAACAGACGGTTCATTGATCCAGGATGACTTCGGAAGAATTGAACGGCCATTCAAGGTATTGACCAAAAAACCAATTTTACCAAATCCATCGGAAAGCAAAGCAAATCCACGATCCAGAAGTGCAAAACTGAGAATTGCTGAAAAAAACTAACCTGAATGAACATTAAAAGAACCGCCTTTGGTGGAATCCTTAGCAGAGGATCCACCTCGAAATTCATGTCTAACAACATGCCTTTCTTTTACTTCCTGTTTTTTATAGGAATGATATATATAACGACTGCTCACTATTCCGAGAAAAGGATGCGGAATATTCAAGCACTCAAAGAAGATTTGAAAGTCCTTAGATGGGAATATATGACAATCAAATCTGACCTGATGTACAATAGCACTTATTCACAAGTTGCGAAAAATGTATCAGGAATGGAACTGGAATTTAGCGGCAAATTGCCTAAAAAAATATTGGTTAAACAACCATAAAGACGAATGAAGAACGAGGTACTCAAGAGATTATATCTGGTATTTGCAGGGTTTATACTCCTTGCCCTCGTGATCATTTGGAAAGTGTTCAATATCGGAATCCTGGAAGGAGAGAAGTGGAGAAAAGAAGGGGATAACCGCTATGTAAAGTTTAAAGATATAGAAGCCGAACGCGGCAATATCATAGCAAGTGACGGAAGCCTTTTAGCAACATCACTGCCTTACTTTGAAATACGGATGGACCTTAATGCTGAAGGCCTTGTTGATTCGGTTTTCAAAAAGGGAATCGATTCTCTTGCTCTAAATCTCTCAAAGCATATTGACCGCAGTAAATCTGCAGCTCAATGGAAGAAGGAACTCACGGCTGCAAGGAATAAAAGACAACGCTATTTTCTAATTCACAAAGACGTGAACTATGAAGAATTGATGTTGCTCAAAACATTTCCAATCCTCAGACGAGGACAGCACAAAGGAGGTTTGATAGTTGTAAAACACAGCCGCAGAGAACGTCCTTTCAAGATGATGGCCAACAGAACGATTGGTCTCTATAGAAGTGACGCTCCCTCCATCGGCTTGGAGCAGGCTTATGATCATGTTTTGAAAGGTGAAACCGGAAAGCAATTAATGGAAAATGTAGGTCAGGGAGTGTGGATTCCGGTAAATGATCTTACAGATATCAAGCCCAAGAGTGGAAAAGATATCGTGACGACACTGGATATAAATATTCAGGATCTTGCACAACAGGCGCTTTACGATGCCATGACAAAACATCAGGCAGCTTTCGGAACTGTAATAGTCATGGAGGTGAAAACAGGAGCTATCAAAGCACTGGCAAATCTTGGCAAAGTAGGCAATGATTACTGGGAAGACTTTAACTACGGAGTAGCAACAGCGACAGAGCCGGGTTCGACATTTAAATTGCCGGTTTTGATGGCAATGTTGGAAGACCAGAAATACACACTCGAAGATTCAGTAGATCTGAATCACGGAGCAGAAAGAATTTTTTACGGCTTGCGCATGAAAGATGCAAAACCACACAGATTCAAGAATGCAACAGTCCAGGAAACATTTGAAATATCATCCAATGTCGGTATAGCATTACTGGCAGACAGAGCATACAGTCCTAACAAAGGTGGGACGCAGTTTATTGACAGATTGAAACAATTCAGGGTGAATGAACCGACAGGTATTGACCTCGAAGGTGAAGCAAAGCCATACATCAAGAACGCTTACGATAAGAAACAGCGATGGGGAAAATCAACTATTCCCTGGATGGCCCACGGTTATGAGTGCTTGATGACTCCGCTTCAGATACTGACATTTTATAATGCAGTAGCAAACAACGGAACGATGGTGAAGCCTTATCTGGTGCAGGAAATTCAATCCATTGGGGAGCCTGTGAAAAAGTTTGGGCCTACAATCCTCAGAAACAAAGTAGCTTCTGATTCTACGATTGCACAGGCAAGAAGAGCATTGGAAGGAGTTGTACTCAGAGGAACTGCCAGACATCACCAAACTGAATTGTACACATTTGCCGGAAAAACCGGTACAGCTGTGATTGACTACTCCTCTCCTGGCAGAGTGGGCAGAAAAAAATACCAGGCATCATTTGTGGGATATTTCCCGGCAGACAACCCTGTATATAGCTGTATCGTGGTGATTAATGATCCTTCAGGCGCAGAGTTTTATGGAAGCCTTGTTTCGACCCCGATTTTCAGGGCGGTTGCAGACAGGATTTATCAGACAGATCCTGCGTTCCATAAGATCCTGAACACCGGAACACAACCGGTATTTGCAATGAAAGATTTACCTGCTCAGGGAGCTGGATATAAAGAGGAATTGATTAAGGTTTTTGATTTTTTTGGTCTCAGAATAAGAAAGGAATCGAATGGTCAGTGGGCGATGATTCAGGCTGCCGAGGAATCACTGAGTTTGCAAAACCGCCCGGTAGAAAAAGAACATATAGCGGATGTCCGCGGCATGGGACTGCGGGATGCAGTATATGTTCTTGAAAACCAGGGCTTAAAAGTGCATGTCAGAGGCTTGGGGAAAGTGCAGTCACAATCCCTGCCACCTGGAACGAAGCCCACTGGCCAGACGATCGATCTTATGCTAAATTAAGGAGAGTGCATCCGTGAGAAAACTACAAATACTTCTGGATTCATTGCACTACAGTAGACACAGCGGGACATTGGACCGTCCCGTTTCGGGAGTCATTATTGACTCAAGGACGACAGTTGAAGATAGCCTCTTTGTGGCTATCAAAGGTACCTCGACGGATGGTCACCTGTACATTGAAAAGGCGATTGACAGAGGTGCCACAACCATCGTCTGCGAATCCTGGCCGTCACAATTGAACGAAAATGTGACCTACATTGAGGTAGCAGACGCTGCAAAATCGGCTGGATTACTGGCATCAGCATTTTATGAGTTTCCTTCTCAAAAATTGAAACTCATAGGGATAACAGGGACAAATGGGAAGACTACCACTGCAACCCTGCTGTACCAAATGCTGACAGCACTCGGAAACAAATGTGGATTGATTTCCACAGTAGAAGTAAAAGTAGCCGGAGAGATATTACCGGCTACTCATACTACTCCCGATGCAGTAAGTATTCAGTCTTTACTCGCAAAAATGGTGGATGCAGAATGTGATTATGCCATTATGGAAGTAAGTTCTCATGCCGCAGAACAAAACCGGATAGCCGGTCTGGATTTCATGGGCGGAGTTTTTACCAACATGAGCCATGATCATCTCGATTACCACAAAACATTCGACGCTTATATAAAAGCGAAGAAGAAGTTCTTTGACAACCTGGGAAAAAATGCTTTTGCATTAATCAATCTGGACGATCGCAGAGGCGAAGTCATGTTGCAAAATACAAAAGCGAAAAAATCCACTTACAGCCTTTATAATATGGCTGATTTCAAGGGAAAAATCATCGAGAATAGTATCCATGGTTTACATCTTGAAATAAATGGAATAGAATTTCATTCCGGCATTATTGGTGACTATAATGCATACAACTTACTGGCAGCTTACGGAGCAGCAGTATTGTCCGGAATAGATTCAACGGAAGCATTGATTGCTCTGAGCAAAGTGAAGGGAGCGCAGGGACGCTTCGAACATGTTACAGATCAGGAACGGGAAGTGACAGCAGTTGTGGACTATGCCCATACACCGGATGCACTTGAAAAAATATTGACTACCATCCAGAAATTGCAAAGTCAGAGAGGAGCAATTATCACAGTGGTAGGATGCGGAGGAGACAGAGACAAAACAAAAAGACCCATCATGGGCAGCATTGCGGCATCAAAAAGTAAGATTGCCATTTTTACCTCGGATAATCCAAGGTCGGAAGATCCGGAGGAAATTTTGAAAGATATGCAGGAAAACCTCACAGAAGCTGAAAAGCCAAAAGTGATGGTGATCGCAGAAAGAAAATCGGCTATTCAGACAGCCATCAGACTCGCTCAAAAAGGAGACGTGGTGCTGGTTGCAGGGAAAGGCCATGAAAATTACCAGGAAATAAAAGGGCAGAAATTGCCTTTCGATGATAAAAATATAATTGAAAATACACCTGGATTTAATGTTCGTTACGGACACTGATAGGTTCTGAACCGGCAAAGGCCGATGGAAAATCAGAAGAAGTAAATGAAAAAATGATATGTAACGGGCAAAGCATATCAGGCATACATCCAGCGTAAGAACAGGTTCTTTTTTTTAATCTCAGGTTGGTTACAGTTGCAGCGGGCAAATTTTGCTAATTCTTGGCCGGATGAAGCAAACGCCTGCTGCACACTGTTATTTTTTGGAACAGACGAACGAACTAAATCTAACTGTAAGAAATGCTATACCATTTGTTTGAATATATTCAGCAACATTATGACTTCCCGGGGGCGAGACTGTTTCAGTATGTCACTTTCCGCGCAGGGTTGGCCATCATCTTGTCATTGATTATATCCATACTTTTCGGTAATAAAATTATAAACTACCTCCGCAAACAGCAGGTGGGTGAATCCGTCCGCGATCTGGGACTGGATGGACAAAAACAAAAGGAAGGAACCCCCACCATGGGCGGTATCATCATCATCATGGCAACGCTCATTCCATGTATCCTTCTGGCAAGATTAGATAATATTTATATTCTCGTAATGATCATTGCTACCATATGGATGGCGGTGATTGGATTTATTGACGATTACATCAAAGTTTTCAAAAAGAATAAAAAAGGACTCAGTGGAAAGTTCAAAATTCTGGGTCAGGTTGGGCTGGGAATTATAGTAGGAACTGCCATGCTTTTCAGCGATGATGTTGTAGTTCGTATGAATATTGAAGAAGCGCTGCAAAACAATTACGAAATTACCGAAAGAAGAATGGTCCCTGATCACAGAGGTGAAATAAGGGAAATGGCTTATGTAAAGACACCGGTAACTAACGTACCTTTTGTCAAGGAGAATAGTATTAACTACACCACAGTAGTCTCATTTTTTGGAGATAATGCGGAGCGATTTGTATGGATTTTATTTATCCCATTTGTCATATTCATTGTTACCGCAGTATCAAATGCGGCGAATCTGACCGATGGATTGGATGGACTCGCTGCCGGAACCACTGCTACTATTGCCGCGACCTTAGGAGTACTGGCATTCGTATCGGGTAATACAGTGATAGCTGATTACCTCAATATATATTACATTCCACTTTCCAGTGAATTAGTAATTTTCTCAGCTTGTTTTTTAGGAGGCTGTACCGGATTTCTCTGGTACAATGCATACCCTGCGAAAGTATTTATGGGAGATACCGGAAGTCTTACAATTGGAGGGATTGTAGCAGCATTGGCTATTCTCCTGCGTAAAGAAATGTTGCTTCCTGTGCTTTGTGGTATTTTCCTGATTGAAAATTTATCTGTTATTATCCAGGTCTTCTGGTTCAAATATACAAAGAGAAAATATGGAGAAGGCAGAAGGGTATTCCTGATGTCTCCACTTCACCACCATTATCAGAAGAAAGGATTGCATGAAGCGAAAATTGTCGCACGTTTCTGGATTGTTGGCGTCCTATTGGCAGTATTGACCATCATTACACTTAAAATCAGGTAATCATGGCAGGCAAGGTAATTATATTAGGTGGGGGTGAAAGCGGAGTTTGGTCTGCTGCATTGGGTATTGTCAATGGCTGGGAGGTGTTTTTGTCAGATTCAGGAATAATTAAAGATGAAAACAAAGCTGTTCTTCTAGAATATTCTGTAAGATTTGAAGAAGGCGTACATTCATTTGACCCTCAGGAATTGGCAGATATTGTAGTAAAAAGTCCCGGTATCTCTGATGAAGCAGCTACTGTACAATTTTTCACCCAAATGAATATCCCTGTCATTTCAGAAATTGAATGGGCATATCGTTTTCAGAATAAAAAAATCGTTGCCATTACAGGAAGCAATGGAAAAACCACTACGACAAAATTAACCTGGCACTTACTAAATGAAGCAGGATTGAATGCAGGCCTCGGTGGAAATATTGGTAAAAGTTTTGCTCATCTTTTAATGGATGAGCCGGATAGAGATATATATGTTCTGGAGTTAAGCAGCTTTCAATTGGATGGTATCGATACTTTCAGGGCAAATGTGGCAATGCTGCTGAATATTACACCTGATCATCTGGACAGATATCATTATGACATCATGGAATATGCTGCCTCTAAAGGCAGGATTTGTCTCAATCAAACTGCTGGTGATGTTTTGATTTATCATGCGCAGGATGAATTGGTTAATATGGTATTGGCTGATGCATCTCCTGAAGTCAGAAGAATTCCGGTTGGATTTAACGAATTCCCAAATGAAACGATTCAGGTTTCTGATGGATCTGAATTTACATTGGAAACAACAGGATTGAGAGGAAGGCATAATGCATTTAATGCCATTTGCGCCCTGGAAGCCGGAAGGGTTTTTAACATACCGGTGGCGGAATTACAAAGAAGTTTGAACTCATTTGTCAATGAACCACACAGACTGGAGGATGTCGGCGAATTGGATGGCGTTTTGTACATAAATGATAGTAAAGCAACCAATGTGGATGCGGTTTTTTATGCATTGGAAGCCATGAATAAACCTACTGTTTGGATCGTCGGAGGCCAGGACAAAGGCAATGATTATTCAGCATTAGACGCAAGAGTCAGAGAAAAGGTAAAAACCATTGTTTGTATGGGTGTTGACAATGCCAAATTGATGGCTCATTTCGGTGATTTTGGAATACCGGTTTTTGATACAAATTCTTTGGAGCAGGCACTTCAAACTGCCCGCCAGGCTTCAGTTTCAGGGGATGCAATTTTGCTTTCTCCGGCCTGCGCGAGCTTTGATTTGTTCAAAAATTATATGCATAGAGGAGATTTGTTCCGGGAATGGGTCCTGGAGCAAAAAAAATTATAAATTTTTATTTTTATAATTTGTAGATATTATAAAAGTCAGTATCTTACACTTTAAATAAAAGAGTAATCATTAAAAGGCTCTAAATAGAAAACTAACATGCTCATTGGCGGCAAACTTGATAACGAATTGAAGGGAGACAGAGGGATCTGGCTGATCTTTATTTTGCTTTCCCTGATGTCTTTGCTGGCAGTGTATAGCTCTACAGGTACACTTGCATTCAATGAGCGTAATGGTAATACTTCTATTTACCTGATTAAGCATGCGGTGGTCCTTGGATTTGGTTTGTGGCTCGCATATTTCTCTCACCTTTTACATTACTTAAGATTTGCAAAGTGGGCGCCATACATGCTGGCGATTACCGTACCGCTTCTGCTTTTTACTTTGCTTTGGGGAGTAGAAAAAAATGATGCAAGAAGATGGCTGGAAGTGCCGGTTTTAGGGCTTTCTTTTCAACCTTCTGATTTTGCAAAACTTGCCCTGATCATCTATCTGGCCAGGACAATTTCTCTGAAGCAGGATGTGATCAAGGACTTTAAAAAAGGATTTTTACCGTTGATTCTGCCTGTAGGTTTAGTGTGTATGCTAATAGGGTTTGCCAACCTTTCCACTGCAGCGATATTGTTTTTTACATGTGCGCTCATGATGTTTGTGGGAAGAGTAAGTATCAAACATTTGATGGTTTTAGGCGCATTTGGAGTCGTTGGTTTAGGAATGTTGTTCGGATTAGGCATGGCTTTCCCTGAGAATTCAAGAGTTGCTACCTGGAAAAATCGTATACAGCAATTTGCCGGAACGGCTGAAGAAGCTGATACATATCAGGTAGATATGGCAAAAATCGCTATCGCAAATGGTGGTTGGCTGGGTGTAGGCCCGGGCAATAGCTTTCAAAGAAATTATATCCCATATCCATATGCAGATTTTATTTACGCAGTGATCATTGAAGAGTATGGTCTACTAGGCGGTGTCGGAGTTTTGTTTTTGTATGTCTACTTATTTTATCGATGTGTCAAATTAGTCACGCGAAGCCCCAGGGCGTTCGGGGCGATGCTGGCCATGGGCCTCAGTCTTTTGCTGATGGTTCAGGCATTTGTCAATATCGCAGTGAGTGTCAATTTAATGCCGGTGACAGGAGTCACACTGCCGCTGATCAGTATGGGTGGATCATCCATCATCTTTATCAGCATTGCTGTAGGTATTATTTTGAGTGTAAGTAAACATATAGAGCAGGATCCGGGATCTCAGCAGAAAAAAGATACACTTGCAAATGAGCAAGCGTAAGAAGGTAATAGTCAGCGGAGGTGGTACAGGCGGGCACATTTTTCCGGCCATTGCTATCGCGGATGCTTTAAGAAAACTTGAACCGAACATTGACATATTATTCGTAGGCGCTTCAGGGCGGATGGAAATGGAGAAAGTTCCCCTTGCTGGTTATCCAATCAAAGGAATCTGGATAAGTGGTTTTCAAAGAAAACTGAGCATGGGCAATCTTTTATTTCCGGCCAAACTAATGGTCAGCTTACTTCAGGCCGCAACAATAGTCAGGAATTTCAAACCTGATCTGGCCATTGGAGTAGGAGGATATGCAAGTGGCCCATTATTACAGGTCGCATGCAGAACAGGAGTAAAAAGTGCCATTCAGGAGCAAAACGCCTTACCCGGAGCAACCAATAAAATATTGGCAAAGCAAGTGGAAAGGATCTTTGTTGCGTACCCGGGAATGGAAAAGTTTTTTCCGAATGGGAAAATCAGATTGTTTGGAAATCCTGTAAGGCAGGAAATTGAAAACAGTCAATTACCCAGAAATGAAGCTTTGGCTGCATTTGAATTGGATCCACAAAGACGAACAATTCTGGTGTTCGGAGGAAGTCTTGGAGCTGGAATTTTAAATGCTTGTTTGGCAGATGCCACAGAAGCGATAAGTAGTAGAAAAGACATTCAGATTATCTGGCAGACAGGTAAGATGTATGCAGAGAAATATAAAGATTGTGCAACGGCACAGTTGGAAAACGTAAGGCAAATGGCCTTCATTGAAAAAATGCATGTAGCATATGCAGCAGCGGATTTGGTGGTGTGCAGAGCAGGTGCTTTGACAATATCTGAAATCAGCATTCTGGCAAAAGCAGCAATTTTGGTTCCTTCACCCTTTGTGGCAGAAGATCATCAGACGAGCAATGCAAAGGCCATGGAACAATCAGGTGCAGTCATACATATCTCTCAGCATGATGCGCCGGACAAATTGATCCACGCAGCTTTTGGCCTGATAGATGACCCTGAAAAGCGTCAGAATATGTCAGACTCCATCAGTTCATTGGCTTATCGGGGAGCTGCAGAGAATATTGCGAACGAATTACTTTCAATGATATAAACAGAAGGTGTGATGCAGTTGGAAAGCTTAAAGAAGGTATATTTTCTTGGAATCGGAGGAATAGGAATGAGTGCGATTGCCAGGTATTTTCTAAAGCGGGGAGTAAGTGTAAGCGGTTATGACAAAACACCTTCGCCACTGACCGGAAAGCTGGAAAGTGAAGGGATGAAAATCCAGTTTGTTGAAAATGTGGAGCATATTCCGGAGGATGTTCAATTAGTAATTTGGACACCCGCAATACCGGCTGACAGTGTGTTGTTGAATCATTGCAGACATCAAAATTTCCTTTTAATGAAAAGGGCTGAGGTGCTGGGATGGATTAGCAAAGACAACAGTAGTATCGCTGTGGCAGGCACTCATGGCAAGACAACAACAAGTTCGCTTTTGGCATATTTGCTGACAGCATCGGGAGTAGATTGCACTGCTTTTTTGGGTGGAATTGCGGTTAATTTTGACAGCAATTTTATATCCGGATCAAGTGAATGGGTTGTCCTGGAAGCTGATGAATATGACAGATCTTTTTTACAGCTGTCACCGGACATAGCCATTATTACCAGTATGGATGCAGATCATCTGGATATATATGGAGATGCCTCGAATATGCAGGAAGGATTTATTGCATTCTCAAAAAAAGTGAAAGCCGGCGGAAGACTTCATGTGGAAGCCAAACTGAAATCACTTTTGCCGGATTCTGAAACTACTTTTACCTATGGAGTTGAAATGGGAGATTATCGGGCGGTAAATGTAAGAGCTGATGATGGAATGATGCATTTTGATGTTGAATGGCCGGAGGGAAAAATATTGGATTGCCGATTACCTTATCCCGGAATACACAATGTAGAGAATGCCATGGGCGCAATCAGTGTTTTATTGCATTTGAAGATTGAAGTTGAATTGATAAAAAAAGCCCTTTTAGGGTTTAAAGGAATAAAGAGACGATTTGAGCTGATACATAAAGATGATCAGCGGGTTTATATTGATGATTATGCGCACCATCCGAGTGAATTGAAGGCAGCGATTCAGGCAGCCAGAATGATGTATCCGGGGAAAAAATTGGCGGGAATATTTCAGCCGCATTTATATACCAGGACAAGAGACTTTGCAGATGGATTTGCAGAAGCATTGGATGGATTGGATGAATTGTGGATGCTGGAAATTTACCCTGCCAGGGAAAAACCAATTCAAGGGGTAAGCAGCGAAATGATTCTGGAAAAAATGAAATTGAAAGACAAAAAATTGGTAAGTAATGCAGCTTTAATGGAAGCTTTGCACAAATCCGATTTCGAAATATTAATGACTTTGGGTGCCGGTGACATTGACAGACTAGTACCTGAAATTGACAAAGAAATTTTTAAAGTATAGAAAAGTAGATGAGCCACAGAATTAAATATATCATGATTCGCCTTGTTCTGTTGAGTATGATCATACTCACCGGTTGGGTTCTGGTATCTGCTGTGGGAAGGACGATGAAGAGCCGCTCAGAAACCATTCAATACAAGATTAAGGGTTCAGAAACCAACAATGCTATGGTTACTGAGGAAGATCTGAAAGTGATATTGGATAAAGAGTTCAATGCAATATTAGTGGGAGCTCCAATATCAGATGTAGATATTCAGGCGATTGAAAAACGGATGGAGAAGGAAGAATTGATTCAGTCAGTTCAGGTATATCTGGATGCGAACAATCAATTGCATATTGAAGTAGAGCCGATGATCGCAGCTTTGAGGATAATGGATGACAAAGGAAGAAATTATTATCTGGACCCGACAGGGGTTCGTTTTCCTGTTTCAAAGCATTATACTCCCAGGGTGCCGGTTGTTACAGGACAATTACCTGTGTATGAAAAGCCGGTAATGGAAGAGAAAGAAGGCAATATTCTGAAGGAGGTATTTGAATTGTCTTCCCTATTGAGAAATGACGAATTCTTATCTGCATTGATTGAGCAAATTCATGTAGATGAAAATAATAAAATCATCCTTGTGCCCAAAGTAGGCGATCATGTGATCAAATATGGCAGACACAATGAAGATGGATTGGAGAGATTGGACAATCTGAAAGTTTTTTACAAAGAAGGGATGCCTTACGAAGGGTGGAACAAGTACGAAGCGATCAGTATAGAATATAAGGGCCAGGTGGTTTGTACTCATAAAGAGTAGTTGCTTTCCGGGTCTCAAGTTGGTGTAAGAAAACTATTTGATAACTATTAATCAGGTTATGATGGAAAGCAACAGTCATCAGGCTAATCCGGTAGTGGTAGCTGTGGATATTGGTACTACCAAGGTATGTGCCATAGCAGGTCGCCGCAACGAATACGGAAAAATTGAGATATTGGCACTCAGTAAGGTCGAGTCAGAGGGAGTCACAAGAGGTGTGGTCGCAAATATTGAAAAAACAGTAAAAGCGATTTCCGAAGCGATCGAAAATATCGAGAAAAAGCTCCGTGCCAAAGTAAATACAGTCCATGTTGGCATTGCCGGCCAACACATCAAAAGCATCCAGCACAGGGGCATTCTTATGCGTGAAAATGCGCATTCAGAAATTGATGACAACGACATTAAAAAACTTATTCGTGATATGCACCGCCTGGTACTTCCTCCGGGCGACAAGATCATTCACGTTGTTCCTCAGGAATATACAGTGGATAATGAACCGGGAATTATCGATCCGATCGGTATGTCAGGGGTTCGTCTTGAAGCAAATTTCCATATCATAACAGGTCAGGATACAGCATCCAGTAATCTGAAGCGTTGTTTCGAAAGGGTCAATCTCAATGTTGCAGATCTTACACTGGAGCCAATAGCTTCTTCTCATGCTGTTTTGACTGATGAAGAGCGCGAGGCAGGAGTAGCCCTGATTGATATAGGAGGTGGCACGACTGATCTTACAATTTTCCATGATGGTATTCTTCGTCATGCTGCAGTTATTCCTTTTGGAGGAAATGTAGTGACCAAGGATATCAAGGAAGGATGTACTGTCATGCAACAGCAAGCTGAAAAACTTAAGATTAAGTTTGGTTGCGCACTTGCTGATGAAGTTACTGATAATAGAATCATTACGATCCCGGGATTCAAGGGTAGAGATAATAAGGAGATTTCTGAAAAAAATCTGGCATTGATCATTCAGGCCAGAGTGGAAGAAATCATGGATTATGCGCTGAGTGAAATCAGAAGATCTGGTTATGAGAATAAGCTGATCGGTGGTCTGGTATTGACAGGTGGCGGATCTTTATTGAAGCATCTGGATTTATTGGCAGAATACCATACAGGCATTCAGTCCCGCATTGGTCACCCAATAGAGCATTTGGCACATGGTTATGCACCACAACTTTCAAGTCCTATCTATTCGACTGCTATCGGTTTGTTGATCAATGGTCTGGACAATGCAGAAGAAACTGAAATCGAGCTCTGGGAGGCCCCTCCCGAAGAAAAAATAATTAAACCAGCAAATTTCCAGAAGGAAAAGGAAAAACCGAAGGAAATTCAATCTCCTTCTACTGGTTCTTCCTGGAATTTTTTCTCTAAAAAATCAACGCCAAAAGCAGAGAAACCTGCTCCGGTAATCAGAGAGAAAGAATTGGTCAAAGTAGAAGAATTTGCAAAGCCTGAAATCAAGAACAAGGTAGTTAAATCACCAAAGGGACAACAGGTAAGCACTGCTTCAAAATTCTTTGACAAACTATATAAGAGTACAAAGGAGTGGTTGGAAGCTTCACCGGATAATGATTTCAGATAAATATTAATAAACCAACGAATTAGGACAAGGAAACTATCCATTAGATTACTACAAATTGAACGCCATATGGAATTTGAACTACCAAGAAACGAACGCTCTATCATCAAAGTAATTGGTGTAGGAGGCGGTGGAAGCAATGCAGTTACCCACATGTACAAACAGGGTATCGTAGGAGTTGATTTCGCCATTTGTAATACAGATAATCAGGCGCTGGAATTGAGTCCGGTACCTACCAAAATACAATTAGGTCCGAGCCTTACTGAGGGCAGGGGAGCAGGGTCCAAGCCGGAAGTGGGAAAGAATGCTTGCATAGAATCTATTGATGATATCACTTCTTTTCTTCAGGACAATACCAAAATGTTGTTTGTGACTGCTGGCATGGGCGGTGGGACCGGCACAGGTGCAGGTCCAATCATTGCGCAGCTTGCCAGAGAAATGGGTATTTTGACTGTCGGGATTGTTACCCTTCCGTTTACGTTCGAAGGTCGCAGAAGAGGTGGACATGCTATCGAAGGTCTCGAAGAAATGAGAGATAGTGTGGATGCACTGATCATCATTTCCAATGATAAACTTCGTGAGATGCATGGTAATCTGGCACTTTCTGATGCTTTCTCACAGGCTGATGATGTATTAACTACCGCTGCTAAAGGTATAGCAGAAATCATCACGGTCCCTGGTTATGTAAACGTGGATTTTGAAGATGTCAATACTGTAATGCGCAATAGCGGTGTGGCCATTATGGGTACAGCCCTTGCAGAAGGTACTGACCGTGCCAGAAAAGCTGTTGAAGTGGCACTAAATTCATCATTATTGAAAGACAATGACATCAGGGGTGCAAAATATATCCTTCTTAATATTACTTCGGGCAATAAGGAAGTGACCATGGATGAAATCGGTCAGATCACTGAATATGTTCAGGATGCTGCCGGTCATGGAACTGATCTTATCTGGGGTAACTGTAATGACGAAACATTGGGAGATAAATTAAGCGTCACTATTATCGCTACCGGTTTTGAATCAAAAATGCTATTCGAAACAGACCTGGAGAACAAAGTGGTTGAAATGAACAAGCCTGCAGCTGAAATCAAAATTTCTCCGGTAGAAGTTACTTCTCCAATGATTGAAAATGTCATCAAAGAAGTAATCGCAATTGCAGCCCAGGAAAATGTGGAGCTGGAAAATAAAAAAATGGAATCTGTCAATAAAACTCCGTTTGATATAAGAGTGACTGAATCTGAGGCAAACAGATCACATGTGTTTGATGCAAAAGAGCAACCGGGTATTGAAAAATATACCAGCACTCAGAGTCCGCATGAAGAACCATTTGCCTCGAATCCCAAACAGGATAGATTATCAGCTTTCAGAGAGCAGAAGGAAAGAGAACGTCGTGAGTATTTGAGACAATTGAGCAACAAACTCAATAACCCTCAATCAATACTTGACCTTGAAAGGGAGCCTGCTTATCTCAGAAAGAAGGTGGTTTTAGAAGAAGTTGTGGATTCTGCGGATCATAAAATCTCCAGAATGAGCTACAACCCTGAAGAAGATCAACCATTCAAAAGTAACGGCAATCAGTATCTGCACGATAATGCAGATTAAATAAGGGTTCTCGCAGTCAGGGAAAGGGGGTTTTTGTAGAATAACATATGGTAAATTTTAAAGATATATAAGATCTCGTCTATTTTCTTGAGTTAGGTTTATTGTTCATGGGGTACGGAAGCGCCCGGCCAAAGTCCCCATTTTTAAAGATCATACTTCCGGCTGGTTACCGGATAACAGATATAAAAGAGCGTCTATTTTTCTTGAGTTAGGTTATTGTTCATGGGGTACGGAAGCGCCCGGCTGAAGTCCCCATTTTTAAAGATCAAAATTCCGGCTGGTTACCGGATAACAGATATAAAAGAGCGTCTATTTTCTTGAGTTAGGTTATTGTTCATGGGGTACGGAAGCGCCCGGCTGAAGTCCCCATTTTTAAAGATCATTATCCCTGTTTCTTGCGGATAAAAATATCTCTCATAATAATGTTTTTAGTCTTGGGGAATGAGGCAAATGGCCGACATTCCCTTTTTTTGTGGGTGTAATTTTCTTGAGCTGCCCGACGAATATTGTGTAGACCGTTCATCATAAAACAAAAAAATCCGAAGATTGACTTCGGATTCTCTGCGGGATTAGCTACCGTGGTATGAAGGCACTGATCCACTTTTTTGAATTAAGTTATTGTTCACCTCCACCTGCGCCCGTAGGTGGTAATTTGATAAAAAGCAAATAGCATGCCAAACCATTTCAGCGAGATCTGATCTTTGCATTTGTTTGATTTATCCTGGTTTGATGAGCCAATTTTCCGGCCCGATTCGTATATCAAACTGGTTCCAAAGTTGAAAATTGATTATTATTTGGGACTGATTGGAGGGTGAAAATCAGTGTTTAAAGCCCAAAAAATCGCTATTTTAAAGGTGTTCTAAAGGATATATAAATATCAAATAAACTTCTATAATAAGTTCAGCAATAAAAAATTGAAACTTCGACCATATTTTTTAATCAACTAAAACCAAAAACCATGGGAAATCTATTGTATTTAATCGCAGTCATTCTGATTATTGCCTGGTTGATAGGCTTTGTAGGGTATAGTGCTGGTGGAATTATTCACATTCTTTTAGTAATTGCAGTTATAGCCATTGTTTTAAGAATTATTCAGGGCAGGAACCCAGTTTAGGATACTAATTTTCTAAGTATCCCAACCCAAAAACAACTAAGATATAAGGCGTTTGCTGTGATGTTAATGACAGCATTCGCCCATATCACCCTCTGTGGCGCAAGTTTCAATTGAATTTCAACAAATTAATGTTTACAATAAAACTAACTATACTATGAAAAAGATCGCAATATTATTTATTGCATGTAGCAGTATGATTTTAAGCTTCACTGCGACAGCTTCAGGAAGTCCGGGAAAAGATCCAATTACGGCTAATAATTCTGTTCCCATCGATTCAGCAGCTCAGATAAAAGTATTGGAGGAGCGATTAACTGAAATCAAAGAGATGGATAAATCTGCACTCAGCAGATCAGAAAAGAAAGAATTGAAAAGCGAGGTGAAAGAAATTAAAAAAGAGATGAAAGCATTAAGCGGAGGAGTTTATATCTCTGCAGGAGCATTGATTGTAATTCTTATTTTATTGATCATTCTATTATAGTTTAAATCTCCGTCGCATTCAACGATAAAAAAATTTTATTTTAAAAGCTCTTTTTAAAAAGAGCAAAGCAGCAAATAAAATAAATAAGGGCTCTGATGTTTCAGGGCCCTTTTATTTTGGTTTGATTACAAATTCTCAAAATCAGTGCCACAAATATCCCTTGTAAGATGCATTCCATATGCTCCGGATGGAGTAGTATAGCCGATTTTCAACTTTCCATCCAATACTTTTTGAATGATAAACAGGGCACTGATCGCAGTAAAAGTATATGCCTCCGGTACTGCATATCTTGCCTGTTTTTCAATTCCATTTTCATTCCACACTTTACCCCAAACCAGTGATCTTCCAGATTTTCTTTCTTCATCAGATGGACCGGCAGGAAGCCTGTTTATATAAAATTTTGCCAGCCGCTTTACTAATTTGCTGCTCAGCATGGAGCTGAAATACTTCTGCATGAATTGGCTGGTCCGAAACAATGCAGGCTTGGTGGCCATAAATGTTTCCACATTAGGGATACCTGTACTGTGGAAAGCTGTCGAAACATCTCCCCATGGGATGCTCATACAAAATCGGGTTTTACCGGATTTAAATGGCACATTTATGTTGTTATTTCCTGTCGGAACTCCAATAATCTTTCCATTCTTTCTCATGGCGCCCGGACTGCCAAGGTTTTCTGCCATTGTGTTTGCAGTCCCATGTGAAATCCTGCCACCATCCATCGCAAATGCAAGTTGCAAATGAGTCGCATCCGGCAATTGACTATACAGGTATTGAGCCATGCAATCGGTAGGTACAACATCAAACCCTACCCCCGGCAACAACATAATTTCTGCCTTGAGCGCTGCAGTATGTAAGCTTGCCGCTATTTCAAAAACTTCTATTTCACCTGTTATATCAGTATAGTGTACTTTTTCCGCAATACATGCTTTCATCATTTGCTTAGCGGTATACTTGAATGGCCCGGCAGCATGCAGGATCACTTGAAATGGCCGGATATTTTCACAAATTGTTTCGTGATTATTGAGGCCAAAAACCAGATAATCAAATCCTAATTCCGTAGAGAGCTTTTTTAGTTTTAACTCAGACCGGCCTGCCAGTACAATGGCAATATTTTTCTCTCTGGCAAAACGGGCGATTAGTGTGCCTGTATATCCTGTGGCTCCGTATAGTAGACATTTATTTTTCATGAATGTAATGTAGGAAATTTAACTCAGTTTATGTCCGGGTAATTATGATGAAATGAACTGGGGATTGAACCCGAATTAAAGGATTATCAATTCTGCGACATTCCCCCTCTCTCCATACACAATTGCCTTTTGCTCAAATTCCATCGCTAATTCTCTTGCGTCTTTACGACTGATATTCAGAATCAAAAAACTCCTTTCCGGAATCCACTTTCCGGAAGGATCGCGGCCTTCACCATGCAAGTATCGATATTCTTTGATTTTAGACTCCAGGTCTTTATTCCGGCTTTTATTTTCCTCCGGACTCAATACCACTGACATAGGATTATAGGCGGTGATGAATGCCCAGCACGATGCATTCTCTTTCTCCAGGTACTCGTCAAGTTCGGGTGACACTCGTCCGATCAGAATAGGGTTTTCTAAAATATCTGCGTGATAAAGGGCTTTCAGGTAGGCAGCGCTCATGACATTTCTTTATTCCCGAAAGTAATGAATACTGATTGCTTATCATCTTTTTCCCATGGTGTTAATTCATATCATTGTTTAAAAGAAAAATTATTGATTGCAAAACTTTTTCATTTCGGTTATGTTTATCACTTTATTGAAAGTATTACTTTTGTAAATAATTGTTATGCACACTAAATCAGTACCACTTAATTTAACCTCTGGCTGCCAGATGAGTAGCCAATATTAATGCTGGAATATGGAAAAATTACTATCACAAATTAAAATTGGAGTAAACGAGAAACTTTATTTAAAGGATCCGGACACCAGCGAACTGGGAAAAAAAATACTGGCTCAGGCAATCATTATGATCGAAGAATCGGGTTTGGAGCAGTTTACATTCAAGAAATTGGCTCAGTCCTTAAACACGACAGAAAGTTCGGTCTACCGATATTTTGAAAATAAAAATAAGCTGCTGCTTTACCTGTCAAGCTGGTATTGGCTTTGGATGGAAACGGTCATAGTATTTAGCACTGCCAATATTTTTGACCCGGTTGAAAGGCTGAAAAAAATGATTGAGATTTTGAGCAGAAGAGAGTGGCATAATGTAAGTCCGCTGAATCAATTGGATCTAAATGCGCTCAGAAGCATAGTAATTGCAGAGTCTTCCAAGGCATACCTGACCAAAGAAGTAGATGCTGACAATAAAGCAGGACTATATGAAGGCTTCAAGCAGCTATGCAGAAGGTTTGAAATGCTTCTGCGGGAGATTAATCCCCAATATGCTTATCCCAATATGCTGGCCTCTACAATTGTAGAAGGTGTCTTTCATCAGCAATTTCTGGCTGCCCATATTCCTGTACTCAGCAATGCCGACAAAGGTGAATTTTTTGTACAGGACTTCTTTACACAATTATCAATAATAGCATTAAATCAAACAGTTCATCCCAATGGTAACCACGACCGCAGAAAAGCTTAAACCAATTCAACGATTTTTCAGATTAATGGGACAGGAGAAAAAGTCTCTGGTCAACCTCTATGTTTTTGCCTTTTTTGGAGCCATTGTAAGTCTGTCCCTGCCTCTGGGCCTGCAGGCTATCATTAACTTGATTACAAGTGGACAAGTCACTACTTCATTCTACATTTTGATAATAATTGTATTGATCGGATATGGACTGAATGGCTACTTACAAATATTACAGATTTCCGTCACAGAAGTCTTGCAACGGAAAGTGTTTGTCAAAGTAGCCTTTGACTTTGCGTTTAGGGCTCCCAGATTTAATTTGAATTTTCTGCAGGATATGCATGCGCCGGAATTGATGAACAGGTTTTTTGATACGCTGACTATTCAGAAAGGTATTCCAAAGATTCTAACTGACTTTGCAGGATCTTCCCTTCAGATCAGTATTGGATTGATTCTTCTTTGTTTTTATCATCCTTTTTTCATCTTGTTTGGATTTCTCAGTTTGCTTTTGGTATTTTTTATTGTGAGGATACTATCACCGCAGGGTTTGAGGACAGCATTGAAGCAAAGTAAATATAAATATGAGGTAGCCCATTGGCTGGAAGAATTGGCAAGAATCATCGAAGCATTCAAATTGGCAGGAACCTCATCATTTCCAATGCAGCAAACGGATAAAAAGACCTTAAACTATCTGAATGCCAGAGAGGCTCATTTTAAGTCATTATTGTACCATTACTACAGTATCGTTGTATTTAAGGTGCTCATAGCCGGTGGTTTTTTGTTGCTTGGTGGTATGTTGGTTATCGATCAGCAAATGAATATTGGACAGTTTGTGGCTGCTGAGATCATTATCATTCTCATGTTGAATAATACCGAGAAATTGATTTTCTCCCTGGATGCAATCTATGATATGCTGACAGCGATGGAAAAGCTGGGTAATGTAACGGATGTTCCTCTTGAAAGAGATTCGGATATGGAAATTCCATTTGAAAGTCGTGGTGGCCTGATGCTGGAGGTCAGGGATTTACGGTACTCACCAGATGAACATAAGGAATTGATACACGGTATTTCATTTTCAGTGCAACCAGGAGAAAGGGTCATGATTACAGGATACAGCGGATCGGGAAAGCATACCCTTTTGCAGCTTTTAAATGGTCTTTATGAAAACTATGAAGGGATTATTAAGTACAATGATGTGAGTATCAGAAATTTGAATCTTCAAAAAATGAGAGACAGAATTGGGGATATTCTGGCTAAAGACTCCATTTTCAAAGGTACTTTTTTGCAGAATATCACAATGGGTAATCCCATCTCAATGGAAGAGGTAATCTCCATTGTGAATATTGTAAAGTTGAACAGTTTTCTGGATACACTTCCGGAAGGTGTTCATACCAGCCTTACTCCTGAAGGGAAATCTCTATCCCGATCCATCAAAACTAAAATCTTGCTGGCCAGATGTCTGGCAAAGAAACCCAAATTTATCATGCTGGATGAGAACATTAACCTGATTCGCAATAATGAAAGAGATGAGATTCTTAACTATATCTATTCACCGGAGCACTCCTGGACGATTCTGACAGTAGGATATTCAATAGAAAAACCGGATAAATTTGACAGAATCATTTGTATGAAAGATGGGGATATTATAGATCAGGGTACTTACAACGAGGTGAAATCCAAGCCATGGTTCATCGAACTTTCAAAGAGCAGTTGAGGAAGAGTAGTGGTGTAATCCGCCGGAACTGATTTAAGTAGTAGTGATTTCCGGTTGCAAAAGATTTTTTCTAAAATAATAAAGTAAAAATGGTCAGGCCATGTTAAATATCAGTAATACGAGTGTCGCAGACAAAATAAACCCGACAGACTACGCGAGTTTTCGCAATATTTTCAGTCAGCGCACTTATGCCAGTGTTACAAAGGTAATTCTGATAATTTTGGGTTTGTTTGTGCTGATCATGTTGCTGCCCTGGACACAGAATGTGCAGGGGCCCGGCAGAGTGACCACCGTCAAGCCGGAGCACAGACCTCAATCCATTCAATCTGTTATATCAGGAAGAATTGACAAATGGTATAAAGCAGAAGGTGACTTCGTGGCGAAAGGCGATACTATATTGAGCATTATAGAGATTCAGGATGCGTATTTTGATCCGGATCTAATTCCAAGAATGTCAGAACAAATCAAAGCCAGAGAAGGAGGATTTGATGCCAATGTATCCAGAATAGGTGCATTGCAGGATCAGGTTACTGCACTCAATATGACAAGAGACGTCAGGATGGATCAGCTTAAAAATATGATCCGTCAGGCAGAGTTGAAAGTGAACTCTGACAGTATTCGCATGAAGGCAGCTGTTACTGAAATTGAAATAGCAAAGCAACAACTCAGTCGTTCGGAAAATCTTCTCAAAGATGGTCTTGTTTCTCTGACGCAGCTGGAAGCAAGGAAAATTCGGGTACAGGAAGCAGAGGCGAGAATGATTTCAGCGGAAAATCAATTGCTTATCAGTCAAAACGAATTACTAAATGCTCAGGCTGACCTTATAGCAACCCGGAATGAATTTGCTGACCAAATAGCAAAGACAAATGCTGAATTGTACAGTGCCATCAATACTAAGTTCAGTACTACTGCTGATATAGAGCGCATGAAGAATCAGCTGACTAATTTTGAAGTGCGTCAGGCCTTTAGATATGTGTTGTCTCCGCAGGATGGGTATATAGCACAGGCTCTGGTCACAGGAGTAGGGGAGAATGTAAAGGAAGGACAACCCCTTGTCAGTATCATGCCTGCCAATTATGAACTGGCAGTCGCATTCTGGGTAAGGCCTATTGATCTCCCATTGATTAAGATAGGGTATCCTGTGCGATTCATTTTCGATGGATGGCCTGCTTTTGTTTTCTCCGGCTGGCCGCAAACCTCGTTTGGTACTTTTGGAGGTCGAATTGTGGCTATTGATAATTTTACGGATCAAAATAATCTTTATCGAGTATTGGTAGCCCCTGATCCGAAAGAACAAACCTGGCCAAAAGAATTACGGGTGGGTTCGGGTGCCAAAGGTTTTGCTTTGCTGGGGGATGTACCCGTGTGGTACGAGATGTGGAGACAGCTCAATGGTTTTCCTCCCAATTTTTATGTACAATCTCAGGAGCAGGAAGTGAAAAGAAAGGAACCACTAAGATCAGTGAAATAAGAACCTGTTGCTTTTATTTTCAATTTTCTTTCCTGAATTAACATTGAATAAATGATGATTTTAATATTTATAAACCTGAGAGAAAAATGAGTCGTGCGATAGTTTTGAGTTGTTTGATTTTTTGCTTTCTGCCCCGGGAATCCGGGGGGCAGGTTAGTGAATTGTTTGAGCGTGACTTTATACAATTACTGGTTAACAATCATCCGGTATCACTGCAGGCATCCCTTGAAATGGAAGCCGGCAGACAAGAAATTGTGGCCGCAAAAGGAGCCTTTGACCCGATGATAGGAGGCACTGCATACCGCAAATTATTTAAAGGAACAGACTATTATACCAAATATGACGCGGGAATTCGTCAACCCCTGAATATGCTGGGCATGGATATCGAAGCCGGATTCGAGCTCAACAGAGGAACATTTTTAAATCCGGAACAAAGCACTCCGGTTTCCGGATTGGGTTATTTAGGACTGCGTTTGCCATTGCTTCAGGGCCTGACTATAGATCGGAGACGTACCGATTTACAGTTAAGCAGATTGTATTCAGAGCAGACACAAATTAAGAATCTCGATGTACTGAATAAATTGCTGCTGGATGGATTGGGAGCATATTGGAATTGGGTAAGGACCCGGCAGCGCGTAGAGGTGTTAGAGGAAGTTTTGAACAATAATCAGATTGTTTTTGAAGGAATTAAGGTAGCTTATTTGCAGGGTGATCTCCCGGCAATTGATACTGTCGAAGCTTTTCAGCAGCTTCAGAGAATCAGTTTACAATATAACAGTGAATTAATCCAGCTTCAAACAACCTATAATCAAATTAAAGCTAACCTCTATGGCAGAGATGCCCAGCCAATGGCAATAAATAAGGAAATTCCGGTTTCAGTATTTGAAGAAGCAGCTGTTTTCCAACCGAAACTTATTCAGCTTTTAGGCCAGGATTCGGTTCTCAACACGCATCCTAATATTACATTCCTTAAAAATGAATCCGAACGCTTGTCCACCCTGTTAAGATGGGAAAGGGAGCGCATGAAGCCCAGACTGGATCTCCAATACAATTTCCTGGCAGACACAGGTGGATCGCCTTTGGAGCAAACATTTTTTAATGACAACTATCAGGCCGGCGTAACATTACAATTTCCGCTGCTTTTCAGAAATGCAAGGGCTAAAACGGAACAATTAAAAATTTATTCCCGACAAAACAATCTTGAGTTAATCGATGAGTATAATATTTTAGTAAATACTGCGGAGGCTACCCGCTTCAGACTGGAGAATACCCGAATACAAGTCGGCATAGCTGCGTCAATCACTTCAGATGCTAAGAGACTCTATGATGCTGAGCTCACCCGGTTTAGACTGGGGGAGAGTTCCGTTTTTCTGGTAAATACCCGTGAACTTCAATACCTTCAGGCTCAAAATTCTTTGATAGATCTCAGCACGGAAGAAATATTGCAGGCTTACCGATTGTTGTTTGATATGGGGATATTGTACACTATTGTTAACTAAAGTGAGTTCGAAAAAAATGAACTTTTTTTAGCTTGATTAATAGAGACCATAGATTCTATTCAATCTTCAGGAGTTTTGTATAGTTCATATAAAATACAAATTTGCAGAATCTATCGAACGTAAGTTATATTTAGTTATGAAGAAGAATGTGCAATGGAGTGGATTGGATGTGTACTTGATCTCCCTGTCCCCGGAATGAAACTTTCTGAAGAATTCTTTCATGAAATAATTCTGCCATCCTGCATAGTGATGATTCGTTGTGCATTATCTGCGAAGTTTTGATCGTGAGTGACCACTATAAGCGTTTTGTTGAATGAATTGGCCAATTCATTAAATATTTCAAAAACGATATCGGTGTTGATACTATCTAAATTACCTGTTGGTTCATCACACATAAGAATGAGCGGGTCGTTTATCATTGATCGTGCAATGGCTACCCTTTGTTTTTCTCCTCCTGATATCTGATATGCCTTTTTATTCGCCAACTTTTCTATGCCTAATTTTTGTAACAGCACATAGGCTTTGGTTTCTAATTCTTCATCAGACTGCTTACCGGACTTAAAGCCCGGCATCATGACGTTTTTCAAAACTGTAAACTCATTGAGCAAATAATGAAACTGAAAAACAAACCCAATCTTCTCATTGCGGACAAATGCAAGTTCCTCTTCTGATTTGTTTGCCATTGATTCTTCATCTATCAGAAGTTCACCTGAATAATCGGTGTCCATCGTGGAGAGTATATATAGCAGCGTTGATTTTCCACAGCCGGATTTTCCGGTAATTGCAACAAATTCGCCTCTGTTGATTGTAAAAGAAAGGTCTTTTAACACTTCTATTTTTGCCGGATCATAAAATGATTTGCCTATCGACCTTGCTTGTAATGCTATTTGATTTTCCATTTATTTTCCCCTTATTATTTCAACCGGATCAATGATACTTGCTTTGCGGGCAGGAAACCAACCCGCAAAATAAGTGGTTACAACGGCAAAGATTACTGCTATGGCATAATACTGTAGCCCATAATTAACCGGATAGGTATCAACTGTAGGAAGAGCAGCTGAATTAAAAGGAATCGCATCAATGATTGCTGAAAAGAACAAACCCAGCAAAGCACCTGCAATCGCTCCGCCAATTCCAAAGCTTAAGGAAATAACAATAAATATTTTCTTCACATCTGATCCAGCAAATCCGGTTGCTTTTAAAATTGCGATGGTATCCATTTTTTCATAAATCATCATATTCAGGATATTATAAATACCAAATCCCGCAACAGTAAGCAGTATGATACCAACAGCATATGAAATTATAGTACGGGCACTGCTTCCCGTTTCAAACTGCGCGTTAGCGGTTTGTATGTCTTCGGCATCAAGGCCAAAAAGCTGCTCATATTCAAGTGCCAATGCCGGTGCCTGATCCATATGCCGGAGTTTGATCTGAATATCGCTGATGAAATTATTTGACTCTCCCAGTAATTTTTGTCCGGTAGCCAAACTCACATAGCTCTGGATATTATCCAGTTCGACAATACCTGACTGAAAAAAACCCGCGACTTTTAAAGAAAATTGCTCTCCGCCGGTTGTCGTAACTTTAATAAGATCTCCTTTTACTGCAAGCATTTTATCAGCAAGTCCTCTGCCCAATATGATACTATTAGTCCTGTTTTTCAAATCCATATAATCTCCATCAAAAACATAATCTTTGAAATTGAAAAGTCGGGCCTCCTGATTCACATCCACACCATTTATGACCCCATTCAGCTCAATATTTCCAAGATAGTAAAATACCTGAGCAGTAACTTTTGGCACAACTCCCAATACTCTTTGATCGGCATTTAAGTTTTGAATAATTGCTGCTGCGTTGTAAATTTCTTTCCTCGCATTCGCAGGTTTTATCGAACTGATAAAATTGTAATAACTTTGATAAGCAGTATCCATATCCACAGGCTGCCGGGTAGAGGGCCTGATATCGTTGTACATTCTGATATGTGGAGTTCTGTTTAAAACCAATCCATCCAAAAGCTTATTTAAGCCCTCCATAAAGCCAAGTAACGAGATAAAAAAGGCTACACTAAATGTCACACCTATTGCAGCAACAAGTGTTTGCTTTGGCCTTGCCAGCAATAAAGCCCGTGCAATTTCGGTGAGGTGCTTTACTTTCATTTTTCAGGCAAAATAATTTTTGATTCGGAGCTAATGCCTTCCACAATTTCGGTGAGGTTATAATCCTTTAACCCGATTTTTACTTTTTGTAAAGTTCTGTCTTCAAGCATCACCGTTGAGTCATTCATTAAATAACTAGTCGGTATAGTTAATACCTGTTGTTTTTCAGTGATGATAATATTGGCTTCCAGAGTGAGATTCGGATATAGCATTTCTGGTTTTTTTGTAAAAACGGCTTCTGCTTTAAATGTGCGTGTACGCTCATTCATCATTGGATAAATAGCTGTAATAATTGCCTCAAAAACTTGTGATTTATAACTATCCAAACGGACGATGACCTTTTGATTTTTTCTTAATTTTACAATATCAAATTCATCGATATTGAGTTCCAAAATAAAATTGTCTTCTCCAATAACAGCAAGAGATGAATTGGTACCCGCCATTTCCCCCTGTTCAATATTTATTTTGTAAACCACTCCATCGACCGCACTTCTTATCATCAAATCATCTTCTATGGATTTTGCAATTTTTAAATTGTTCTTGCTTTGATCTGATGTTAATTTTAGCTGGCGTTTCAAATCCCCATAAGTTACTTCTGCCTGCTTTAACACAACTTTAGATTGTTGAAAATTGAGTTCTTTTTGTTCCAGCTCAATGAGTGACCCTATCTTTTGATCCCACAGCTTTTTTTGCCGGGTAAATAATAAAGAATCATTCTGCATTTTTTTATAGGCTAATTCAATGTCATTGCGGGCATCTTTTAGCTTTTCAATATTTGTTGAATAGTCATTCGCTGCGGCAGTAAGGCGGGCATTTTCCGAGGACAATTTTGAATTTGGATTTTCAATTTTAAAAATGGGATCACCTTTTTTAATGGACTCACCTTCTTCCACAAAGATTTTTCCAACAATACCATTGACCTTTGGAAAGACTTCGTACTGATTCTGGCTTAATACAATACCGGAGGCATAAACACTCTCTGTGATGTTTTTAATTTCGGGAGAGATTGTCTCTTTTTTGTTGTTGCATGAAAAAAAGAATATGGTAGGTAAAAGAAAGAGTACAATACTGTTTTTCATTTGTAAGAGTATGTTTTTTGAGGCCTTTTTAACAGTGAGCTCATCTTCCCTGGCTTAATGACTACCGGGAATTTTTAGCAATACTGCCTGCTGCGAAATTTGAACTTTCACTTTGCACATACTTACTATGAAAATCTGATCTCACGCCTTCTCAAACCCCATCTTGAGGGCATTGTTTTGATATTCAAAGATTAGTTCAAAGTTAATCTACTTTCTTTGTCTTTAAACTATTCTTCATACAATGTTTCTACAAGCATTTCTGAAAGAAATACGTAACTATCAAATCATATCATTAGGCTGCAGTGTAACAAATTGCCCGAATAATGAATCGTTTATTTCCGATGGATCGAAACTTGAAAATATTATTCCGGCCACTGGGAGAAGTGTTAGCTAAACAACCGATAGATAGTGATGACAATGATTACTCCCAGAATACCTGTATAGATCTGTTTATTGTATTTAGCCAACCAATGAGGTAGATAAATGTCAAAGTTCGCTCTTGTGGAGTCTGAATATTTTCTGGCTAAAATTGTCAGAGGGCAAAAGAATTTAAATGCCAGGAGGGTGATACCTTCCAAAACAAAAAGGCCATATCCAATCCACAGCCAGTAATCTATCTTATTCACAATAACGGCATACAGCATATAAAATATGACAACATTGAAAAACAGCCAGATCGCAGTGTGGGTGATTTTTATGAGTGTCAGTTTTGTTTCGTTTTGCACTAGTAGTTATTTTGAAAATGAATGAGAAAATCGGTTCGAAGGAGTGTAATAATTCCCAATAGCTAATGATTGCTTCCATACATTGTGTAAATCCATTCTATACCGGATTGCAGTGCCTGATTTTCATCAGTAATTTCATCAGGAATTATTTTGAAACCATATTTATTCATTTTTCTGTCTGCGAAAACAGTCTCAGCTAAGTTAATAGTAGAACCATCTGATAATTGATGTGAAACACATCCGGTCGAGACTCCAAAAGTCGCCTTTCCAAAAGATTTTGAATGCGTCCTGCCTTTCAAAGCTACTGCTACTGCCTCGCCCGAACTTGCAGTGTTTTCATCAATGAGAATAGCTACATATTTATGGCTCAGGTTTGGTTCTTCAAAATATGTTGTTTCCAGAATGAGTTCATTATCAATAAACGCTTTCCCTTTATTTAATTTCCAGCTGTGAAAATTATTGTCCGCATCTGCAAAATAGCCTAGTATTCCATTTCCAATGAAAGGTTCGATAGAAAGCAACATTGGCCACATATTTCCACCAAAATTACCTCGCAGGTCAATGATCCAGCCTTTCAGGTTTTTCATGGACTGTGACCTGATTTTGCTGCGGATAGCTGAAATGTATTTTTCGTAATCACTTTCAGTTCCAATGCAAAAAGGTACTCTGATATACCCTATATCATCTGGAGTCTGTTCATTTGTTAATTCGGGCAAAGGCTTATCGTTTGTATTTGATTGAGCTTCATTGATTGATTTGAAATAACTGTGATGATCATTCAGTTTTGTAACTGCGTAAGTTATGACCGGATATGTATCTTCAATGCTTTTTGCATGTTGTGCTTTCTTAAAAATGTCCTTTCGAAGGTCCTTCCAATCTATTGCATTCTTATTGATGGAATTCTTCTCCAGCAAATCTATCACTTCATTCAGGTAATCAGCTACTTTTCCAGGTATCCTGGTTTGATTTTGACAGCTGCTGAAGGATATCATTAAAATGATTAAAAGGGTAGTTCTCAAGGTATTTATCTGTTATTTTTCTTCCAATAATTTAAGTAGCCGATGGTTTACATACAGTTTTTCCTTGCCAACTTTTACAGAGTGCAGGAATTCGTTTTCTTCCAATGCCATTAGGTAATTCCCCACTGTTTTTGCATTGCCAATATTTTCATCTATCAGAAATTGTCGTTTGGTGTAGGGCAATCTGAATAGAATTTCTACCAAATCTTTTGAATAAATTTTTGGAAGCTTAGTCCTTATTTCATCAACGGTTTCATCTATAAGGATAGTAATTTTGTTCAATCGTTGTAAACCTTTTTTCGCGGTTTCTTCGATCATGTCCAACATATACAGAATATATTCTTCCCACTCATTTTTTTCAGTTACTGCTCTTAATCTGCGGTAATATTCTGTTTTGTTATTGATAATATATTCGCTCAGGTAAATAGCGGGTGTATCCAACAATCCTGATAGTTTCAGATACAGCAATAACAAGATTCTCCCGGTTCTTCCGTTTCCGTCAGAAAAAGGGTGTATTGCCTCAAATTGATAGTGTATCAATGCCATTTTTATCAGGGGGTCGATTCTATTATCCTCATTGATAAATTTTTCCAGACTGGATAATTTTTCACGGATGATTGCCTCTCCGGTTGGAGGGGTATAAATCACTTCACCTTTAGTATTGCTTAATGTTGTTCCGGGTGTATTTCGGATGGAGGCATTATTTTGTTTGATGCATTGAACGATCTTTATACAGAGATTTGTCGTGATAAAAGGCTTGGTTTTTAACTCTTCCAAACCCAGCCAAAGTGCTTCCCTGTAACTCACTACTTCCTTTGTAGCCGGGTTTCCTCCTTTTTTGTCTGCTACTAATGATTTATACAAATCGTCATTGGTAGTAATAATATTTTCCACTTCAGAACTGGCCTTTGCTTCCTGCAGGTAAATCGTATCAATAAATAGGGTAGGGTTGGGCAAATTCATCAGGGTACCATTTAATTGAGCCAATGCTCTGCCTGCCGAAATTGTTTTTCGAAGTATATTTTTGGTTTCAATTTCCACACCGGGAGGAAGTTCCGGCAGATCATTATATGGTAATTTGCTGTCAAACTTGCTCATATGCTACAAGTGTATATTTTACATCCTTAATTCAAACAAGGGTAAATATACTTAAAATTTACTCTCGTTGGCAGAACAAGAGTAAATTTTACTCGCGTCCTGCTTAGTTTTGCAAACACGGGGTACCGCAATGTTAGCTTTTTCGGAGAGAAAGTTTATTCAAATATATGTTTAGCTAATCTTCTAACTTCCCTTCATCCCTCAATACCACCCATTAGTCAACTAAATTTCCACATTTATAATAATTAAGCAATTTTTAACGCTTGATATGTGACAAAATTGAACTGCCCCATGTGAACGATCTAAATCTCACTCAAGACAGCCTCCGTTTTGTCGCAAAAACAAGAGAGAAGTATTCATCACCACTATTTAAAAACAACATGAACCAAAGAACCATCACCGCATCAGACCTCTTTCTGGGAGTATTGGCTGTATTGCTGATCAGTGTGAGTTTCTATCAGACATGGATCGGTCTGAAGCAGATTTTTGGCCCCGCATCTATGATCATTGCACTCGTACTGTCTCTGCTGCTGCTCTTCCTTCTCTGGCTCATCAGAGGAGCGAAGATTGAAGGACGGCCCACTACGAGCTTGCTCTGGATATATATATTCATCGCATCATTTTGCTTCATTGCCAACTTCAATGCACTGTACACGCGATTCATGCGCACCGATATTTATACTAATGAACTCAGAGATATCAATGAGAAATACAATAGCCTGGAAACAGATGTGCAATCCAAACTGAGCTATAAATACGATAAGGAAACTTCTCAAAATATAGAGATCAAGAAAAAACAGCTGATGGAACAAATCAAGGATCCGGGAAATAAAGGGATCGGCGACAGGGCACTTGCTCTCATCAGAGATATAGAAAAATTGTCCGGACAAAAAGTAGATTTACTTACTCCTGTAGGCAAGGATTATGAAGATCTTTCTCAAAGAATGGGCAAACAAATTGACAATATTCTTTCGGATCTGTCCACAGACGAACAGGCACTAAAAGCCGATATTAACACTGCTGTGGCAAAATACAATACCAAGATTCAGGAGGTATTATTGCTTACAACCGATGAGCAGGACAAAGTCTCTCAGGGATTGATTGATGAGTCGCTGGCAGAATATAACAAGCTGGGGACCAGAGCCAATGCCGTGCTGGGAGATGAGAAATTTGCATTTGAACCTGTCATATCCAAGACACAGGAGGTGGGAAAAATCGGCTTTGCATTTGACCATGCCATTAAGAATTTCGGAATGTATCAGTTTGTAGTGCTGGCTGGTTGTATATTGCTGGACTTTGTCATTGTCATTATTATCCTGCTGGTCGTGGCGCCTCAGAATAATTTGAACAGCAATAGTAATGGAAGTGTGTTTACTCACAAGAGAAGCGGAAAGACTTTAATACCCAAATAACCCAAAGCAGAAATGATAAACGAAAATGAAAATCTGACTCCATTATCATTCAGCGATGAAAATGAGGGTGAATTAAAGCCATTGCCATTCGAGCCAAAGCGAAACAGAAATGATGACTTTGTCCCGATCGCAAAATCCAACGCTGATCTTGTCAATAATCAGGACAGCAATTTTGTCTTTTTCTTCGGTACTGCTGAGTCCGGAAAATCAGTGATTCTGTCTTCCATGTTGTATTATCTTAGTTCCAAAGCTGGCGTTCTGCGTCCGAAACTGAACACACCCAATACAAAAGAAGCCCAGGTTTTATTATCTGATTTCTTCGAAAATATAAGACAGGGAATTCTTCCGAACAGGACCACGAGAGATCAGGTGACCCGCCTGGATTTTATTTTTGAACCCAATAATAAATCAAAAAAAGTGGTCCCGATTCAACTGACTTTCCTGGAATCATCCGGAGAAAATCACAATGAAATCAGAAGGGGAGGGACTTACCACAGCAGTATAGAATCCTATCTAAATGCCAATATTCCCCTTACTTTCATTATTGTGACGAGCTATGAATCAGCTCATAAAGACGACACACTGATCAATGAATTTCTGGATGAACTGGAACGAAAAGGCAAGAACCTAAAATCAGTGAATGTCATCCTGGTCGTTTCAAAATGGGATAAATCCGGCCAAATGTCAATGGCCAATCCGGAGGAACTGGATGAATTCATCAGCGAACGCCTCAGCAGAACCAGTCAGCGAATCAACACTTATGGTCTGACGAAAACCTTCTACACGATCGGCAGTATCGAGCAGGTTAATGGGCAGGAAAGAATCGGGGTGCTCAGCCTGGCAACTGCGGAGGTCTTGTCGAAATGGCTTTATAGTAGTATCGTAGGATACGATTTGGATTATGAGGGTACTTTCTGGGAACGCTTAAAATTCAGCCTGAGTAACCAATGAGTAATAATATCAACTTAATTGCTTTTGGTACTTTCGGGAATCCAAACGGATTTAAGCAATCATTCTTCAAAGGCAACAAAGAGCTGGCAAAGAATGTAAAGGCATTTGACCTGAAAACGGATGCCATCAAGCTCTTTCCCGGGAGTAAGGTATATTCCATCAGGAAGGAGGCAGTCAACAGTGCTCAGGTGATTTCATATGCGGTGTATTCCTTTGCGAAGGAGCAGTATTCAGAGAGGGGAGGGACCTTTATTGGTTCCGGTATTCTTTTTGTCAATCAAATAGCAGATGAGAATATTACGATCTCTCTTCTGAATGAATTTCAGCAAAATCTGGTCAGCAATAATACTCAAAACGATGTCATCACTGTCAATCACTCAGATCATTTTACTGTCAGCAAGCTTCGTGATTTTGACAAACTGGAACACAATCTGAGGGATGTGAAAGGACTGAATTTCGAACAGTTCTCCAATAAAAATATGGTTGTTTACAGTGAATTGAATGCCAATAAACTCCAGCAGCGATTCAAACAATCGATTGAATTACTGAATGTGTACGATACTATATACTTCACAGAAAGTGTTGAAGTAGCGGAATTTGTTCACCGGCAGGGAATTTTCAAATTAGTTCAGACAGAGGATTTTGAACAGGAAATACAGCATTACAGGGATGAAAAAAATCAATATCTGGAGTCAATCATCGCTGAATTTGAAAAGGAAAAAAAAATAGCTGAAGAGCAAAAAATTCAATGGCTGGATAAGCAAAAAAAGCTGATAGCTGACAGTGAAAAAGTACACAAGGAAAACGGAAGAAAAATTGATGAGGCCAGGAATACACTGAGCAGCATTGATCAGAAATATGCTGGCTACTGTAAGAAAATCGATGACGCCATCACTCAAATACGAAATGGCAAAAAGCCTGAGAAAGTCAGACAAAGCCATGATGGAAACAAACGGGCCTTTATGGACAGCCTGAATCAACTCAAAACAAGCATACAGGTTGACGGCATTTCCATCTCAAATTCCCGAACAGAAGCAAAGCAAAGCTGGCAACCTAAAAACGACGAAATCAATCAGAATAAAGAGGAGCAAAATGCTCAGCAGAATCAGGTATTTAAGTTTGATACTTTTAAGGTAGTTTCACTAGCCTTGTTGTTGCTTTGGGGTAGTACACTGGTGTATTTTTTGTATTTTCAAAAGGCAGATAAACAGCAAATGGCAATAGTTCAAACGCCTTCGAAAGTTGCAGAGCATTTTGTGATTCCTCAAGCTCCACTGCAGCAACTCAATCCAGTTCCAAATTTTGAATTGAGCAAAAGCGAATATGAAGTCATAGCAAAGAGGCCCATCAATCTGCGGGAAGCAAAGCAAATAGTGCAAATGATTTTTGATGCTTATCCCCTTGAAATTAAAACTCCTTATGCCAATCAGCCCGATTTATACAGCAGCCATTTGGTGCAATTGAATAGAAATTGCTTTGATGAGAATAATGGCATGTTTTATTTTGTGAGAGACACATTAAGGCATATTCCGGCATATAAGGAAGTGGAGTAGAAGAAGCTTCGAGCCACGAGCCACGAGCTGCGAGCTGCGAGAAAATAGCCTGTGAGAAACTTGCTTCCTCAATTGGCTCGTAGGGGGGCACGGCCGTGCCCCCCTACGAGCCAATTGAACGAGCCTGTAAAGGCGTTGCTTAGCCAGGAAAAAATTTGCAAAATGTATTGCTTGTGATCTGCCTACTTTTCTTGAGCGCTAGCTGTCACCTCCGAAATAAATTGACTGCTTTGCAGGCAATTTATTTCGGAGATGTCACCTTTTTGCGACAGCAAAAAGATGTCACCCCTTCACAGGCGAAGCCTGGAAGGGGCGTCACCGGGGTACAACAAAAGCTTATTGTTTGTTGCTCCAAACGAAGAATTCAGCTGCTTGAAAAGTTGAGAAGGAACTTTCGGAGAGTAATTGAAGTAATCCGTGCACCACAGTTTATTGTAATTTCAATTTCTCTGCCAAATCCTGCAATTCCTTTGATGAAGGATAATCCGGATTTTGTGCATAATCCAATATCATGCTTCGCGGAGTGCTTCCATTCTCAGTTTTGAAGTCCGGATTGGCCCCGTATTCGATCAGAATTTGAGCAATTTCCCAATTTCCATTATAGCAAAGGTCCCACAAGATACTTGTTGGACTATTGATTGAATTATTCATGAAAATAAATTCAGGATCAGCGCCGTTTTCAAGCAGCACACGAACACTTGCTTTTGGATCTCTGCTGGAGCTGGATGCAGATAATATTGCCGGCCGATCGTAATAAATATCACGGGTATTCGGATCTGCACCTTTATGGATCAAATATAGAATCAAATCCGGATTTCCTCCGGCACAGGCAGTTATGAAAATGGGACTTTCACCCGGAATATCTACTATTTTCAATGTAGCTCCAGCCTCAAATAGTTGCGCAACATTTTGAAGAAAATCATTTTGATGATGCAAAGCATAAGCTGCCTCAGCAATAGCATATCCCAATAATTCTCCTTCTTTCGATGGTAATTCCGGATTTTGTTCGATCCATTTCTTTACACCGGAAGTGTCTGCTCTCTGGATAAGCCTGGCCACCTTTTCCAAATTAGCATCTTCAAATATTGGTTTAGCTTCCTCTCTTTTAACTGCAGCTCTTCTTTTCATTTTATCCAACTGTGGTAACAGAGCAAAAAAGCATATTGGGATAATTACCAGCGCTAATCCTACATAACGGGTCCATGTCCAGGGAAGTAAATTGAGCGTCAATAATATAAGCATTAAAAATAATGCTAAATAATTGATTCCCTCACTCAATCCTTTTGTTGCGGCATCGCCACCCTTTGATGGAAAGATTGTCATACCAATGAAAATCAAAGCAAGGAAAGCAATGATGATCCAATTTAGAAATGTCACTAATTTAAGAATGGCCATGATTTTAATATTTACCGGAATTTTTGAACAAGGTAAATACCTGTTATCCAATCTCCTGAAAGCGAAATGAAAAATAAGGTTGAATGGGGTTGAAATACAGTTAGAGTGACATGTTTTCAAGATAAAATTATTACAGATTTCTTTGAATTTCCCGGGTCAGTCCGATTCTGCATTCCATGAAATAACAATTTATCCTACCTTGCAAGCTCATTGATATTTTTATAATGCGCTTATTATTATTCCTGTTTAGTTGTATTTGCATATGCCATTCAGGCATTGCGCAGGATAATATTTATGATCATGTCCTCACAGAAGGATCTCAGAAGATCACTGCAATTGGGGATTCCCTTACCTTCCTTGTTGATGATTCTGCACAGTTTGATATACAAAGTATCTTATCTTCTCCCGATTTGCAATTTTCCCCGGCAGAAAGCATTCGCAGCGCCAAACCTTTCTCTGTCGTTTGGTGCAAAATGCAAGTATCCAATGAGAGTACTTCCATTAAGAATCAATTACTCCATTTTTGTCTGGATGCTGATTCTGTGTCCATGTACATTGTAGCTGCATCGGGATTGTTTGTAGAATTAAAGTCAGGAGCTCACATGATAGCTGCTGACAAATTCATTCCGGTGAGGCACAGTTATCTGCCATTGACACTGAATCCCGGTGAAACAAGGATGTTGATATTCAGAGTAGTCTATTCGGAAGGAGAAGGATCGAATCACATCTCTCACATCAACCTATTTGATGAATCTGAGGTCCTCCATAGTGTGGTAGGGAATCTTAGCTGGCTCTCATTTTATGCCGGGATCATGCTGTTGTTTTTTGTGATCAGTCTTGTAATGTTTGGCTTATTTAGGGAAAGGGTCTTCCTTTACTTTGCTGCATTGATGCTGAGTTTCTCATTATATTTTGCCTATAGCAATGGTCTGATACAATCTTTTTGGATGTTCCCTTTTAAAGGAATATTGTCGTTTTTTGGGTTTTATACGGTTAGCGCCATCGTTTTATCGCTTCACTATTTTGTGGATGCTTATGTTTCAATGAGGGTTCGTATACCGGTTTTCTCCAAAATTTTGTTTGGACTAACGCTCCTGACTGCTTTGTTTCCCTATCTCAGCAGGATCTTCACCAGTGACCCGTATATTATTTCGAATGCGCATAATTACTTCCTGCTGATATGGATTATCCTGACGATTTGTGGTATAATTTATCTTACGATCAAGAAAGATGAAGCAGCAAAAATCCTCCTGATTTCAATAGGAATGCTTTTTCTTGGAACTACGGGATATGTGATTAGTTTGTTTAATTTGACGCCTCCATCTGTGTGGTATATGAGAAGTTTTCAAATTGGAACTGTAATATTCTCCGGTATTTTATTTTATAATTTATTTATTAAGGTCAGGAAAATCAGGACAGAAAAACAGCAATTAACCGAGTTGGATCAATTGAAGACAAGGTTTTTTGCCAATATTTCCCATGAATTCAGAACGCCACTGACCCTCATGTTGGGACCACTTCAACAAGTCATAGAAACAATCGACAATCCTGCGCAAAAGAGAATGCTTGAAATGGCTCAAAGAAACGCGCAGCTTCAACTTCAACTTGTCAATCAATTGCTGGATTTAACCCGACTAGATGCGGGAAAGATGCAATTAAAATCAACTGAAATTAATATTATTCCGCTCTTAAAAGCAATCATTGGGGCATACGAATCACTTGCACAGCAAAAGAATATTGCAGTTCAAATGGAGTTTCCTGCTGTAGAGCTGAATGTATATTTTGACCCGGATCATTTGGAAAAAATCATGTACAATTTATTATCAAATGCATTCAAATTTACCGGAGAGGGTGGAAAAATTGAGATTCAGTTAAAATTAAATAGTTCGCATTTTGAAATAAGTGTCACAGATTCCGGTATCGGAATCCCGAAAGATAGATTGTCTTTTGTTTTTGACAGATTCTTTCAGGTGGAGCCCGGAAATTTAACAGAACGCAGTGGCACGGGAATCGGTCTTGCCCTGGTCAAAGAATTGGTAGAATTAAATCATGGAAAGATATCAGCAGAGAGTGAGCAAGGTGAATGGACAAAAATGAGTATGAGTTTTCCATTAGGTAAAGCACATCTTAACCCCGGTGAAATTTTCGATGCTTCAATGCATGCAGAAAGAAGTTCTCCTTTGATACCCATTCCTGAAAATATGATTTTCATAGAGGATGAAGCAGAACCTTCAGAAACACTTTCAAGAATACTAATTATTGAAGACAATCCTGACCTGCGAATGTTCATTAGTCAAAAACTGAGGAATCAATTTCAAATTCTGGAAGCTGAGGACGGTGAGAAGGGGATAAAGGCCGCTATAGATCATACGCCTGATCTGATCATTACTGATGTCATGATGCCCAAAAAATCTGGATATGAAGTATGTGATACATTAAAAAATGATCTTCGAACCTCTCACATTCCAATTATCATGCTCACGGCTAAAGCGAGCAGAGATGAAAAACTGGAAGGACTTCGCATGGGCGCAGACGATTATCTGTTAAAGCCATTTGATGCGGAAGAGTTAGAGCTACGAGTTAGCAATCTTATTCAACTGAGAAAACAACTGAGGGAGCGATTCGCAACTTCGATTTCATTGAAACCAGAGGAAGTGACCGCTAATTCGATCGATCAGACCTTCCTCGAAGATGCTCTGGCAATTGTTGAAAGAAATATGTCAAATGAATCATTTAATGTCGATATGCTGGCATCTGAGCTAAGTATGAGCAAGCCAAATTTAAACAGAAAATTGAGAGCCCTTGTCAATCAATCTTCCAATCAATTTATCCAGACGCTTCGCCTCCAAAGAGCTGCAGATCTTTTAAAGAATCAATCGGGAACAGTTTCAGAAATTGCTTTCCAAACTGGATTCAGCAGCACGGCTTATTTCATCAAATGCTTCAAAGACCATTTTGGAGAAACTCCCGGGAATTATCTTAAGTTGGTATAGAATCGCAACTACCTAGGAGGCTCAGGTCGTAGCACGGTGGCCTTGCTTCGCTACGCTCGCAAGGTGACGGCTTTTGCCTGCGGCAAAAGGTGACGATTTTTGACAGCAATCTGTCAAAGTGACGCATTTTTTTATACACACTCAACTCGTAGCTTCCAACTACGAACTCACTTACCACCCATTCCGATGGTCTAAGTCTTTGACTTAGATCCAATATTTCATGAATTTGCAATTCATGGACGACAAAACCACTTTTATGCACAAAATGGCTGCTTCAAACTCACAACTCACAACGCTTACACGGCTGTTTAGCCAGAGGCCAGAAGCCAGAATCCAGAAGCGTCTGTTTTCTCGAAGCCCGAAGCTCGCGGCTCGAAGCTTCTTCCGGCTGTTCTGGCTGTTTACTTGCAGCTTGAGGCTTGAGGCTTGAAGCTTTTCCCGGCTGTTACAACCAGCAACCAGCCATTTTATCCAATATTGATACTCTTTGATTCGATTTTGATATTCCGCGATGCCCGCCCCGTCTACCTTTGTGAAGCAAACAAGCGAATTTTGAAATCCATTTTATCATATCGGTTCAGGAGCGATTTTAATCCTTTTTTCTCATGAATCATTTCAAATTAATCTATGAAAACAATTTTTTTACACATTCCCATTCTCATTTTAGGATTGATTTCGGCAAGTAATATATCGGCACAGATTACTATTACTGCTGAAAATTTTCCGCGTGAGGCGACATTCGCTGATACATTTTATTCGGCGGCTCCTCCGGTAGTTAATTACCCTACCGCAGGACCCGATCAGGTTTGGGACTATTCGGATTTGGTTGCTGATACCTTCTTTGTTACAAATTTTATAAGTGCGGAGAATGATGGTGATTTTCCAGGTGCACTGAATTTCTATGAAAGGAATCTTGTCTTTCAGGTCTTTGATCTTCCCAGTCAACAGTATGATGCAATGGATGATGAAGGTTGGTTTGACCTTGGCCGGGATATGGCGGATATCTCTTATCCAATTGGTTTTATAACAGGGGGTGCAAATGACAAACTCCGTTTTGTTGGTAACCGCACTTTGTACGATGGTCGCCATGATGTTGTAAAATTTCCGGTCACCTATGAGGACAGCTGGACGCAGAGCAGGAGGGAAGTAGTTCCATTTGAATTAACTGTGGCGGCATTTGGGCTGAATGCAGTACCCGGAGTGAATGTACGCATATCAACTCAGACACGTGAGATTGTTGGTTATGGTACGCTTATTATCCCGGGAACGGATGGATCTCCTTCAGAGCCAATGGATGTACTTTTGTTCGATACTCAACGAACATTTGTGGACAGTGTTTATCTGGGAGGAGCACCTGCACCACAGGTATTGATGGATGCGTTTGGACTAAGTCAGGGACAAACTTCTTCAGATCATACCATGCTCTTTTACCGGGCTGATTTTGGTTCTCCTGTTATGAATTTCACAGTAGGTTCTGATTTTGTAGCATTCAGACCTCAGGCTGAGTTTAGTACAAGTAGTACTACTGAACCAATTGTCAAGGTTTTGAATAGTTTCCCTAATCCTGTTTCAACGGGAGAGGTGCTGACAATTGAGACCTCAGATCATTTATCAGGCGGAAAACTGCGAGTTTTTGATGTTTCAGGGAAAATGGTCATCATCCGTGATTTTAATAAGGCAGATCAAAAAAACATTCAATTTCAAATACCTGCGCACTTTGTTGATGGAATGTATTTCTTCACAATTTCAGATACACAAAACCGCCCAACCGCAACCGGAAAAATATTTATCAGCAAATAATTTTCAACCCATTACTACATAAACTTTACCGGTTGAATCCGGCTTTATAAAGATCGTTTTAATAGTGTCGCTAACTCACTTGCCGATATTCGGATGGAAAAGACCATACTGGATATCGGTTTTTTTTTGTTAAAATTCATATCCAACCACTATTCTACCCTGGAATGCCAGTGCTACACCTCCTTCATTGATTTCAACAATGGAATGTGTAAAAAACTTATCGGCCACTGAACCAATAAAATCTAAACCATCAAAGCTTCCTGCAGGAAATAGGGGAGGTCCGCTGTAGGTGGGCTCTATTACATGTTTATATGGATATGAAACTTCCTGATTATGATAAATTGAAACTCCTAACCCCATGCTTGCATCGAAGTATATACCGAACTTAAAAGAATGTCTGAAACCGAATATATAACCAAGCTTTAATCTTGATTGCAAGAACACAATCCCCGGAACTGTTCCTTCTGTTCTACCTGAATACGACCTTTTCCAGATGCCGTTCTCTTCATAAACTCTGATATAATTTTCAAATTTGGCTCTGCTATAGGCAATTTCATATCCATCATATTTTTGAAAGAACCTGTTTGCTTTCTTATTTTTTAGATATTTCTTGTTATAACTGATCTGGAAATGATTCCCAAATGGTCCATGGTATTTATCTGAACTTGCATAATTAAAGTGAGTGAACATATCAAAACCAAAAGTATAAATTTTGTCTTCTCGTTGAAAACCCGACTGAATATTATATCCTGAATTTGCTCTGAGGTGAGAAGTAAGGTCGCTCCCTATGAACCACTTTTGCCTTGAAGTGCTGTCAGCGTTCATTTTCTGTTGTGCTGATACACTTAAAATGATTAAACAGAATAGAACGCAGAAGCCGATTTTTACTGGATTCATGTTTTTTTGCCAAAAATAGTTATCCGAAATGTCAGCAGAATATGAAATATTAATACAAACGTATATTTATTTCTCTAATATCAAGACTTATACATTTTTTCATATTGATAAATGAGACAAAAGTCAGGTCAAAAAGCCTCCATTTTGTCATTTTTCCTGTAGCGTTCTTGTAGGATAAATTCACTACACATATAGTAGAAAAACTACAGATTAATAGCATTATACATATATTATTTTGTTAATATATTCATCCAATATCAAAAATGGCACCTTCACTCAACAAAAGGGCACTTTCACGCATATATTATAAAAAATCGTACTATTTAAAATATATTTGATAGCAATTCTGAATAGAGATAGGACGCGCTGAAAGCTGAATAAAGAAGTTTTCAAATGCTAACAATCAGGGTCAGAATTTTCGAATGATTTGGGTGAAGAATGTAAGTTATGAGATCAGCAGTCAGACACACTTTTAAAACAAGAGGCAGCTTATTGTTTTTGGCCATTGTAATGTGTTGGAGTCAATACACATATGCAGCTGAAAATCACAATTCCGCTAATTCAATTGTAAGCTTTTTCTTTGAAGAGCCGGTCATTGGATTTTCAGGCGTTTTTGCTCCGACCCAATGGACCCTTGCAGCTAATGGTGGGGACGGTTACATTAATATCAATAATGCTCCGAATAGTGTAGCATTATATGGGTCTGATAACCAAAATAATACAACTAATTATACGCAATACTGTATCAATATACCGGGCACACATCCCGGAATTCTTTCATTTAACTGGAACTATCAAACCTTTGACACGGATGGTCCTCAGTATGACCCTTTCGGCATTTCCATCAATGGAGTCAATACTCAATTTACAGTAAATACTGGTCCGAATTCTCAATCAGGAACATATCAATATTTGGCGGATGTGGGAGGTCTATTTTGCTTTTATGTATATTCCGTGGATCAGCGTTTTGGGAGATCAACGGTCACTGTATCTAATTTCTCTTATTCGCCTCAGCAGTTTACAACAATTACGAGCTCCGGAACGTACATAGTTCCACCCAATGTGACCGAAATTACAGTCCGTGCCTGGGGAGGCGGTGGAGGAGGGTCCACAACTACTACCGGAAAAGGTGGAGGAGGTGGTGGAGCATATGCTTCAAGAACCTTTAGTGTTACGCCTGGTACCTATAATGTAACGATAGGAAATGGAGGGGCACCCGGAGTGGCCGGTGGATTGACACAGTTCGCTACAGGGTCTCAGGTTCGGGCTGCTGGAGGAGCTTCCTCAACTACTCAGGGCGGAGGTGCAGGTGGTCTTGCCTCAAACAGTGTGGGAGCCGTTAGATTCAGTGGAGGTAACGGAGGGAATGGACATAATAATGGGGCTAACAGAGCCGGAGGCGGTGGTGGAGGATCAGCATTTGAAACAGTCAATGGAAATAATGGTACCAATGGAGCCGCTAATACAGCAGGAACAGGAGGAACCGGATCTGGTAATGGGGGTAATGGTGGCCTTACTTCAGGAAATGGACAAAATGGATTTGTTCCTGGCGGCGGCGGCGGTGGCGGTGGAAGAAACGGCACAAGTGGAAGCGGCGCCAGAGGGCAAATGATCATAAGACATAATTTTCCGCTTATTCCCGATCCAAACCAATGCACCATCACGGCAGCTGATGCAAGCATTCCTGCTGATGGCTTAAGTACAACATTAATTATAGTACAAGCAAAAACCTCTGGTGGCAATAATATCCCTTTTGGTGGCGCAAATGTTACTCTTAATACCACACTGGGAACGCTCAGCTCAGTTACTGACAATGGAAACGGGACATACACCGCTTTGCTCAGCACAGGAATACAACCGGGCACAGCAGTGATTACAGGCACAATAAATGCCCAAAATATTATAGCTACTGCTCAGGTAGAATTTACATATGTCAGTGATCCTGTCGTTGTTATTTTCAATACTCCGGGTGCACATTCCTGGAATATTCCTTCAGGTGTGACACATATTGATGTGTTAATTGTCGGAGGTGGAGGAGGAGGCGGTACTTCCACTGCATTTGCAAATGCAGGTTCAGGAGGCGGCGGCGCAGGCGGATATGTTTATCTTCAAAATTATGACATTAGCTCACTTTCCAGCCCTGTGAGTATCGTGGTAGGAAACGGAGGTAATCCGGGAGCGGCAGGAAATTTTTCAGGCTCAAATGGTGGAAATAGTTCATTTGCAACACTGGTAGGTTTGGGAGGAGGCGGAGGTATTGGAGGAAATGGCCCAGGTAATGCGGGTGGAAGTGGAGGAGGATCCCGGGATGGTGCAGGAGGCGCGGGCACACAGCCTGCAAGCTCCTCAGGCGGACAAGGAAATAATGGAGGAATATCGTCCGGATCTCCGGCGGGAGCAGCTGCTTCAGGGGGCGGAGGCGCAGGTGGCGCAGGCCAGAATAGAAGTGGTGTCGCGGGTGAAGCTGGTGGAAATGGGGGCTTAGGTCTCCTGAATGATATTTCAGGGACTCCGCTTTTTTATGCCGGGGGTGGGGGCGGAGGAGCCGCTCAGATTAATTTGCCTGTGGGAATAGGTGGGTCAGGCGTAGGAGGCAATGGTGCCAATAATAATATAGCTCCTACTCCAGGATTAAATGGAACAGGCAGCGGTGGTGGAGGAGGAAACAATAACAGGCAGGGAGCAAGTGGTGGAAGTGGAATTGTAATCATACGATATGCAACCGGAGCAGCACTTGAAGCAACTATTACCACAGGAACGAGCTGGTACATGATTTCATCCCCCTCCCCTTCAGTGACATATGATGAATTGTTGGACAATTTCATCACTCAGGGATTTACAGGCTCCACTTATCCTGACAGACAACCCAATCTTCTTTGGTTTGATGAGACAGATACCCTGACTACCAATATGAGTTGGAGAACAATCAATTCCATAAACCAAAATGTCACGTCTGGCAGAGGATATTTTCTTTTTGTGTTTGGTGATATAGCCTCAGACCCACTGTATAATCTTGCTTTACCCAGAAATATTAGTGTTCCCACGAACGCCTTGTTTTCAGGAAGTTCTTTTACATATAATCAGTCTACTTTTCCACTAACATATACTCCAAGGAACGGAACACAGTCTCCCGGCGGGCCTTTAGGAAATGAATTTTTTGAAACAAATATAGCAGACAGGGGCTGGAATTTGCTGGGTAATCCGACAGGTGAATCTCTTAACTGGGGTGCTACTTCCGGCTGGACAAAAACAAATCTGGACAATTCTATTTATATATGGGATCCCACTGATAGTGAGTTCAAAGTTTTTAATGGCGTCACCGGTTCTCACAATGGGCATATTGCTCCATTTCAAAGTTATTGGGTGAGGGCAAATAATGCAAATCCGGCATTGAGTTTTACCGATGAGGTCTTCACAGATGATGGAATTTTTCAACGCAATGGACAGCCGGATCATATTACACTTCCGATTCTGCTGAAGGGTAGTAATTTGCAGGCACAGGCCTTTGTAAGCTTTATGGATGAGGCAGAAAAATCTGCTGATCCCTGGGATGCATTTATGCTGGAACCCTTGTCCGAAAGATGGCTGACCATGTTTACCTGTCCATCCCAACTCGAAAAAATTCCACTTTCCATTAATGCGCTGCCTGTAAAAAAGGCTGATGAATTCATAAGCATTCCGCTGTATATTAATGGAATAGATAAAGGCGAAAGTATCCAGGGACTTTTTAGTCTCAATTGGACACTGCCAGATAACTGGCCTTCCGAATGGACAATTGAATTGCATGATCATCTTCGGAGTACAGCAATTTCGATGAAGGAGAATCAGCGGTATGAGTTTCATTTCAAAACTGCCTCTGATCTGCTTGAAGCACCTCCGGATTCAAATGTGATGCAGGATTTACCTACAAAAGTGGTCCATTATACATTGCCTGAAGATTTGCTCACAAGCAGAGATCAAAATCAGCCTTTCTCCATCATTATCCACAAAAATGGACATGTGGGCGATCCGCAGTATTTGTCCAAAAAGATGAAACTCATCCACACTTATCCTAATCCCTTCTCTGATTTTACCAAAGTACAGATTGAAATGCCGGAACCCGGATTTGTAGATCTGGAAATTTACGACATGAGTGGCAAATTGATAGATTATAAAAATCAAATCGGATTGAACGGAGGCCGGCAAGGGATCGAATATCAACCTCAGGAATTGAAAGCCGGAATATATGTTCTGCAAATCAAATCAGTATTCGGAAGTGGACAATTGAAAATATTGTATAACAAATAGTATGATAATTTATCTATATAAAAGATTGAATAAAAACAATTTGAAAGCCATTAGCTTTCAGTTTGTATTAAATTTCGGTCTGATAATACTGACCTCTGCATTATGTTCTTCTAACATATTTGCACAATCTGTCATCAATATCAAGGTAACTGCATCTGTTCCTGACATCAGCGAAATTGACATTATTGTTGTGAATTCACTTGCCATTGATGAAACAAAGGCTGTCAATGGAAAACTAATTGTGCAGCCGAATAAAGATGCGGAAGCCGGTATGATAAGGATTAAGGGGAGCCCACTCGCTCGTTTTAGTATACTTTTTCTGGATTACATGGAGCTGGGTAATTCAAATGGTGAAGGAAATCTGAGGTTCAAATTTAACGTCAGTGGATTTCCAAAGGATAATCAACAAGCTTCTCAATATTTGGACCCTTTGATTCGTGAATTAAACTTCAGTGATACAGGGGAATACTTCCTTTGGATCGGAGGAGAGATGAACTTGTCAGGAATCAATCCCGGGAATTATGAAGGAATTTTTGCATTTGAAATTGAATACTTATGAAAAATCCATTTCATAGCACAATCTTAGTAGCCCTTGCCTGCTTTTCTGCTATGGGAATAGGAATGGCACAAAGAATTAACTTTGGCACATTTGCATCTGAAGGTATTATCATCCAGAATCTTAATCCACAGGGCCTGGATTTTAATTTGGCAGCGGGTGTACTTGTCGCAGGATCCAATCAGACAATTCAGGTAGGATTAATGGATGATGAAGTGGTTATACTGGAAATCCAGGCACAGGCTGATCTTGATATTACTGTGCATATTGATATTCCTTCCTTTTTGCAGTTGGATGCTTCTAATATGATTCCGGTGAGTTTGAATTGGGCCTACTCAAACATGGGTGCGGCAGATCCCCTGACAGCCCGCTCACAGGCGATTGCTTTACAAACAGGATTTCAATCATTCACATTCCCGGTGATCAGAAGGACTACCGGGGCACCCGGACCACCTCCTACTCCGTCATATCAGGGGTATTCTGCACCTCTGGCCACAGCTTATTTATTTATATATGGTGGCCTGGGTCCAATTGGAAATATTCAGGCCGGTCAATACGAGGGGGTTATTAATGTCACAGTCAGTTATACTCAGATTTAAATTTCTGTCAATCAATTATATGTGTATTAGTTTAATTTTTAATATTTTTTATTTATTTAAATTTATTTTCTCATGAAGCAGTTTTTTAATTACAAGGTGGTATTGAGCCTTTGGCTTTTTATCGGAATGAGTGTCGCAGCTCAGGCACAGCAAAATGCTGATGCTGAAACAGAAGCAAGGGCTACTGTGGTACAGCAGATTGTAGTCACGCAAGTATCCAATCTTGATTTTGATTTGGTGAGTCCCGGAGTTACAAAGACAATTAGTTCTACAGGAACGACATTGGTCTCAGCAGGAACTTCAACAGGTTCGGAGTCAAGAGGTGTGTTTACAGTGTCAGCAGGATCGGGTACTAGTGTGGATCTTACATACGATGTACCTTCTAATCTCTCTGATGGCACAAATGACTTACCGGTTACTTTCACATCTATGTGGGGACTTGCGAATGACAACGATGCGACATCGCCGGTGAATATAAGCACATCAACAACTATCGCTACATTTCCAACGAATGATGTATCTGGTTTCAACTTGATATATGTGTTGTTGGGTGGTTCTGTGGTTCCTGCCACCGGACAAGTTCCAGGTGTGTATACGGGGGATGTCAAATTGACAGCTGAATACAATTGATCTAATCGATTAATTTATAAAATCAGGACTGTGTCAAAAGTGTTCACGGTCCTGATTTTTCTTGAAATCTAATTATTAGCCACTCCAGTTAAATGGAAAATAATTCAACAAAATTTAATTTTTTATGAAAACTGTATTCATCAAACGTATAATACATTCTCTGGTTTTTACTTTAGTGAATATGTGTGTTATCTCAGGAATTACTGCCCAGGTCTCGCTAGCCCCATCTTCACTTTTTGTTGACGAAAAAAGTGGAATAGCTAATTTATATGTCAGCAATCGCTCGACAGTTCCTCAGGAAGTTTTAGTATCATTTGCCTTTGGCTATCCGGGTTCTGATGAAAAAGGTAATCTTGTAATGCAATATGAAGATGAAGCAGCTGCCGAAGCTTTTGGATTAGACCCTTATATCCGTGCATTTCCCAAAAGCTTTATTTTAGAACCCAACCAACAACAGACAGTAAGAATTCAGGTAAGACCCTCTGCCGCAATGAATGATGGATTCTATTTCACCCGTATCAAAGTACTATCCAGTCCGGAAGTCCCTGTGCTGGCTGAAAATTCAAAGGAATCCATTAATGCTCAGATCTCTTTCAAATTTGAACAGGTCATTGCAGTATTTTACAAAAAAGGTAAGGTAGAAACAGGACTGAGCATCCGGGATTTAGAGATTGAACAAACGGAAAAGGAGTTGATAGTGATACCGGTACTTGAGCGACTTGGAAATGCTCCCTTTATCGGAACATTCAGCGCTGCACTCAAAGATTCAGGTGGGTCCTCTGTCACAGAAGCTCAGACATCTACTACAGCATATTTTAATACAAAACGCAGATTGGCATTGAAAACTGAAAATCTGAAACCGGGTTATTATGAATTGGAACTCAAATTTGTAACAAAAAGAAGTGATATGGCAACGGGGGATTTAGTACAGGCACCGGATGTAATTTATACAGTAGAGGTGGAATTGCCATTGAAATGATTTTAGCAGGTTGAATGGGATTGTTTGATATAAAGAAGAGTCGAGGTTTTATTTGAATTTAGGGTACTTGTTGGGAATAGATTGATAAGAAAACTACATGATTACTACTACACTATTCGTCCGGATGCGAAAGAAATTCAACACTTTACGAAAATTTTCAGTGTTGCCTCTATGAAGTTTTCCGGCATACATATTATCTGCACAGATTCCATTTCGGCACTATTGCTTAGAGCGGTAAGTGCCTGTTTTAGCCGGAAATACATTTTTTTATTCACAGGATTATTGTCACTCTTTATTGAAGTGCCTGCTGTAATGGCACAAGATCAGGATCAGGAAGAACTGCTCCTTAGCTTTAGACATCAAAGTATTGGAAATGTTTATGTCGGAGTTGTTTATGATTATACGACCCAACAATATTATCTGCCGGTTCTGGAGCTATTCAGATATTTTGAAGTTCATACTCAGACCAAAATGTCTGATTTTACAATTGAAGGGAATTTTCTTAGTCCGGATCGGGAATATAGAATCGACCTTCAACATCAAATTATTACATATTCAAAAGCAATTCACACGCTGGAACAATCGGACTTCAGAATTGGAACACTGGATTATTATTTGAGTCCAAAGGTATTTGAAGAAGTATTTGGTTTGTCCTTTACAGTCAATACTATGCAGCTTACGCTCAGGCTGGAAACTCCTCATAAATTACCGGTTCAGGCTCGCAGAGAAAGAGAAGGTTATCGAACTGGTTTGATTCCTCTGGATACCACATCTGATAACGGTGGTATCAAAATTGACAGAAACAGAAAATGGCTGGCTGGTGCCATGCTGGATTATAACATCTCTTCAGAAATTCGGGCAAATAAATTAAGTCTTTCCTATAATGCCGGTATAGGAGCAGAAATCCTGGGAGGTGATATACAGGGCAGAATTTTTGGCTATAAAATTACTGATGGAACAGGTGCAATACAGCTCAGCAATGTTTACTGGCGATTCGTCGTCCGCGATAATCCTTTATTCTCCAATGTTATACTGGGTCAAATGAATACCACAGGCCTGGACTTCAGACCCATGAGAGGAATTTCCATTTCAAATGAACCGGTCGAACCCCGCAGATCCTATGATGCCTACAACCTGGATGGATACACAGCACCTGATTCAGAGGTAGAATTATTTTTAAACGAAAGACTCATTCAGTTCGTAAGAGCCGATGCCCTGGGATATTATCGGTTTGATGTTCCTTTGACTTATGGAAGTTCCAGATTGCGAATCAGAATCTATACACCGGATGGTCAGATTAAAGAAATCGATCGTCAAATTCAGGTTCCATTTAATTTTTTACCCAAAGGAGTGTTTCAATATCAATTACAGGCCGGTACGCCTGAACAGGCATTCCATATTGAAAGCCCGGGAGGTATTGTGGCACAAGGTAATATTGCTTATGGCATCAACAACTGGCTCACCATGAAAGTGGGAACAGATTATCTCAGCAATGATCCATTCCAGACAAAACCCATAGTCTATGGGAATGTAAGTGCAAGAATTGCAAAGCAATATTTGATGAGCATGGATCTGGCGCCATCCGCTTTTTACAGATTAAATGGAAGTGTGTTATATCCTTCCAACCAGAGTATCAATTTTACTTACACTAAGTTTACCGGTCAGGGAGTATTTAATTTCCGGAATGCAATTGAAGAGTACACAGCTAATTATTTTCTTCCCATTCAAATGAATACTGTAAGCCTGGGAATTGTCTTAGGTGCTGAACATATTGTATTTGCAGAAATTATGAGTACCAGATTAAGAGCCGACCTCAATGTGAGAATGGGCAGACTTAATGTGCGGTTGAATTATAGGGACGCCATTTTTACAAGCAGATCATCATCAGTGGAAGGCGAGGGGCAGTTTACCGGAGCCATTACTTACAATTTGATCCGGCGACCGGGTTTGCCCGTTTATTTGCATGGACTCTTTATGAGAGGGCAAATTGTACTGGATACAAGAATCAGACAATTAATGCGTTCAGAGCTGCAAATTTCAAAGACAATAAAAAGAACCGGACGATTTAATGTCAGTATAGGTTATAATCATGTTTTCCAAAATGCGACATTTGATGCAGGCCTGATCATTGATTTCAAAGCATTCCGTTCCACTTCTACATTCAGGAGTATGGGAGAGCATGTTTCTTTCCGCCAATCTTTGAATGGATCCATTGGGATGGATATTCCAAATACACATCTGACACCGTCCAATCGCGAGCAAGTGGGTAGAGCTTCGGCTTCCTTACTTTTCTTTGTTGACAATAATGGTTCAGGAGCATATGATGAAGGAGATGAATTACTTCCTTACAAAGCATTTAAACTGGATAGAACTGCTATTACAATAGTAGGAAGAGATAGTATTATCAGATTAAATCAATTGCAGTCATATCATAAATATACTTTGACGATCAATCGAAATGCCCTGTCCGATCCCACACTTGTTCCGCTCCATGAGAAATACACTATCATTATGGACCCGAATCAACATAAGCGGATTGAAATTCCATTCTACCGCGGAGGTATCGTCGAAGGAAACATTTATGTTGAGAAAAATGGTGAATTCAAAGGCCTGGGAGGATTGCGTCTTAGAATAACCGGTCTTGATTCAAAGTATGAAACAGAGTTAAGGACTTTCTCCAATGGAGCATATTATGCTATGGACATTCCTCCCGGAAGATATAAAATTGAGGTAGATCCGGTTCAGCTGGAAATTTTGAATGCCACTTACAGAGATGAAGCGTTACTTTTTGAAATCAAGCCAAATGCTTCCGGTGATGTTTTGGAGCACCAGGATATTTATCTGAAAAAGAATATCCGGTAGATAATCAGCTCCTTATAGAACAATTTATAGTTATTCAGTGCACATGATAAATGACCATCTTTCCTGCAATGAATTCAAATTAATCTTCTTTACTCTTACAAAAGTGCCTTCTGTCAAGGAAAACAATGATTTGCCTAAACACAAACAATTCGGGAATTTCAAATTGTTCGTAAAGTCATCATTCAAAACTAATAATGCAAATCTGCCTGTTTACATAGAGAGAAAACGCAAGATTAGTGCGTATCTTCATTTTGACAATATGCCGGATTTAGCTTTAAAAGCTGCTAACCAGCTTTTTTATTCATAATTCATCATTCATAATTGGCTTTGTCATCTCATCTCTTACATATCTGTAAACTCCTATACTTTAACTGAATCTTGTAACTTAAGACACAGTTTTAACCTTTTCAGCAGTAACCAACTCCGTTGTGATTACGTTAATAAAGTATGGAAGTTCTTTTTAGTTGGTCCGCAGCTAACTCAAAACAACTTTTTTTAAGAATTAAACTAAAAAAAGAAAGCGCCGATGTAATTGAAAACCTACTCATAACCAGTGCAAACTTCGAAGCATTTTCTATGTGCGCACGCAAATATTGTAAAAATGAATAGTCCAATTGCATCGATATATAAAGCCTGGATCTTACTTCCGATAATAGGGATGACCATGTTTCTTCTTAGTTCCTGTTCCAGTCCGCGATATACACAGGATGATTTGTATTCTTCTTACAGTCCTCCGCCATGGGCACCTGCTTACGGCTACAGAGCTGATACCCGTTATGTTTTCTTCCCTGAGATTGGGGTTTATTATGACCTGTATCAGAACAATTATTTATATCCCTATGGGAATACCTGGGTCGTAGTTCAGAGACTTCCTCCTGCCTATTCCTCGTATGACCTGAGAAGACTTAGACAGAGACAATTATCCCACAGAGATAATCCCCACAACTATCATCCCGGTAATCAGGGTACAATCAGAGACAATCCACCACAATACACTCCAAGGAGAGGAGGAGTTCCTCCGGCTAGCCCACCACGGAATAGCCCTCCCATAAATCAACGGAGCGAAACAGTCAATCCTCCGGTAAATACTCCCCGCAGAGGAAATCAACCTGCTGTCAGACCACCACAGTCCGTTCCAGAAAGAAACGAAAGAACAAGTCCATCAAGAAGTCCTGTTCAAAATACTCCGCGAAGAGGTGGTGATCCTGCTGTAAAGAATCAACAACCAGTCAGAAGTAATCAGGTTCCCTCCAGAGTCACTCCGCCTCAGACAAAGTCCCGTGGTTCTGAATCACCTCCTCCACGTACTCAAAGCAGAAGGGGAGGTGGTGCAATCTAATGGAGGTTTTTGCATTTTTTGATATTGCTAATTTATTGGCAATCATACACAATTTCCACACACCAACTCACACCCTGCTCATCGGGCCGAGCGCATGACAATGCGTGCCCCTTTACAACTCTGATCTTGATTTTAAATAAAAAAAACACGGCTGTTAATTTGCAGTCACCTCATAACCCATAATTCACCGCGAGGTGCCGCTTCGCTCTACTGCGCGGTCCTTCAGATAACTCATAACTCATAACTGGCTGTTATCATCTCTTATCTCTTATCTCTCATATCTCATAACTACGGAATCTGATCTGCTCAACAAATACAAAACTGCTACTGTTTGTTATTCCGGTTTAATAAGATATTTGCATCATGAACCGTTATCGGATTTTACTTTATCATAAATCATCTCTCACTTGAAAGCAAATCCCCGCGCCTATCTTGCATTGATCTTTGTATGCATAGTGTGGGGCACCACCTATATGGCATTAAGAATTGGGGTTGAAGGCTTTCCTCCACTGATTTTTGCGGGCATCCGTCAATTCACGGCCGCTATCCTTTTGTTCATGCTGGTGTACTTATGGAGAAAAAGGACCTGGTTCTCCCTGGATGTGTTTCGATCGCAGATGCTGCCGGGTTTTTTGCTGATCACCGTGGGCAATGGACTGGTAAGCTGGGCAGAGCTCTACATTCCCAGCGGATTAGCATCCGTGATATGTGCATCCATGCCGGTTTTTGTGGTGTTGCTTAATCTGGCAGTGCCGACCAGTACCAGGCCCAACATTTGGGTTTGGTCAGGACTGTTCCTGGGATTGACCGGGATATTTCTGCTATTCAGAGACAGCATGGAATTCACCGGAACAAAATATTTTTTAGAAGGCATGATTGCCACGATTCTGGCTACCATCAGTTGGGCTATTGGAAGTATCATCGTCAAGAACCGTAAAAACGCCGCCGATCCCATGTGGAATGCCGCTTGCCAGCTTTTCTGGGGAGGAGTATTTTTATTAATTGGAAGCCTGATATTCGAAGACTGGCAGAATCTTCCCATGATCACCAATGCCAGTTTAATTGCCCTTGTTTATCTCATTTTATTTGGTTCTTTGGGGGCCTATTCTGCTTTCACTTATGCATTGACACATCTCCCGGTCGGACTCGTGTCGATATACGCATACGTCAATCCGGTGGTAGCTGTCCTGCTGGGCTTCGTCTTCCTGAGCGAAACAGTCAATTCATGGACTATTCTTGCGCTTAGTCTTACCATTACCGGTATTTTTCTTATCAATCTGGGATACAAACGCGCTACAGCATCCCGTCTTGCAAAAGAAAAAGCTTCGCAGCTCATTGAATCACCCGAGTATTCCCTCGCTGAGGATAATTGATTGTAGGAAAATTTGGGCGTCCCCGCGAGGTAATCTGAAATTGCAATTTTTGAATATGCAATTTCAGATTACTCTCGGTCGGGCTATCCGCTTTACTTCGCTCCTGTGTCGCTTCGTGTTCGCTGCTATCCCTGACGCTGGGGATATCATTACTGATTCCCGTCAAATAACCTTCATTGGCTGTTGTGAGATTGCTTCAAAAAAAAAGTGCGAATCATGATTCGCCCCAATCTTTTTGTCACCACCGCGACCATTATCTTATTAAATAAAAATGTGCTTTCAGGCTGTTCCTGCTTTTAATTTGGCTGTTTACAATACCCATTAAACTCATAAACTACTCAACTCTTATACGCTTCGGCTGTTCCCGCCTAAACGCCTAAACGCCTAAACGCCTAAACGCCTAAACGCCTAAACGCCTAAACGCCTAAACCCGGCTGTTAGATATTAACCGATTAACCGATTAATCAGTGTTTCAACTACCTCGTTCCCTCAGTAACTTTCTCATTATCCATCTTCAATGGTTTTCGTGGTAATTTTTGGTCTCTCTGTGAAGTATGCCATACCATACTCGCTACAATAGTGGCTGCCTGCTTCATATCATCAGCGACAAGGTGATCCCAATTGTCCATATTGGAATGATGAGTACGGTTGAAATAAGCCATAGGCTCCTGAATAAACTGAAAACCTGGTACACCCACTCCATCAAATGGTAAGTGGTCTGTTCCTCCTGTATTGCTAAGTGTGATCGTATTGGCATCCAGGTCTTTGAATGCATCCAGCCAAATTCTGAAAATTGAGGATACCTCAGGATTGCCCTGCAGATAGATTCCACGAACTTTTCCTGTTCCGTTATCGAGATTATAATATGCCGAAATTTTGCTTTGTTCAGGCTTAAGGACTTTAGGGATCCAACCTCCCGGCTCGGTTTCAGCCAGATGAGTCCGCACATAGTTGGCAGATCCATACAGACCTTGTTCTTCTCCGGACCAAAGAGCAAGACGCAATGTTCTTCTTGGCTGAATTCCACTTTCTTTGATAGTTTCCAATAATATTCTGGCTACCTCCATCATCATGGCAGACCCTGCACCATTGTCAGTAGCTCCGGTACCGGTATGCCAGCTGTCAAAGTGGGCACCGAACATCACCACCTCATCTTTTAAATCAGTACCCGGAATTTCCGCTATCACATTGTATTCCATTCCTTTATCAGGCGTCTGATACTGAGCCTTGATTTCCATAGAGATTTCAGGTTTTACGCCTTTTTCTACCAGTCTTAGCAATCTGTTATAGTGTTCCACTGAAAGTGTGGCCTGGGGAAGGATCTGAGCTTTTTCATCATAGGCCCTTACATTTTCAGCATTACTTACGCGAGCACCGGCGACAAACACAGTACCCAGATCTCCTTTGTATCCCCTGTCCAGAATGGCAGCTGCCTGTTCCTCATACAGGAAAATCCACAATTTTTTATTGAAGGACATCCCTCCCAGTTGTTCCCAGTTTCTTCTCGGACGTGGAACAGGTGCACCTGCATTCGCCAGTTTTAAAAGATCATCGGAAGTATACCTTGCTGCAGGCGCTTCAAACCATTCTTTGGTATCTCTGATAGAATCCAGAAGAATGAATTTCCCTTTTAATTTACCTTTATATTTTTCCAGATCTGCTTCTTCAGACGCTTGCAGATACACCACTTCGCCTTTTACCAGACCTTTTGTGGAAGGAGACCAGGCTTTGGGATAAGCTACTACCTGCCAGTATTGCGGGGTTTTTGCGTGCATCTCAAAATGCTCCAATTCCCAGCCCCTGCCAAATGGTCCCCAGGCTTGCTGCTGCACATTGGCCATTCCCCAGCTATTCAAAGTTTCCACAGCCCATTTTCTGGCTTTGAAAATTCCTTCAGATCCGGTCAGTCTGGGTCCGTGAACATCACAAATCCAGGAAGCAATTTCCATGACCTTACTTTGGTCCATTCCATGTTTACGGATGATAGTATTGATTTGCACATCCACTGAATCTTGGGCAAAAGCACTTAGATGAAGCAGAACAATGAGAAATGGAATGGCTTTTTTGAAAAAGGTCATGATATTTAGTTTTAACGTGTGTGGAAATGAGAAGGCTAAATGTACGCCTGACTCTTCAAAATTACAATAAATAATATTATTCAGGAATTCTCAGGAGTTGCAATTCTAATTTGACTTTAGAAGCGGAATTTTTTCTTTGAGACTTTTTAAGATTGCATAACTTTCTGTCATAGGATTTCTACATAATTTTTATTACCGGGAGGAACTTAATGAGCTTTACTCAGAGAATCCTTTACTCCAATCAATAAAACCTGCTAAAGACACAAAGAGACCATGACCTCATGGTAATAGGAGTAGCTTTGTAAGGCATATCAAATTGTGCTGCATTTTAAGGTTGGGCGGGACATCCATTCGGGATGTTCCGCTTGTTTTTTATGCTGCTTTGCTGTTCATTTTCCCGAACCAACTCACCAGAATTCCACCCGTTATAAACATAATCAGCGAATATACCGCCGGTGGAACCGCTATTTGAGGGTTATTGAGCAATGTTGCTGATGTTGCTATGGCTATGGCCAGCGTCCCATTTTGAATTCCTGTTTCTAAAGATATAGTCGAACTTTGTTTGAACGACAGACCTGCCCATCGGGCACTGAGGAAGCCAATAAGCAATGAAGCAAGATTGAGTACAAGTGCCGGTAAGCCGGTTTGAATAAAGAAGGGTATGATGTTATCCCGGTCCTTCAGGATGGCTCCCAGAATGATAATGATGATGAAGACTGTTGATGCTATTTTCACGGGTCTTTCCAACCTTTGCGCAGTAGCCGGGATCCGGCTTTTCAGAATCATTCCCAGTCCTACCGGAATGATCGTAATGACCATTATTTGAAGCATTGTTTTGAAAACCGGAAGCGCTATATATTTTCCCTCTCCGATGAAATGCTCCATTGCAAAATTAATCAGAAGTGGAATTGTGATAATAGTTATGAGGCTGGAAATAGCTGTCAATGTGATGGATAATGCGGCGTCGCATTTGGCTAAATAAGCAAGAAGATTAGAAGTAGCCCCACCCGGACAAGCAGCCAGCAAGATGATCCCTACCGCAAATTCAGGCTTTAAATCCGGCCAGATTTTCATCAATCCTATAGCCAGCAGAGGTAGTAGAAGCAACTGGTTTACCAGGCCAATAAATGCGGCTTTTGGAAATATAGCCACCCTCTTAAAATCTGAAATAGATAATGCCAATCCCATTCCCAGCATTATAATTCCTAATGCCAGAGGCAAAAATATTTCAGTCAGAAGATTGGCTTCCATATCTTAATTTTCTTGTAATGATATAGAAATTATAGGATATTCCGATCAGAGTAAAATTTAAAAAGAAAAGGAGCCTTTCAGCTCCTTTCATTATTTAATTATTCTTCTTCAGATGTATCCGGTATGGATTCAGATGGCATTTCTTCTGCTACCAGAGCTGCATCTTTTGTTTGCGAATCTTCCGGTGCTGCAGTTTCGCTGCTTCCGGGTTCCGGTGAAGAAAGGCCCTCTCCGGAATTTACCTCTGCTGATTCAGGGGCAATATTGGCTTCCTCTGATTGCAAATCCTTGGGTCCAATGATGGCTGCCGCTGCTTTTTCCAATTTACCTTCCTCTTCTTTTCTTTGCTCCGCAGCCTCTTTTATTTCCGCAGCAATCTTTTCCTGAGCGGCTTTTTTAGCATCTTCAAGCTCTGTCCGCTTTTTCTCCTTTTCCTTAATACTGGAAAGCTTTGACTCCAGCTCGGCCTTTGTAGCCAGCATGTCTGCCAGTTTTAGTTCTTTGGAATCAATTCTCTCCTGAACCATTTTGATTTTGGCTTCACGAAGTTGCGCTTCCAGCATTCCGCCGGATTCACCGACTCTTTTGTCCTGGAAGTTGATTTCTTCCTTATCTCTCTTGATAGAATTCTGCATTTTTTTGATGGCATCCAGCAATCCTGTCAATCTGCGTTCGATTCTATTATTATTGTTATTATTATCTCCCGCACCTTCCTGCTTAGGTTCTGATCCAAATCTTTTTTCCTTGACAATCTTGAATGCCTCGTCAATTCTTGCCCATACTTTATTCCTGTGCTCTTTCGTGAACCGTGTATCCTTCAATTTATTCTGCAGTTGCTTTAAATCCTCAAAAAGCACATGTAAGCTCAATCCTTTGCCCGTTCTTTCCTCAATATCTTCCAGTTGCTTATTGAATTGTTCAAAATTGGTTTTGGATTCATCATTGAATTCCTTATCCATATCCTTTCTCAATTCTTTCAGGCGGGTAAACATATTATTGGTCTGCTCCTTCAATGCTGCCGCATGGGATCTGAATATATTTCTTTCCTGAATCTGTCCCTGAACCTTATCCCAGAAGTTTTTCAACTCATCCCAGGCTTGAATGCTGTATTTACCGGCGAGTTCAATTCTGTCTTTAATTTCTTCTACTTCGGAATGGTAGGTTTTATAGAGTTTGGATGATAACACTACAAAATGCCATTCAGCCTGTGCTCTTTTTAACAGATCTTCTTTTTCTACTCCATAACCTTCAGGGAGTAAATCTCCTATCAGCTTGAGATCGGTGCTGAAAGTAGAGCTTCCTTCAGGAAACTGGACAGATCCATCATCTTTCCAATCGTGTAACAATTGATTTTCAAGCTCCTGGGTTACAACAGCTTCAGGTATAACGTGTACATCTATTTTATTGGATTCTTCCAGTAAATCTAATGCCAGCAGTACTCTTTCTTCGTTGGGATTTTTACCCCACAATACAAGTTTTGATTTCATTTCTCAATTACTTATTACAAATTTTTATCTCAATGTCAATTGACACTATTTACATTTTGGGATTTTTCTAAAGCCGAAGCATTCGAATTACCCTTGTAGTGCTTACAAAAATACTATACTATATATGAGTATGTTAAAAATGACACATAAAATTCACCTCTAATTGCTATGATAGTGATCATCTTTAATTTTCATTTCAGTTCAGCAAATGTATAAACACTTGCCGGATTCTAAACTAATTCTTTTTCAAGCAGCCATTCAGCTATCTGAACAGCATTTGTAGCAGCGCCTTTTCTGAGATTGTCAGACACTATCCACATATTCAGTGTGTTTGGCTGCGACTCGTCTCTTCTGATTCTTCCCACAAAAACTTCGTCTCTGTCTGCGGATAGCACCGGCATTGGGTACACATTATTTGCCGGATCATCCTGAAGGACCACACCCGGTGCATTTGACAAAATATTTTTCACCTCATCCAAATCAAAATCTTTCTCGAATTCTATATTGACAGATTCGCTGTGACCGCCCATTACAGGAACTCTCACAGTGGTAGCTGTTACCCTAATCGTGTCGTCACCCATTATTTTTTTTGTCTCATTGACCATTTTCATTTCTTCTTTTGTGTACCCATTTGCCAAAAAGCTGTCAATATGAGGAAGCACGTTCATGTCGATGACATGTGGGTACACTTTATTGTGTGGCGTATTATTTCTTTCGCCCATCAATTGATCTACTGCATTTTTTCCGGTACCGGTGACAGACTGATAGGTAGATACTACAATTCTTTTGATGCCGTAAGCTTTATGAAGTGGATTCAATGCAACAACCATCTGAATGGTCGAACAGTTGGGATTGGCAATGATTTTATCTGATTTTTCTAACACATGTCCATTTACTTCAGGAACTACCAGCTTTTTCTCCGGGTCCATTCTCCAGGCTGAAGAATTGTCAATAACAGTGGCACCTGCTGCGGCAAAATGAGGTGCCCATTCCAATGATGTACTTCCTCCTGCAGAAAAAATAGCAATATCAGGTTGTTGCAAAATGGCATCCTCCATGCTCACGACCTTATAATTCTGTCCCTGATAGCTCACAATCTGACCGACTGATCTTGCTGAGGCAACCGGGATCAATTCTGTCAATGGGAAATTTCTCTCAGATAATACCTGTAACATTTTTGTTCCTACAAGCCCTGTGGCTCCTACGACGGCAACTTTCATTTCGGGGGGATAGTTTAATTAGATTGATTGGATTATTTCTTACTATATATTTGGAACTGGAATTTGCCCAAAAGATTGTGTTTAATTTAATGTATATAATTTACCTTGCTCTTTTATTGTTTTTACCTTAGCTGGTCAAACGCCACTGCAAATATAAAGGGCTATTTCGGAAATCAAAGTGAGTAGGCATGAAGGGATTATATTCGGTTCTGTTTTTTTTACTAAGTATTACTTTATCTGCACAATTGGCAGAGGACTTTTCTGACACGGATCTCAGCAACAGATGGTCAGGAGATCTTGGAAATTTTATAGTCAATGACTTCGGGGAGCTACAATTGCAGGCCGCTGCAGGAGGCACTTCTTATCTGGCCAGCCCGGTAGCATTGCCTGATAGCATCTCCTGGAATGTATATGTCAGAATGGAATTTGAGCCATCTGCCTCCAACCGGCTAAGACTATGGTTGCTTTCTGATACGGAACAATTGGATTCCGGTAATGGCTATTATTTGGAAATCGGAGAATCAGGGAATCAGGATGCCATCCGGTTTTTCTATAAAAATGGCTCCACCCGGACTCAACTGGCAGCAGGCAAATCCGGTGGTGTTGGTCTTGCAAATGCCATTGCACGAATTCGCATCGACTATACTACCAATCAGGAATGGGTCATGATAGTAGATTATGAAGGTGGATTTTTGCCGGAAGAAGAATTCAGAATCCAGCGCACCATTGAATTTCCGTTGCCACAGCAGTACTTTTTTGGATTCTGGTGCACATACACGGAAACCAGAAAGAACTTGTTCTTTTTTGATGACGTATTGATAGAGGAGCCTTCCGAAGATCTGAGCCCGCCGACTGTAATAAATTTTGCCGTTGACGGAAATAATAAAATTGCTATTTTCTTTAATGAGCAGATAGATGAAGCCTCGGTCCTGAATACGCAAAACTACACTTTGACCCCTCCGATAAGTCTGCTCCAATCCAGCCTTGTCAGTCCAACTCAGTTATTACTGGAGTACACTAGTCCGTTCCAAAGTCAAACTACCTATCAACTGAACCTCAGAGGTATTACAGACAAGGCTGGTAATCCCATGAGAGATACGATCTTCAGTTTTGATTATTTTGAAGTGGTACCAGTCACCAAATTTGATATCATTTTCAATGAATTGATGGTAAGACCAAGTCCCGGACGTGGATTGCCGGAACAAGAATATATTGAATTATTCAATATCTCCAATAAAGTGATAGATCTCGCAGATTTGCAGATTAGGGATGGCAGCTCAGTAAGACTTTTGCCTCCCTTGGTATTATTACCCGGGGAATATGTAATTCTTTGCAGTAATAGTAATGTAAATGTTTTCGAACCATTTGGTAAAGTGGCGGGTATGGGAGTTTTTCCATCATTGACAGATGCAGGTAAGTTATTAATTTTGGAGAATCGATCCTCTGAATACATTCATCACGTACAATATACTGATAAATGGTACAGAGATAATGTCAAAAGCAGGGGCGGATTCAGTCTTGAGTTGATTAATCCGGATGCCATCTGTCAGCTTTCGGAAAACTGGAGAGGTAGTGACGCAGCTTTAGGGGGCACGCCCGGAATGCCCAACTCAGTCTTGCTGAGAGTACCTGATATTCAGCAAGCCAAAGTACTCACTGCATATGTTTCAGATCCCCGTCAGTTGCAAATCACATTTGATAAACTTCTGGACCCCTCAACTATTCAAGGTAATTCATTCGCTACATTTTCGCCTTCAGTATCCGTGGCTGCGACTTCGCTCAGCACACCTGATCTGAATATTTTAAATATTACTTTCAGTGAAGATCTGCCGGCTGGAGTTGTATTGGAAATGACCATTCAGCAGGTAGTTCAGGACTGTAAGGGCCTACCCGTAATGATCAGTTTCAGGCCTGAATTTGGGTTGCCGGAGTTACCTGAAACGGGGGATTTGCGGATAAATGAAGTATTGTATTTACCTGATGTGGGTGGTTCTCGTTTTGTGGAATTGATTAATGTTTCTGAAAAGATCATAGATATCAAAGATATTTTTTTAACCAATGCCACGGGGACTACTCCCGAAGGTTTCAAAATTAATGCCTTGTATCAGCTGCTTCCGGGCAATATTGTAGCTGTTACTGAAGCACCTGAATATATCATTGAAAGATATCAGCCCCCATCTAATGCAAACATTGTTAACGGCCGCGTACCTACGCTCCCCGATAAAGCAGGCAATTTGCAGGTTTACACTACCATCCTTGCGGATAAAGTTATCCTGGATGATCTGAATTATTCCGATGATTTCCATTTCGGGCTTTTGAGTAATAAAAGAGGAACCTCTATCGAACGAATTGACCCGCTTGGTCCTACCAGCAATAAAAGTAACTGGCATTCAGCTGCAAGCTCCGTGCGAAATGCTACTCCGGGCTATATTAATTCTCAGTTTAGGCAACAAATGGCCAATGCAGATCAGTTTATTTCTATAGCTGATCCATTTTTATCACCGGATGGCGATGGCAACAGAGATGCTTTATTTATTCAGTATGATCTTCCGACAGGTGGATTCAGAGCCAAAGTTGCAGTGTATGACTCTGAAGGAAGGTTGATAAATACAATTGCAAACGGTGAAATTGTAGCTGCTTCAGGTAACTTCAAATGGGATGGCAGTTCTGATACAGGAACCAGATCCCGAATGGGAATTTATATCATTCTGGCAGAATTGACAGGAGCAGATGGCACCATCTTACGATTAAAGAAAGATGTTGTTTTAGGTGGAGTATTTGATTAAGCCATATCAACTTCGGTTATTCACTTCTATAAATCATCACAATGGAAATAAAATTCGTTTGCCTACCATTCGATGAGCTCAACATTTACCAGCTTTACGAATTATTGAAACTCAGGCAGGAAGTGTTTATAGTGGAGCAACAATGTTTTTATCTTGACAATGACGGCAGGGATTTAGAGAGTTTTCATTTAATGGGAATGGATCAGAATAATAAAATAGTTGCCTACGCCAGACTCTTGCCGCCTGGTATTTCATATCCTGATTACGCATCATTCGGAAGAATTGTCACTACTCCGACGTTTCGCGGCAAAATGTTGGGTAAAAAATTGATGGAAGAAGTAATGACAAAATGCGAATCCTTTTTCCCTTCTCAACCCATCAAGATTTCTGCTCAGAGTTATTTGCTTAGATTCTATGAAAGCTTCGGATTTTTAAAAGTCGGAGAGGAATACCTGGAAGATGATATTCCCCACCATGCTATGGTTTTCTACCATTGAATAATATACATTAAGAAAAAATATAATATGAATTATTGAGGTCTTTCATGTATTATTGCTGAACAATACTCAGATCTTGTTATTTTTATTTAAAGTTATATCTCTAATCATGCATTTGCCTCCTTCAATCACAGATAATTACCGCCACAAAGGTTTGAGGAAGAAGCTGGTATCCTTATTGAAATTGAATGGAATTGACAATACCTTAGTTTTGGATGCTATAGGAACATTGCCGCGTCACCTATTTTTGGATTCTGCATTTGAAGAGTTGGCTTATGAAGACAAAGCATTGCCTATAGGAGACGGACAAACGATTTCCCAGCCATTCACGGTTGCTTATCAAACAGATTTATTGAAGTTGAAACCCGGTATGAAGGTGCTTGAGATTGGCACAGGTTCGGGTTATCAGGCATGTATTTTAAGTTTGATGGGTGTAGATGTGTACAGTATAGAGCGTCAGGAAAACCTCTATCACAAGACCAGAAAATTACTCGAAAAGCTGGGCTTTAGTGATATCAGGACTTATTTCAGAGACGGTTTCCTCGGTATACCTGAAGAAATGCCATTCGACGCAATTTTAGTAACTGCCGGTGCCCGTGAAATTCCTCAGGCCTTACTCAATCAATTGAAAATTGGCGGCCGAATGGTAATACCGGTAGGGGAGATGTCCACCCAGAAAATGCTCCGGCTCACCCGCACCAGCTCTAATTCATTCGACAAAGAAACATTCGAAGACTTCAAGTTTGTACCATTACTGAAAGGTGTGGTGAAGAAGTAGAAGCCACTGTTTTGGCAGTTCAGCGCATAATTCTTAACTTTCCATCAGGAAGTTCAGTTAGATGCCAGTAACAGCTGATTTGGCTGTTCAACTAGCTTTCCAGCAACCAGCAACCAGCAACGAGTTTCATTTCCGTCGTCTTTAATAATCGACCATACTTCTGATATAAGTATCATTTAATCTATATTATGCTGGTCCCTGAAAATAAACTTCTTTTTTTGTGGTTCATAATGCAACCTTTAAGATACAATCTGCATCTAAAAGGTTATTCAAAGGGTTTCTTATTAATAATTCGCGCCCTTCTACTATTCCTATCTGTAAAGCTGCCTCCTGTCGTGTGTTTGTGATGTTTATCACCTCATTTCGTATTGTATTTTTTTATCATATAATTTCACACACATGAAAACACGATTTTTCTCCACGACTTTTTTGATCGCCCTGATGATGACTGCTACTCTCACCGCCGTAGCGAATGACAACCCTAAACCGGTGACTACTATTATTTTGTTAAAGCATGCTGAAACAGTAGATGTAAACGCTGAAAACCCTGTATTATCAGAACAGGGAATGCGCAGAGCTGAGTTGCTGGCAGATTTGCTGAGAAGTACTCCCATCAATGCAATATATGCTTGCAAGCATGAAAGAACCAATGGAACTTTAAAGCCATTATCTGCTTCAAAAGGTGTAAAACTTCAACAGTATAATTCTGCAGAACTCAACAAGAGTCTGTTTAATATGTACTCCGGAAACATGGGTAATACCATCGTGATATGCGGAGACGACAAAACCCTGCCTCAGATGCTGAATATGCTGACCGGAACAAAGGATTATACAAATTTATCAAAAGAAGAATTTGATAATGTATTCGTTTTAACCAGTTCTCAGCTAGGCAAAGCAGATGTTAAAAAAGTGAAATACGCGACGAATCTTTGATTCGATTTATTCGTTCTGTTTTCGAAATGGGATTAATCCCGGTAGGTGTTGCATTCGTGCAGCACCTATTTTTTTATTCTTTTGAATGAGCTTATGTTCTCATCAGAAAATTTGAAATTACTTTCCTTTAGCTGAATAAGATTTGTTGAAGCCGCACTACCATAAGCTGCTTCTGATTTCCATTTTATTACTAATTCATACGGACTAATATTTCCCAAAAATGCGAAGCATTCAGGGAAGTCCTGCACATATTGGTAATGATCCATATAAATGAGCCGCGGATCAAATTCAACTCTCTTTAAATATAAAAATTCTTTATTGCTGGCAGTCGAGTCCAATACGAATTCATCAGAAACATGTCCACCTATTGTAAGCCTGTTACCACTTCGTGTCCAGAATTCTTTAAATTCTTCATTATACCAGGTAATAAGTTGTGGATCATCCAAATGCATTTGATTGCCCGGAGCTTCTATGAAAATTGCTTCCTGGGTTCCGTCCTGCTCATCCTTATAGTAAGCAATCACAGAGCCATTTTTAAAGGCAAGAACAAACTCCAGCCCATTTTTAAATGCATCACTTTTAAAGCCTGTGTATGGATTCTTTGAATGAATGAATACCTCCAGTTTTGAAGGTTTTTCATCCGGAATTGAGCACTCATAGGTCAATTGCCTGTCAAAATCATATGTACGTGGCTGATATTCCAGTCCATCCATTTTGTCAAAATTTTGCCAGGTTTCCCATTTTGCCTCCCTTAATAATCCTTTAGATTCATCATATCTTTCTGCAAGTGATTTACCTGCTCCTCCACTATAAATCTCAATATCATCGAAAGTAACTTTATTCAGTTCATATTCCAGATAGGTGACATTTAAAGAATATCGTGAACCATCTTCCAATCTGATTTCTGAACCAAACAGAAATTGATCAGGACTCAGATATGTAGCCTCCACAAGTGGAAGTGGAAATATATTAGTGGCTGTATTGAATGGTGTATGCAACATTCTTGCATCAAATGATTCTTTGGACAACCATACTGTACGTTCTGAATAGTCATCCAAAACACCTTTGTACTCTTCTACAAGATATCCTGCCATGTCAGTTTGGCGACCTGTTGGTTTAATATAGTCCCAAAATACTGCAGCGTCCATGTCAAATGCTGTTTTGTCAAGATTTCTCCCTGGTATACTGGCATCCCTTATGATAGCACGTTTACTGTTATTTGCTTCAGTGAGCAACATATTGGATCCATCCTGAAAACAGATCATCAAATCTTCACCCTCAAGGAAAGGAGTTATTTTTGAAAATCCGGCATATTTATCCCTGCTGTTATATAGGACTATGATGGTTCCACTTGGGATTGCCGGAGTAGAATAAATATATTCAATTCTATAATCAAAATAAAATGTCAAAGTAGGACCTGATTGTTGCGCCAATAGCAAATTTCCGGAGAAAAGGGCAATCAGAAACAATGTGATTCCGGGAAAATATTTAAGCATTAATTTTTTTTTACAAATGTACTGAATAGGGCTTTGTAATGAGCAAATGCTGACATCATTATAAATGGAACCTGCTTTCACAAAATCAAAAACCTGTCTTCCGTGTATTAACGTTACAAACTAAAATACGTAACAGATATGGTGACCGTGCTTTTGATAGCCTCGGAAATGTAATATTGATACTATTTTTGTTGCTTGATTTAGAACAGTTTGTCCAAATTCATTTTTATAATTTGTTTGTAATGAAAGAGAAGGCAATTATTTAATAAATTCCAATAATCAGAAACTGACCTGAGAACGCAACCTCAGCGCAAGATTTCAAGTTTTTTCGATTTTATTTTTGATTAGTCAATCAGATATTAACTACATTTGAGAAACCAATGTAACCCCGGTTATTAAATCATCACCACATACAGTTCTTTTAGACCTCATTCAGCAGCAGGATCAGAAGTCATTTGACTACCTGTATGAGCATTATAGTGGGGCGTTGTATGGTGTTATTTTAAGGGTGGTTAAACATGAGCATGATGCAGAAGAAATTTTGCAGGAAGCAATGGTTAATATATGGAAGAACCTCGGCACTTATGATGTTGATAAGGGCTCCATATTTACCTGGATGTTAAATGTTGCCAGGAATAAAGCTATTGATTATACCAGATCCAAAAGATATAAACAAAAAAACCAAACTATAGAACCTAACGTAGATATTGGTCAACAGGCGCAATTGAATATTGAGGTGATTGATTTGAAAGATGTTGTAGCTGAATTGGGACAAGAATACAGAGAAGTACTGGAGAATGTATATTTTTCAGGTTATACGCATGAGCAAACTTCCGAATTGCTGGGTATCCCTTTAGGCACCGTCAAAACCCGAGTCAGAAAAGCCATAATGATCCTGCGAGATTTTTATAAAGTAAACATGACCGAATTGTGAACATAGGTGAATACATAGCTTCCGGGATTTTGGAATCCTACGTTTTAGGACACTTGTCCTCAGACGAGATGAAAGCTGTCGAAGAGATGGCCGCCAAATACCCTGCAATTAAACAAGAAATGGATGCTATAGAAAGAGGTCTTGAAGCTTTTGCCATGGACTTACAGGTCAAACCACCCGCTCACCTAAAAAATAAAATTAAGGAAGAGTTATTCAAAAATATTGAAACCCCATCAAAATCTGGTCCGGCCCCTGTTGCTTCTCCTGCTGTTGAAACTGCTCAGGCTCCGGATAATTCTATTCTCAGACAATTAAAATTTTACAAATTAGCATTTGCCGCTTCTGTTGCTTTATTAATTGGAAGTGCTGTTTTGAATGTAATTCTTGCGACTCAGTCTGATGAATTGGACAGCAACAACAAGGAATTGATGGTTCAGAACAAAGAAATGATAGATGAGCTCTCTGCCGAGCGTGAAAAATCACTCGCATTAAATGAAATTTGGAATAATGTATCAGAGCCGGGCATGCAATCACTTACTTTGGAAGGTCAGGCTATCGACCCCACTGCTTCTGCCAGAGTTTACTGGAATTCCAATACCGGCCAGGTATTCATTTATCCTGTTAATCTCAAAACCCCTCCGACCGGAAAGCAATACCAGCTTTGGGCTATCGTCGACGGTGTGCCTGTAGATGCGGGAGTTTTTGATGTAGCTTCCGGCATAGCCGGCATTCAAAAAATGAAATCATTTAGCTCAGCTTCAGCGTTTGCCGTTACTCTGGAAGTCGAAGGCGGCAGCCCCACTCCCACGCTCGAACAAATGTATGTCATGGGCGCAGTGAAGGATATTTAAGCCCGACCAAAGTATTTACTCCACTAATTGGAGTAGCCTTTCTGCGCTGCAAGCTTGACATCTTAGCTAGGCTTTTTATAGGTCCTCATCCCGTACTTTAGTCGTAGCCCGGGTGACATCCTGCTGGCTGCGCTCGCATGGTGACATCCTTTGCCTTCGGCAAATGGTGACATCCCCGAACTAAATTGACTGCTTTGCAGCCAAATTAGTTCGGAGGTGACAGCTGTGCAAGAGATATGGATGCGACTTCTTCCCGTCTGTTTAGCCAGCAATCTGCAGTGGCTGTATAGAGAGTTCCAATCGTAATTCGTAATTCGTAATTTGTAATTGGCTGTTCCTCCGGCTGTTTCATTCACCAATTCACCAATTCACCAATTCACCGCTTTAACGAGGCTGTTAACGTTTACCCGATCATACCAGCTTCGCAATAGCAGTAACATTTCCGGATACTTTCTGATTCAGCTGCACCAATATTTCAGTATTCAATGGTACAAAGATATCTACCCTGGATCCAAATTTGATAAACCCAAATTCCTGTCCCTGCAGAACAGTATCGCCTTCCCTGGAATAACAGACAATTCTGCGGGCTAATGCACCTGCTATCTGACGAAGTAAAATCCTGGAGCCGTTAGCGGCCCGAAGACCAAGACTGGTCCGCTCATTATCTGTAGAGGATTTAGGATGCCAGGCCACCAAATATTTCCCCGGATGATATTTATAATATTCCACTTCTGAATCCAAAGGAACTCTGTTTACATGCACGTTAATAGGTGACATGAAGATGGAAATTTGGATACAATCTTCTTTCAGCCACTCAGGTTCAAATGTTTTTTCAATCACAACTACTTTTCCGTCCGCAGGTGCATACAATACATTTTTGTCCTGGACGGATATTGTTCTCTGTGGATTTCTGAAAAATTGCAATATCGTAATCCACAATAATATGGCGACTAAAATAAAAGCCCATTGAAATGCAGGAAATATGAATACTCCAAGTGCTATCAAAATAACATTCAACAAAGTAACTATCAATATACTTGCCCAACCCTCCTTATGAATCATTTAAAACAATTTTAATATACCAGTAAAATATAAAACACGGCAAACGGAATAAGGAACAGATATGAATCAAAGCGGTCCAGCAGTCCGCCATGTCCCGGCAAAATTGATCCGGTATCCTTCGCAGCAAAACTTCTTTTGAACATAGATTCAATCAGATCTCCAAATGTTCCGAATACTACAACTATCACCGCTAAAACAATCCAGTCTCTCTGCGGAAATACACCGAAAATCAGAAAAACAGGATAGGAAGAAAGAATGGTCAAAATAGCCCCACCCCAAAATCCCTCCCAGGTCTTTTTGGGCGAAATCCGTTCAAACAATAATCTCTTACCTATCGCCGAACCCACAAGAAATGCTCCTGTATCATTGATCCAGGTTAAGATCAGTAAGCCTAATGCAGCTGTATAATCATACTGACCATCTTTGAAACTGACGAAAAGTATCAAAACGCAGGGAATAGTCACATAAAAGACTCCCGTAAGCGCATAGGAGATCATCAAAAAAGGCTTCTCAATTTTGATGCCAGCACCACAATGTAATACATGGAAATAAACAGAAAGAATATAGTGATTAGAGGAAATAGCCGTTTAGAATCTATCCATTCCGGATCCAGTAAATAAAAAGAAATGGCCAGATAGGGAATTAGCCCTAATAAAACATTCCCATAAATTCGTCCCGAATACCTTTTTTGCACTGTACCATGAAACAAAAGTGTATGGAATTCGTATAAACATCCTGCACAGATTAGTCCAAATATCGCAACAAAGGCATATTTATTTAACAAAATAGCAGTCAGTATAATACCGACAAACAGGAACGCAGTAATTGCTCGTTTTTGCAGATTTTTCATTGATTTCCCTTCAACGGGTTCGCAAATATGGAAAATTGAACAGACTTATTCTAAGATACTTGCCTTCAGGAATGAATACACTATCCGGTCAATTCTGACTTATGTCCGGATTTACCCCTCCTTTTTATAAGATACAGGAGCGTTAAAGTAATTCCAAGAGAGACCAGCGCACCTGACCATGGAATATCAAACTCAGCTTCCAGATCAATATCTGTAATGTTCTTCTTATATAAGTAATACATGACTACCTGAAATGCATTATTGATAAAGTGCACCAGAATAGCCAGCCACAAAGAACCGCCCAACCAAAATAAATAGCCCAGCAAAGCCCCCAGAAACATTCTCGGAAAAAATCCCTGAAACTGGAAATGAATCGCACTGAAAATAATAGCAGAAAGCCAGATCGCGAGCTGAGGTCGCCTGAGATGATGGGCAAGTCTGCTTTGAATGACTCCTCTGAAAAGTAGTTCTTCTCCTATTGCAGGTAAAACTCCTATTAATACAATATTGAATATTAAATCCCTGAAATTTTCCATTACCAGTATTTGTTTAATCAGGGATTCACCTTCTGCTTCCATTGCAAGCATCCATTCTGGCATGGGAATGAGCTGATTTAGCTGATAACTATATTGTATGAATATCGCAATGGTGAAAATTGACATCAGGGACAAAATAACTACACCCGGCGCAGCGAATTGAGCTAGTCCCATTTCCTTCACTGTGTCTTTTCTGAAAATGATATATGAAAATAATATAGCCGGAATAATAAAAATACACATCTGCTGTACTACCAGTAATAATTTTGTAGTCTCGATGCTGTCACCTGCTGAAGCCATAATGCCATAACTGATTAGTCCACCTAAGGACATCCCCAGAAAAAGACAAAGCGTTAGGGTCAACAATTCTTTTGCCGGGGAGTGTTGGTTGTAACCAATGGGAAGGGTATCTTGATCGCTCATTTAAATATTCTGTAAAGTATGAAGACTCGTCTCAGCGTAAATATAAATAAGGTTGCGTTGCTCAGGAATTCCAGACTGGGAAATTATCCGGATTTGTTTCAATTCGCCAAAGATTGCGAACATTTTGGTGCACAGGGCATCACCATCCACCCAAGGCCTGACCAAAGACATATACGTTATACAGATGTTCCTGTATTAAAATCTTTAGTCACAACGGAGTTGAATATTGAAGGAAATCCTACGCCTGACTTTATAAAATTGGTATTGGATACACTTCCTGCCCAATGCACGCTCGTTCCTGATGGCGAAAATGTACTTACATCTGACAGTGGTTGGGATACCATACAAAATAAAGCATATCTGCAGGAGGTTGTGGCTCAGTTACAGAGCTCAGGAATACGCGTGTCTTTATTTGTAGATCCTATAGTTGATATGGTTATTGGCGCCTATGAAACATCAGCAGATTGTATTGAATTTTACACCGGAGAATACGCCAAAGACTATTCAATCAACCCTGAAAAAGCCGTTGCACCTCATGTTAAAGCCGCTGAAGAAGCTGTAAAGCTGGGCCTTTTGATTAATGCCGGTCATGATCTGAATTTAAAGAACCTTGCATATTACAAATCTGCCATCCCAAATCTGGCAGAAGTATCCATAGGGCATGCTATAGTTGCGGATGCCTTATATTATGGTATTGAGAATGTCATTCAAATGTATTTACATCAATTGAAGGGCTGAATAGGGTAGTATTACGTTAAAATGGTGGATGACTCAAGCCTGATATAACTATTATCCTTCAAATCGGGAGCTGACTTAGCTATAAGCATTAAATCCTTTTTCATTGCATACCAGCCGATTAGTAATATTCTATACTCCATGTAGGGGCATATGCCAAACATTATCCTGCGTTTCGCAAAAAAAAGACATTATTTTTTCAATATAAGTTTGCGAAATATGTTAAAGTTTTTTTCATAGATTTACATGGAATTAACATTGCTATTGTATGTTCACTATTCTGTGAGGCGTGTCCATTCAATAGATCATAAATCACCTAAAACGAGTCGTATGAAAAAACTCTACTTGATTTTGCTGGGCATACTATGTCTGGCTTCCACATCCCTGGTCGCTCAGATTCAGGTAACAGGAACAGTAACTGACCCCAACGGAGAGCCGTTGATCGGTGCTGGTGTAACTATTAAAGGTACTTCACAAGGTACCATAACAGATTTTTCCGGTATGTATTCAATAACAGTGCCCGATGGAAGTACTGTATTGGTTTTTAGCTATACAGGCTACACTCAGGCAGAACGCCCTGTAGGTACTGATACTAAAATTGATTTTGTTTTACAGGAAGGAGTACTTCTTGGAGAAACAGTTATTACTGCTCTTGGTATCTCGAGAGACAAAAGTCAGTTAGGATATGGGGTTGCAGAAATTAGTTCGCAGGAATTAACCAGAGCGAAGACAACAAATGTAACCAACTCTCTTGCCGGAAAAGTGGCAGGGGTTAGGGTACAGGGATCCGGAGGATCTTTTGCGGGTTCCAGTATTATCATTCGTGGTTTGACTACTTTTACCCAAAGTAATCAGCCATTATTTGTAGTAGATGGTATTCCGATTGATAACTCTGGTGGAGGAAATCCACTTCAAAATGGACCGGTGAATTCCAACAGAGCCATAGATATCAATCAGGAAGATGTTGAAAATGTAACGGTACTTAAAGGCCCTGCTGCTGCTGCACTGTATGGATCACGTGCATCAAATGGTGTTATATTGATCACTACTAAAAAAGGTGCAAAAGGAAAAAGAGGTACTATTACTTACAGCACATCCTATGCTTGGGATCAGGTAAACAGGACACCTGATTATCAAAATGAATATGCTCAGGGTCTTGGTGGTAATTATAACAACACTTCTTTCGCATCATGGGGACCTCAAATTACAGGTCAGCAAGTAACTAACTGGTTTGGAGAAACTGAAACATTGGCTGCTTATCCTGATAATGTGAATGATATCTTCCGTACCGGAAGCAATATGCAGCACAATTTGAGCTTTGCCGGTGGATCAGACAGGTCCTCTTACAGATTGTCTTATGGTTATCTTGATGAAAGTGGTATTCTACAGAATAACAGATTGCAAAGACACAATTTGACTTTCAATGCTAATTCTCAGATTACAGACAGATTGCTGGTATCAACTTCAGCAACTTATACAAATAATGCTTCTACCAGATCACAACAAGGAAACCAACTATCAAATCCTTTGTTTAGGGGCTGGTTTATTCCAAGATCTTATGATTTAACGAATCTGCCATTTGAGGATGCAGTTGGAAATCAAAGATACTTTGGTGGTGAAGACCATGTATATTGGACTTTGAAACACAACAGATACAATGATGAAATAAATCGTATCTATGGTAATGTAGCTGTGCGTTATGATTTCACAAGCTGGTTATCAGGTGAATATAAAATTGGTGTAGACATGTTTGACTTCGTAAGAAGAGGTTATGATCAGATTGGAGCCAGAGGAGGTGCAAATACTTCTGCAAATGGCTTAGGTGGTATCCTTGAAGGAAACGACTTATCCAAGAATCTCAACTCTTATTTCACATTAACTGCTACAAGACAGCTGACAGATGATTTAAATTTAGTGTTTCTTTTAGGAACAGAAGCATTTAAAAATGTCCGCGAAAACACACAGGTTATTGGTCGTGGTTTGGTAGTTAGAGATTTTCAGAGAATTACTAACACTTCAACATTCAACCCAACTTATGCCTCTGCTGAAACTCGTCTTGTGGGTGTATTTGCTGATGCATCTCTCAGCTATAAGAATTTCCTGAATTTGAACCTGACTGCCCGTAATGACTGGTCTTCAACTTTCAATGCAGATAATAGATCTTATTTCTATTACGCAATTGCAGCCGCATTGAATATCTTGGAACTTCAACCGAGCTGGAAAGGCGGATTTGTAAACAGTGCTAAATTGCGTGCAAATTATGCTCAAGTTGGTAAACCTGCTGGAGCATATTCAACTGAAACTTATTTCGGAATAGGTGGATCTGCTGATGGATTTGGACCTCAAATTGTATATCCTTTTGGTGGTTTGACAGGTCTTACTTTAGGTAATGGCGCAGGTAATCCTTTGATCGGTCCTGAGTTCACTACTAACTTTGAAATTGGAACAGATATCGCTCTTTGGGATAATAGAGTGAACCTTGAATTTACATGGTACAACCAAAAGTCTAAAGACATTATCCTTGCTGCCCCTTCTGCTCCTTCTGCAGGTATTTCTTCTTTCATCAGAAATGCAGGAGAAATTGATAATAAAGGTATTGAGCTTGGATTGAGTGTGACTCCGCTTAGAACAAGCGTTGGAACATGGACAGTGGGTGTAAACTTTACAAAATTCACTTCGACCGTAACAGCATTATCTGAAGGTGTAACCAATATTTTCCTTGGTGGATTCGTTACTCCCAACGTAAGACTAGTGGAAGGTGATGACTTTGGGCAAATCTACGGAAATCAGTATTTGAGAAATGCAGATGGCCGCATCTTGCTGAACGCTAATGGATTACCTAGAATTACAACTGGAGTTGATAAAATTGGAAATCCTAACCCGGATTGGTTAATGGGTGTTACAAATACTTTAACTTTTGGTGGTTTTACTTTCGATTTTCTATTGGATATCAAAAAAGGAGGCCAAATTTATTCCAGAAATATTGCAGATTTGGAAAGAAATGGTGTTGCAGCGTCTACAGCAGAATTCCCAAGATTTAATGCTGATGGAACTCCAAATTTAGCTTACAAATTCGATGGACTTCTTCCTGATGGAAGCGAAAACAATGTATTTGTCACAGCTGAGCAATATTTTGGCAATGCAGGTAAATATGTTGCAGCAGAAGGATTTATTTATGGAACATCCTGGTTTAGAGTGAGGGAAGCTTCTATCTCCTACAGAATTCCGAAGAGAATGTTGGGTAATCTTCCTTTTAGTGGTATTGAAATTGGTGCCTTTGGAAGAAATTTATTCCTACATGCTCCTGACTATCCGCATTTGGATCCTGAGCAAAATGCATTGGGAATTAGTAATGCACAAGGTTTGGAATTTAACGCTCTTCCTCCTGCAAGGTCGATAGGTGTTAACCTTCGTGTAACTCTCTAATAATTTAAAATCTAATAGATATGACAACATATAAATCAAAAATTAAATTACTGGGTCTGGCTTTTGCAATGATATTTGCCAGTTCTTGTAATAAATGGCTGGATATTAATCAGGATCCTAATAATATCCTGGATGCACCCATTCAGCAATTACTTACCAATGCAACCGTAAATCTTGGATTCACTGGGGGAAGTGATTTGTTTAGATACTCTACATTACTCTCTCAGCAGTTTTCAGGTCAAACCACGGGTGGTTTTACCCAAACAATGGAATATGAAAGATACAATATCCAGGCATCTGACCTGAATAATGTCTGGTTGTCTTTGTATTCTACAACATTGTCTGATCTTGATATCGTTATACAAAAGGCAAATGCATCAGGAAGTCCGCATTATGCGGGTGTAGCGAAAGTGCTTACAGCCTATACTTATCAGTTAATTGTTGATGCATGGGGGAACGCTCCCTATACACAGGCTTTAAAGGGAGTTGATAACCTGAACCCGGTATATGACAACGGTGCTGATATTTATACTAATCTGTTTGTTAAAATTGATGAAGCTATCGCCGACATGAATGCTGCTACTTCTGCACTTTCACCAGGCACTAACAGTACTATTTACCCGGGTGCATGGGCAGACAGCAGACCAAAATGGATTGCATTTGCAAATACACTAAAGTTGAGAATGTATATTCATTATTCAAAGATAAATCCAACTTTTACTGGCCAAAAGATTACTGAATTAGTAAATAGTGGAGCTACTTTCATAGATTCAAATGACAAGAATTTCCAGATGGCTTTTGGAACTACTCCAAACAACACCAACTCAATTCATGCATTTGAATTGTCAAGACCTAATTACTTATTCCCGAATAAAACATTGGTCAATCTGATGAATGCAAAAGCTGATCCAAGAAGATCATCTTATTTCACTCCTTTTCCTTATACTTCCAACCCTGCTGAATACTTCGGAGCTTCAGGAGGGGATGCACCCGGAATCAATTATTCCAGAATGCATACATATTTGAGAGGAACAGCAAGTGGAACTGCAGTACCAAATGCCCAGGGAGGAATTCCTGCAACCGGTACAGGTGCATTAACTTATTCAGGATCAGCGCCAATTCGTATGTTAGTAGCTGCTGAATATTATTTCATCAGAGCAGAGGCTGCATTACTTTATGGAGCTCCTGGAAATGCTCAGCAATTGTTCCAGGATGGTATTCGTGCGTCTATGTCAAATGCTGGTGTTTCTACAGCAGATGCCGATGCTTTCATCGCTGCTCATGGAACACTTTCAGGTTCAAATCAGGAACAGTTGAGACAAATTATTGAACAAAAGTTCATAGCTAACTATGGCGTTGTCATGGAACCATGGACAGACTACAGAAGAACAGGATATCCTGTTATTAGTATTCCTGTTAATGCTATTTTAACAGCTGTACCTCGTTCTTTATTTTATGCTCAGTCTGAGATAGACTTGAATACAAATGCTCCTGCACAAAAACCTGATTTGTTATCTCCGGTTTTCTGGGATAATTAATAAGGATTAAACTTAATTATTAAGACCGTTCTGAGCTTTCAGGGCGGTCTTTTTTTTGGGGGCAATCCAAAAAAATTGATGTTCTAAAATTGCCGTCACCTGTATATCAGTTATGCCCAAATGAGCCTGTTAACCAAAAAGGCGAAATGGGATAATTTTTATAAATCTTAAGGCGTATTATTTATGGATTAGATAAATAATAATGTATAAGAAATTGTAAATCAAATTATAGAATTTAATTTTCTCTTGTGTCCCCCATTTGCATACCAAGATATTGTGTCAGAAATACTTTGTTATTTTTTTATATCTTTACAAATAATTAACATAGGCAATGCCTCTAAAAGACTTCATTCTATTAAACGTAAGTAAATCATAAACACTTAAATTACCTAACATGAAAAATCTGGATTCTGGTTAGTTGCATGGTAGGATTTTCCATTTAAAATGAGATGGCTGGAATCTGTAAAAGTATGAGTTACATTTTCTATTCATTGGTAAAATCCTTGTTTTAACTTCTAAGAAGTTTTTGTTTAAATCACCTAAATAAAGTTTATTATGAGTCGTAAGATTACAATATTATTGTTCTTTATGTTCGCTATCTCTATGAGTTGGGCGCAAAGAACAATTACCGGAACGGTAACCGATGATGCCGGAGAGCCATTAATTGGTGCGAGCGTTGTCGTCAAGGGTATGGAAGAAAGGGGAACAATAACCGACTTTGATGGCAAGTACTCACTCATCGTTGAAAACAATTCTGAATATCTTATATTCAGTTATACGGGTTATAGTGCACAGGAAGTCATGATTGGCACACAATCAGTCATCAATGCTACATTGATGGAAGGAATTACCCTTACTTCAGCAGTTGTGACTGCTTTAAATATAACAAGAGATGAAAAATCACTGGGCTATTCCGTTCAGCAAGTTAATGCAGATGAACTTACCAGAGTACAGGAAACCAATTTGGTGGGTGCGCTGGCAGGTAAAGTATCAGGAGTCCAGGTGATATCAGGTGCCAGTTCATCAGTGGGTAGTTCTGCAAAAGTTAGAATCAGAGGAGTCAGTGGCCTTACTGGAGGTGATCCTTTATTCGTAATGGATGGAACACCAATGGCTAACAATAATTTTTCTTCCGGAACAGGTGGAGCAGATTTTGGTAACCTTATGTCAGATATCAATACAGAAGATATTGAAAACATATCTGTTTTGAAAGGTCCTGCTGCAACAGCTTTGTATGGTGAAAGAGCTAAGCACGGTGTTGTTATGATAACCTCCAAAAAAGGAAAAGCGAGAAGAGGACTTGGAGTAACATTCAAATCTGCTGTGTCTCTTGAAAGTGTTTATATTTTGCCATCCTATCAGGATGAATATGCAGGCGGTTATGATCAAAATTTTATAGATGTGGTGGACCCGAGGGATGGACAAACTTATCAGACGCTCGAGTATTCTGCTGATGAGAGCTGGGGACCACGTATGGAAGGACAAACTTATCGCCCATACTGGAGCTGGTTTGATGACGAAAATTATGGTCAAACTGCTCAACTTACTCCTCAACCAAATAATGTTCGCGATTTCTTTGAAACAGGAGTTACTAATACAAACTCTATCGCATTTAGTGGAGGAACAGAGAAAATTAATTATCGTTTAGGATTTACAAATCTAAATCAGACCGGAGTCCTGCCAAATAGCAAGTTTACCAGAAATAATGTCAATTTGGGTCTTGAAGCACAAATAACAAACAGACTAACATTAATTAGCAATGTTAATCTTGTCTTCAATAATTCAAGCGGTAGACCGTCCTTTGGTTACTCACCTACAACCGGCAATTCAGTTCAGTCTTTCAACCAATGGTTCCAAAGACAACTGGATATGGAAAGACTCAGAGACTATAAAGCTGCAGACGGTACTTTCAAAACATGGAATATTCGCTCTTTTAACGATCCTGGACCACTGTATTGGGATAGTCCATTTTTCTCAGTATATGAAAATGTACCTACTGACCGTCGTAACCGCTACTTTGGAGATATTACCATGAGATACAGAATTACTGACAAAATCAATATTTCAGGATCACTGCGCAGAGATAATTTTAATCAAAGAATCGAAGAGCGTATCGCCACAGGTGGACTTGAAGAAGATTACTACAGAGAGTATGTTGTTGATGGTCAGGAGGATAATTATGAAGTGATCGGTACTTATGCTGACAGATTTGGAGATATTTCCCTTGATGCAAACTTAGGAGGAAACCTTAGACAAAACAGGTTCCGTTCCAATAATGCAGCTACTGTGGGTGGTCTCAATGTTCCTAACTTATTTACACTTGGTGCTTCAATTGACCGACCTACAGTGACTAGTTTTACACAAGCTAAGGATGTTCAGTCAGTTTTTGGTGCATTAAATCTTGGCTTCAGAGATTATTTGTATGTAGGTGGAACGCTCAGAAATGACTGGTCTTCCTCATTACCTATTGAGAATAACTCTTATCTGTATCCTTCCGGAAATGTAAGTTTTGTATTCTCTGAACTATTGGGACTTGATGTGCTGACTTATGGTAAATTAAGAGCTTCTGTAGCTCAGGTAGGTTCTGATGTGGATCCTTACCGCATTGCATTTGCATATGGTTTGGGAACTCCTTACGGATCTTCTCCTTCATTTAATGTGCCGGATTTATTACCAAATGAAAATCTTCGTCCTGCCATTACAACCTCATGGGAGACTGGTATTGATTTGAGATTCTTTAGAAACAGATTAGGGCTTGATTTAACTTACTATGTTAATAATAGTGTAGATGAAATCCTTTCAATCCAGGTAGCCGGTTCATCTGGTTTTGGAACTGCACTTATTAATGCTGGAAATATCCAGAGTAAAGGAATTGAATTGGGTCTAAGTGCAACCCCGGTCACTTCCAGCAATTTTGAATGGAATACCAGATTGAATTTTGCAAAAAATACATCTCAGGTTATAGAGTTATCGGAAGGAATCGATAATTATTTGCTTGCAAACGGAATTGGAGGAGCAGGCTGGGGAGGTTTGACATTAAACGCAGCTGTTGGCGAACAATGGGGATTGCTTAGAGGAGGCGGATACACATATATTGATGGTAGTGATTTACCAAGAATCAATCCAAATGGATCATATGTACGTACCGCTAATAAAGATCTTGGTTCTATCCTTCCTGATTTTACAGGTGGTTTCACCAATTCCTTTAATATTTATGGTATAACATTGGGAGCACATATTGATTTTCAGGCAGGCGGACAATTCTTTTCAGTAACCAAAATGTTTAATAATTATTCTGGTTTAGGAATTGAAACTGTAGGCAACAATGATAAAGGCAATCCTATTAGAGATGCTGTAGCTGATGGCGGAGGAATCCGTGTGGATGGTGTAAATGCGGATGGAGCAGAAACTACAGTGTATGTAGAAGCTGTTACATATTATGCCCGTTTATTTGGATTTCATGAAGAATGGATCTATGATGCATCATTCGTGAAACTGAGAGAATTGAGTATAGGATATAATCTTCCAAAACGCTTGTTAGGGAACAGAATTCAATCTTTGAATGTTTCTCTGGTAGCTAGAAACCCTTGGTTGATTTATTCAACAGTAGAAGGTTTAGATCCATCTGAAATCCTTCCTGGTGCTAATAATCTTATTTTTGAAGAGAGAGGCCAGTTGCCAAGTGCCAGATCATTTGGTATCAGTGTAACGGTTGGTCTTTAATTCAATTATTATTTAAATTTATTTATTATGAATATTAAGAAAATCTTTATTCCGGTTCTTATGTTGTTGGTTATTTCCTGCGGGAAATTTGATGACCTCAATGTAGATCCAAACAATCCGGTCAAAGTGGAAACAGGAACTTTGATTACATCTTCTCAAAGGTTTATGGGAAATGCTGTTGGTTCATCATTAGGAGCTTTGTATGCCCAGCATATTTCTGATATAACCTACACAGAAGGCGGCAGGTATCAATCCATACAGGATAATTTTGACGCATGGTATACAGGACCTCTTCAGAATTTACAAACTGTCATTGAATTGAATACTGATCCTGATACAAAGGATGACGTTTTAGGTAGCGGCTCCAACGCAAATCAAATTGCTGTGGCCAGAATTTTAAAAGCATACTTTTTCCAGTTCCTTACTGACCGTTGGGGCGCAATTCCATATTCCGAAGCATTGAAAGCAGGAGAAGGAATATTTACGCCAAAATATGATAGCCAGGAATTTATTTACAATGATCTCTTTGAAGAATTGAAGGAGGCCGCAGCGCAAATTGACGGTGGCGCTGGTGTCAAAGGTGACATCATCTTTGGCGGTGATATGGATAGCTGGAAATTATTTGCAAATACACTTCGTATGAATATGGCTATCCGTATCTCAGGCGTAAGCGAACAAAAAGCGAGAACTGAATTTCTTGATGCTATGGCTGATGGATTCATAACTACTGATGTATTTTATCCATATCTGGGAGAGGCTAATAATGAAAACCCATGGTTTACAAGTTTCAGAACCAGAACAGATTTTGCTATTAGTGAAAATTTGGAAAATTACATGTCAGGTTTAAATGACCCGCGTTTGTCTCAATTTGCAGACCCAACTCTGAATTCTGTGGCAGCAGGAAATCCGATAATTGTCGGAATGCCTTATGGCCGCCAAAATCCAACTAATTCTCCTCCGGATGTTTCTTATCCAAGTTCTACAAATGTAAAATGCCAGGATTGTCCACTTGCAATTCTCACAATGGCACAAGTACATTTTGCAATGGCAGAAGCCGCAGCAAGAGGTTGGATAGCATCCAGCGCTGAAAATCATTATATTGATGCCATTAAAGCAAGCTGGGATCAGTGGGGTGTAACTTATACACAGGCTCAGTTTGATGCTTACTACAATCAGGCCGGTGTTACTTGGAATGCAGCCAATTGGAGAATGCTGATTGGTAATCAGAAATGGATAGCACTTTACATGCAGGGTTACGAAATGTGGGCTGAGTGGAGAAGGTTGGATTTCCCGGTTTTGGTTATGGCTGAAGAGCCATTGAATCCTAGCGGTGGCATCCCTCTAAGAAATATCTACGGAACACTTGAACAAAACCTTAATGGTGTTAATTACCAGGCAGCAGTTGCTCAGTTCCTGGGAGGAAATGATTCAGACGGCGTCAGACTTTGGTGGGACGTTCAATAACTTTGACATTTCTTAAAAATATTATTTGCAACCGCTTGTCCATTAAAGGGCAAGCGGTTGCTTGTTTTAGCGAAGGTTATTTTATTAGAAAATATATTGCAATGTTGTAACAATGGAAAATAAAATTATATCTTTGCAGTCCAAAAAATAGAAAATCAATTTATTGTATGTTAATCATTGATGTAAAGGACGGCGAATCAATAGACAGAGCTCTTAAGAAATACAAGCGCAAATACGAAAAATCAGGCGTACTTAAAGAACTGCGTAAAAGGAAACATTTTACCAAGCCTTCTATCACAAGAAGAGCTGAAGTATTGAAAGCTGTGTACAAAGAAAGAATGTACGGCAATCACAGCGAAAATAGCTGATAAAAACTTGTCACTTATTAGATAAATCCCTATATTCATTCCCGGAACATACATCGGAGAATGAATATCAGGGATTTTATTGATTATATACAGTACGAGAAGCGTTACTCACTTCATACAGTGAGTGCTTACTCCACAGACCTTCAACTGTTTAATGATTTTCTTGTCAAAGAATTTCAATTTGAAGGAATTCATCTTGCCAACAACAGGCACGTTAGAAGCTGGGTAGTTTCGATGATGACCGATGAACAAAAGTCCACTTCCATCCGCAGAAAAATTTCCTCCCTCAATGCCTGGTACAAATTCTGTATTAAAAAGGGCATTATTCAGGTTAATCCCGTTGCAAAAATTACTCTGCCTAAAATAGCCAAAAGACTCCCTGTTTTTGTGCAGGAAAAATCTTTGGCAGGAATGGCTGATTCATTTGATGTGCCTGATGATTATCAAATCATTCTCAGTCAAACGATTATCTTATTGTTGTATCATACAGGCATCCGCAGATCTGAATTGATTGGAATTAAAACCAAAGATTTGGACATGAAATCAATGCAACTCAGCGTTATTGGTAAAGGCAATAAACAGCGATTTATTCCTTTTGGAAAAGAAATGCTGGATCAGTTTAATAAATATCTGGTAATGAGAGATCAATTGACTCCATCCATAGATTCAGATTACTTGTTTTTGACTCCCTCATCTCAAAAACTTTATCCCAATTATGTGTACAGATCGGTGACCAGAGAGTTGGCTCACTTTACATCTCAAGATAAAAAAAGTCCCCATGTACTTCGACATTCATTTGCAACGCATCTGGCTAATGGAGGTGCAGACTTGAATGCTATCAAGAATTTACTGGGCCATTCGAGTCTTGCAGCCACACAAATTTATACACACAATACAATCGAACAATTAAAAAATGTGTACCAAAAAGCACATCCAAGATCAGTCAAAGCATAGGTTCTGCTTAGTCTTTACTTAATTTCAACGCTTAACTTACTTCAAAAAAAAACTTCAAACAGCAAACCATTGTTACCTTAATATTAAACCTCTGCATTGTCTGGAAGCAGATATATAAAGAGAGAAATAGTAAATACTCAAAGCTCACTTAATCAAGACAATCATTTTTTCATCATATAAATTGAATAATTATGAGAATTCATTTGGAATCCGTTCGCTTTACAGCTGACCAAAAATTAGTTGACTACATCAATAAGAAACTGTCTAAACTGGATCAGTTCTTTGATAAGATAGTTGATGTCCAGGTTATTTTGAAGCTGGAAAATTCAGGACAGGTGAAAGATAAAGTTATTGAGGCAAGAATAAATGTCCCCGGAGATACTCTTATTTGCAAGAATGCAGACAAATCATTTGAAGCATCCATTGATATAGTAGCTGATAATCTCAAGCGTCAGCTTGTTCGTTTTAAAGAAAAATATCGCCAACGTGCATAAATAAATATTTCGCAAAGCCCGCTTCCTGCGGGCTTTGTTGTTTTCATGTAATGACTTCTTCTTTGTATAAATTCTCCTCAGCGAATTAGTTGAAAAAAAAGATTATTTTTTCTTTTGGTTTTCAGTATTGGGAGTATCTTTGCATTCGCTTAGAGTAAAAGTGCTTTTAGTGGGATCTGAAAAGAATTGAAAATAAGATTTTTCTGGGCTTGAATTGTACACCAATCTATTTCAGAAGGCTTGAAAACACTGAGTTTTCTTTACATTTTTAGTTTTTAACAAATTGAAATTGATTCCGGTTCTTTAATTTAGCCAGCATAGCTCAGTTGGTAGAGCAGCTGATTTGTAATCAGCTGGTCGGGGGTTCGAGTCCCTCTGCTGGCTCAAACGGAAATTTTATTTCAATCTTTTCAGATTATTTGAATAATTGTACCAAAAGGGGGTGCGCCGAAGTTGGAGAGACGGGGCAGACTGTAAATCTGTTGCTTTTAGCTGAATAGGTTCGATTCCTATTACCCCCACAAACGAGTGTGAGAGTGAGTGTGAGTGTGAGTGTGCGTCTTAAAAACACACCCACACCCACACCCACACCCACACCCAATTGCGGGAGTAGCTCAGTTGGTAGAGCATCAGCCTTCCAAGCTGAGGGTCGCGGGTTCGAGTCTCGTCTCCCGCTCAAATTTTCCACTTGATGTGGGGGACTTTGAGAAGCAATTATTTATTTAGTGCTTTGCAGATAGTTGGATTTCTTTCCTGGTTGGCTTTAACAAAGTCTCCATCGATTTATGGGATTGCAACTTATCATCTTAGTAATTGATTTAGATGTTTGTTAACCTACCATGAGTCTAAAGAGATTTGTCAGCGTATGGATTACAAGAAGGATGGTTTTTGGTTTTAAAGAAAACTCGTCCGCATTTTAATATCATTTATTGTTGAAACAAAAGCAGCGGCTCTTGGATGACAATAGGTGTTTTGTAGTTGATGGAATTTTGGATTTTTCAGAATTCCTGATACCAAGTGAAAAAACATTTGGAGTTATACAAAAGCCAATGTAGCTCAGGGGTAGAGCACTTCCATGGTAAGGAAGGGGTCGGGGGTTCAATTCCCTTCATTGGCTCAACCACATATTTAGTGTATTTTATTTTTTTAAACATAGCAATTTAAACTTTTTACCGATGGCAAAGGAAACATTTGAAAGGAATAAGCCACACCTCAATGTCGGAACAATTGGTCACGTAGACCACGGTAAAACTACTTTGACTGCGGCCATTACATCTGTTCTTGCAAGTAAAGGTTTGGCGAAAAGTATGTCTTACGATTCGATTGATGCGGCTCCTGAAGAGAAAGAAAGAGGTATCACAATCAATACAGCTCACGTTGAATATGAGACTGTAAATCGTCACTACGCTCACGTTGACTGTCCGGGTCACGCGGATTATGTGAAAAACATGGTAACAGGTGCAGCTCAGATGGATGGAGCTATTCTTGTAGTTGCTGCTACAGATGGTCCTATGCCTCAAACTAGAGAGCACATTCTATTGGCACGTCAGGTAGGTGTTCCTGCTGTAGTCGTGTTCATGAATAAAGTTGACCTTGTAGATGATGAAGAGATGTTGGAATTGGTAGAGATGGAAGTTAGAGAACTTTTGACTCAGTACAATTTTGACGGTGACAATGCGGCAGTAATTAAAGGTTCTGCATTGAAAGCTCTTGAAGGAGATGCAGCTGCAGTTCAGGGTATCGTTGATCTTATGGAGGCAGTAGATACTCAGATTCCTGAGCCTACTCGTCTGGTAGATCTTCCATTCCTTATGCCTGTAGAAGACGTATTCTCAATCACAGGTCGTGGTACTGTTGCCACAGGTCGTATTGAAAGAGGCGTTATTGAAGTAGGTCAGCCAGTTGAAATCATCGGTATGATGAGAGACGACGAAAAACCTATGACTTCTACCGTAACTGGTGTTGAAATGTTTAGAAAACTTCTTAACAGAGGTGAAGCAGGCGATAACGCTGGTCTTCTTCTTAGAGGTGTAGACAAAGAAAACATCAAAAGAGGGATGGTTATCTGTGCTCCGGGTTCTGTAAAACCACACAAATCATTTAAGTGTGAAGTTTATGTTCTTGGAAAAGACGAAGGGGGACGTCACACTCCATTCTTCAATGGTTATAGACCTCAGTTTTACTTCCGTACCACAGACGTAACAGGAGATGTTACACTTCCTGCAGGAGTTGAAATGGTAATGCCGGGTGATAATGTATCACTTCAAGTTACTTTGTTGAACTCTATCGCAATGGAAAAAGGTCTTCGTTTCGCGATTCGTGAAGGTGGACGTACAGTGGGTGCAGGTCAGGTGACTGAAATTATTGGATAATCAAATTTTGATTGAATATATAAAGTGATTAAGCACCTCTTCGGAGGTGCTTAATTTTCTTATTACGGGCATAGCTCAGCTGGTAGAGCGGCGGTCTCCAAAACCGTAGGCCGAGGGTTCGAATCCTTCTGCCCGTGCAAATTTGAAATTATGGACAAAATAACGTTGTACATCAGAGAGAGCTATAATGAGCTTGTAAATAAAGTTTCCTGGCCTAATTGGGCGAATTTACAAAGCAGCACTACGGTCGTGATCGTAGCTTCATTGATAATTGCGATCTTAATTTTTTTAATGGATCTGATCTCGAAGCAAACGCTAAGCCTGATCTATAATATCTGATAATTATATACGGATGGTAGAGGGAAGAAAATGGTACTCTTTAAGAGTCATCAGCGGTAAAGAAAGAAAAATCAAGGAAAGAATTGAGGCTGAAATACTTAGGTCCGGGTGGGATCAGATAGTATATCAGGTAATTGTTCCCTCTGAAAAGGTATATAAAATAAGAAACGGCAAGAAAGTAGTTACAGAAAGAAATATCCTGCCAGGATACTTACTCCTGGAAGCTGACTCAGCAAAATTTGGAGGAGAAATAGTTCAATCTATTTCCAATGTTCCAAACGTGATCCACTTTCTGGGAAAAAATGTACCTATTCCGATGAAACAATCTGAAGCCAACAGAATGTTGGGAAGATTGGATGAATCTGAAACAGAAGGCGAGACAATGCTTGAGCCTTTTATTGTAGGTGAAACTGTACGTATCATCGATGGACCATTCAATGATTTTGTTGGTGATATCAAAGAAGTAAACGAAGAGAAGAAAAAGATCAAAGTGATCGTAAAAATATTTGGACGCGGTACTGAAGTTGAACTCAATTTCATGCAGGTCGAAAAGCAAAACTAAGCTTGACTGGACTGTAGATCCTTCATCGGATTGCTTCCCTCAGGAATCAGAAAGCTTAGAATTGCAACTATTTATTGAGCTGAAATAATAAATACAATGGCAAAAGAAGTAGACATCTTTATAAAATTACAAGTGAAAGGTGGTCAGGCAAACCCTGCACCTCCAATCGGACCGGCATTAGGTTCCAAGGGTGTTAACATCATGGAATTTTGCAAGAGATTTAATGCAGAAACTCAGGACAAAATAGGTAAAATTTTACCGGTTTTGATCTCAGTTTACAAAGACAAGTCTTTTGATTTTATCATCAAAACTCCACCTGCAGCAATTCAGTTGTTGGAGGCTGCTAAAATTAAGCAGGGTTCCAAGGAGCCTAATCGTCTTAAAGTTGGTAGCGTTACCTGGGATCAGGTGAAAGCGATAGCTGAAGATAAGATGCCGGATATGAATGCATTCACAGTTGAGTCAGCTATGAAAATGGTGGCTGGAACTGCAAGAAGCATGGGCATAACCATCAATGGTACTCCTCCCTGGGGAGCTGGACCGGAACAGGATAATTAATTTTTTTACTGAAGGGAGCTCATAGAGCGTTTGACCTCAAAATTTTAGATTATGGCAAAAGTAACAAAAAAACGCGCCGCCGTTAATGCGAAAGTTGATCCGGACAAATTGTATTCTCTTGGAGAAGCAATGTCAATGGTTAAAGAAGTAAACGTGGCTAAATTTGATTCATCAGTTGATATTCACGTGAGACTGGGTGTAGATCCAAGAAAAGCGGATCAGGCAATCAGAGGAACAGTTAGCCTTCCTCACGGAACCGGTAAAACTAAGCGAGTACTCGTATTATGTACACCAGACAAAGAAGCAGAAGCAAAAGAAGCTGGTGCTGATTACGTGGGTCTGGATGAGTTTATCACCAAGATTCAGGGAGGTTGGACTGATATCGATGTAATCGTAGCAACTCCAAATGTCATGGCTCAGGTCGGTAAGGTAGGTAGAATATTAGGTCCTCGTGGCTTAATGCCAAACCCCAAAACAGGAACTGTCACCATGGATGTTGCAAATGCTGTTGCAGATGTTAAGGGCGGTAAAATTGCATTCCGTGTTGATAAGTTCGGAATTATTCACGCCTCTGTTGGCAGAATATCGTTTACACCGGAAAAACTTACGGAAAACGCTTCTGAATTGATCCACACCCTGGTGAAAATGAAGCCTTCATCTGCAAAAGGTACCTACATGAGATCTGTGACTGTTGCCAGCACTATGAGTCCGGGTATCAAAGTTGATTCAAAATCTATTAAATAACCAGCCCGTTTAAACGATAATACAATGAATAAGCAAGAAAAAACGGTAGCTATAGAAGTACTAAGAGAGAAAATTGACAATTCAAATTTCTTTTATATAACAGATTCCTCTGCTCTGTCTGTAGCAAAAATCAATAAACTTCGCAGAATTTGTTTCGAGCGTGATATTGAAATACAGGTGGTAAAGAATACCTTGGTAAGAAAGGCAATGGAAGGTTTAGCTGAAGAAAAAGGCTTTGCTTCTCTATATGATTCACTTCATGGGCCAACAACCTTACTGTTTAGTTCTGTAGCTAATGCTCCGGCAAAACTTCTGGAGGAATTTAGAAAGACAAACGCCAAACCAACTCTGAAAGCAGCCTATATCGATAGTGCAGTATTTGTAGGAGATGATCAGATCGAGGTCCTCAGTAAGTTGAAGACCAAGGAGCAATTGGTTGGCGAGATTATTGGATTATTGCAGTCTCCTGCTAAGAACGTTATTGGCGCTCTTAAATCAGGTGGAACTACTATTGCAGGGTTGTTAAAGACTCTGGAAGAAAGGGCTGCATAACAAATTCGGCTTCCAAGCTATACGCATATAATATTTTACGAAAAATTTAAATTTAAAAACAATGGCAGATCTTAAAGCATTTGCAGAACAACTAGTCAATTTAACAGTTAAAGAAGTTAATGAGTTGGCTGCAATTTTGAAAGATGAGTATGGCATCGAACCAGCAGCAGCAGCAGTTGCTTACGCAGGCCCTGCAGCAGGTGGTGGAGCAGCTGATGAAGCTCCGGTAGAGAAAACATCTTTTGATGTAGTATTGAAATCCGCTGGTGCAGCAAAATTGAATGTTGTTAAAGAAGTGAAAAACTTACTTAACATCGGATTGAAAGAGGCTAAAGACCTTGTTGATGGTGCACCTTCAACTTTGAAAGAAGGAGCTTCAAAAGATGAGGCAGAAAGCATCAAAGCAACTTTGGAAGGTGCAGGTGCCGAGATTGAATTGAAATAATCCTCAATGAGATCTATGCGGGCTTATGTACCGTTTCATCTTTATAAGACATAAAGGCTTAGTAAAAGTTTATTCTTTTGCTAAGCCTCTTTGTCGTTTTTGTTGAGAAGTTCATTTCCGGAATAGTCCGGAATTAATCATATAAATAATTATCCCAAGATGGCATCATCAAATGGCGCAATTACGCTGGCTGAAAACGAAAGAGTCAACTTTGGAAAGATCAAACTGCCTGCCGAAAATCCAGATCTGCTGGAAATTCAGTTGCAGTCTTTCAAAGAATTCTTCCAGCTCGAAACTACCCCGGAAAACAGGAATAGTGAAGGTTTGTACAAAGTGTTTCAGGAGAATTATCCAATCTCCGATGCAAGAAACATTTTCGTACTGGAATTCCTAGATTACTATATAGATCCACCAAGATATTCTATCGAAGAATGTATGCAGCGTGGTCTTACTTATAGTGTTCCATTGAAAGCCAAACTGAGACTTTCATGTAACGATGAGGAACACGTAGATTTCCAAACCATTGTGCAGGACGTATTTTTGGGCAACATACCTTATATGACTCCCAAGGGTACTTTTGTAATTAATGGTGCTGAAAGGGTAATCGTTTCCCAATTGCACAGATCTCCGGGTGTATTCTTTAGTCAAACTTACCACCCAAATGGTACAAAAATCTACTCTGCAAGAGTGATTCCTTTCAAAGGTGCCTGGATGGAGTTTGCAACAGATATTAACACGGTGATGTATGCTTACATTGACAGAAAGAAGAAATTCCCGGTTACTACTCTGCTCAGAGCCATCGGTTATGATTCAGATAAAGAAATCCTGAGCATTTTTGGACTGGCAGAAGAAATCAAAGCAACTGATGCAGAGCTTTCAAAATCTGTAGGTAGAAAATTAGCTGCAAGGGTATTGAAGAAATGGACAGAAGACTTTGTTGATGAGGATACAGGTGAAGTGGTTACTATCGAGCGTAATGAAATCATTCTTGAAAGAGATGTTCAGCTGGATGAAACTAATATCCAGCTGATTCTTGACTCGAACACCAACACTGTTATTCTTCAAAAAGAAAATGTAGAAGAAGATTATTCTATCATCTACAATACACTTCAGAAGGATCCATCCAGCTCAGAAATTGAAGCTGTTGAATATATTTATCGTCAGTTGAGAGGCACAGAGCCACCTGATGAAGAAACTGCCCGTGGTATCATCGACAAATTATTCTTCTCAGATAAGAGGTATAATCTTGGTGATGTAGGACGTTTTAAGATCAATAAGAAATTGAATCTGGGTACTCCATTGGACGTTCAGGTATTGACGAAAGATGATATTATCTCTATCGTTAACTATCTGGTAAAACTAATGAACCAGAATGCAGAGATTGATGATATCGATCACTTGAGTAACAGACGTGTAAGAACAGTAGGAGAGCAGTTATATGCACAATTCGGTGTAGGTCTGGCCAGAATGGCAAGAACTATTCGTGAGCGTATGAATGTAAGAGATAATGAAGTATTTACTCCTGTTGATTTGATCAATGCAAGAACACTTTCTTCAGTGATCAATTCATTCTTCGGTACAAGTCAGTTATCCCAGTTTTTGGATCAAACCAATCCATTGTCTGAAATCACTCACAAAAGAAGGATTTCAGCATTAGGGCCAGGTGGTCTTTCGAGAGAAAGAGCAGGCTTTGAGGTAAGGGACGTTCACTACTCTCACTACGGTCGTCTTTGTACGATTGAAACGCCGGAAGGTCCGAACATTGGACTTATCTCCACACTTTGTGTACATGCGAAAATCAACGGAATGGGATTCCTTGAGACGCCTTACCGCAGGGTTGTGGATGGCAAACTGGATGTAAAGAGTCAGGTTGAATACCTTTCTGCTGAAAATGAAGATTATATAAAAATTGCACAGGCGAATTCACCTATTGATGAAAAAGGTGCATTCCTTACAGATAGAATCAAGTGTCGTGAGCACGGGGATTTCCCGGTTTTGACACCTGAAGAGATTGACTATATGGACGTTGCTCCAAACCAAATTGTAGGTGTATCTGCTTCTTTGATTCCATTCCTTGAGAATGATGATGCAAACCGTGCCTTGATGGGATCAAACATGCAACGTCAGGCGGTTCCGCTTTTACGTCCTACTGCTCCTATCGTAGGAACAGGATTGGAAGGAAAAGTGGCGAGAGATTCACGAATGCTGATCAATGCTGAAGGTGAGGGAGTTGTGGAATATGTTGATGCTGAAAAAATCATCATCAGATACGACAGAGGTGAATTTGATCGCCTTGTATCTTTCGAGGATGATTTCAAAACATATCAATTGACCAAATTCCTTAGAACCAACCAGGGAACTTGTATCAATCTTCGTCCGATCGTTAAGAAAGGAATGAGAGTAAGCAAGGGAACCATTCTGTGTGATGGTTATGCTACAGAAAAAGGTGAATTGGCTCTTGGCCAAAACATGAAAGTAGCATTCATGCCATGGAAAGGTTACAACTTTGAGGATGCGATCGTGATTTCTGAGAGAGTTGTTAAGGAAGATGTATTTACTTCTATCCATATCGAGCATTTTGAATTAGATGTTAGAGATACTAAACTGGGTGAAGAAGAATTGACCAATGATATTCCAAACGTTAGCGAAGAAGCTACTAAGGATTTGGATGAAAATGGTATCATTCGTATCGGAGCCTGGGCAAAAGAAGGGGATATTCTGATTGGAAAAATCACTCCCAAAGGTGAGTCTGATCCAACGCCGGAAGAAAAACTTCTTAGAGCAATCTTTGGTGACAAGGCAGGTGATGTGAAGGATGCTTCATTGAAAACTCCTCCATCAATCACAGGTATCGTTGTTGATAAGCAGATCTACGCCAGAGCCAAGAAGGACAAATCTCAGAAAGTACAGGAGAAAGAACTTTTGACCAAACTGGAAGATCAGCATAAGATTGCGATCAATGAATTACACACTATATTATTGGATAAATTGCTTTCATTGTTGAAAGACAGATCTTCCAACGGTGTCCGTAGTGTATACAATGAAGAATTAATCCCTAAGGCGTCTAAGTTTAATAAGACTAACCTGAAAGGGATCGAATATATGTCAGTTGATTATAGCAACTGGACAGATCATGAAGAGACTAATCAATATGTGGCTAAGTTGTTGCACAACTACACCATCAAGCATAATGAGGAAGTAGGACGATACAAGAGAGAGAAATTCAACATCAGTATTGGTGATGAGCTTCCTGCCGGTGTATTGAAACTGGCTAAAGTATATCTTGCTCAGAAACGTAAGTTGAAAGTAGGAGATAAATTAGCCGGTCGTCACGGTAACAAAGGTATCGTGTCCAGAATCGTAAGAGCTGAAGATATGCCATTCCTTGAGGATGGAACTGCAGTAGACATTGTATTGAATCCACTGGGTGTACCTTCCAGGATGAACCTTGGACAGATTTTCGAAACTGTACTTGGATGGTCCGGAGAGAAGATGAATATGAAGTTTGCTACACCCATTTTTGATGGAGCATCACTTGATGAGATCGGTACTTACATTGACAAGGCAGGTTTACCAAGATTTGGTCAAACTTACCTTTACGATGGAGAAACAGGTGACCGCTTCCACCAGCAGGCTACAGTAGGGATTATCTATATCCTGAAACTGGCTCACATGGTTGATGATAAGATGCACGCACGTTCTATCGGACCTTACTCATTAATTACACAACAGCCTCTGGGTGGTAAAGCTCAGTTTGGTGGTCAGCGTTTTGGTGAAATGGAGGTTTGGGCTCTTGAAGCATACGGTGCTGCAAATATCTTGCAGGAATTGCTTACAATCAAGTCGGATGATATTCAGGGTAGAGCAAAAGCATACGAAGCCATCGTTAAAGGTGACAATATGCCTGAGCCTAATATCCCTGAATCATTCAATGTATTGATTCATGAGTTGAGAGGTCTTGCATTGGATATTAAATTTGATTAGGACCGGGCAGAATTCATTTTATAAACATCTTTTATCTATATAAATATGTCATTTATTCAGAAGGGAGTAGCAAGGAAGGCGAATTTCGAAAGCATAGCAATTAGTTTATGCTCTCCGGATGATATTCTGGAGCGTTCATACGGCGAAGTTCTCAAACCTGAGACTATCAACTATCGTTCTTACAAGCCGGAGAGAGATGGACTTTTCTGCGAGCGTATTTTTGGTCCTGTAAAGGATTATGAATGCTATTGCGGAAAATATAAGAGAATCCGTTACAAGGGTATTGTTTGCGATCGTTGCGGAGTAGAAGTTACTGAGAAAAAAGTTCGCCGTGAGCGAATGGGGCACATCAAACTGGTAGTACCTGTAGTGCACATTTGGTTCTTCAAATCACTTCCAAACAAAATTGGTTATCTGTTAGGACTTTCTTCCAAGAAATTGGAATCAATAGTTTACTACGAGAGATATGCAGTAATTCAGGCCGGTGTAAAACTGGGAGATGGGGTGAACTATCTGGATCTTTTAACAGAAGAGGAATACTTTGATATTCTGGATGATCTGCCAAGAGAAAATCAGATGCTGGAAGATTCCCACCCTGATAAGTTTGTCGCCAAAATGGGAGCAGAAGCTATCAAGGATCTTCTGGAAAGACTTGATCTGGATCAATTGTCATATGATTTGCGATTACAGGCAGCTTCAGAAACTTCTCAACAGAGAAAGTCAGAAGCATTAAAGCGTCTGAGAGTTGTGGAGGCATTCAGAGAAGGACTTGCAAGAACAGATAATCGCCCGGAATGGTCTATAATTCAATACCTTCCGGTTATTCCACCAGAGCTTAGACCTTTGGTGCCTTTGGATGGAGGTAGATTTGCGAGTTCAGATCTTAACGATTTATATCGTAGAGTGATCATCAGAAATAACCGTTTGAAGCGTCTTCTAGAGATCAAAGCTCCAGAAGTAATCCTTCGTAATGAGAAGAGGATGCTACAGGAGGCTGTTGATTCACTTTTTGATAACTCTAAAAAATCCAACGCCGTTAAAGCTGAAGGTGGTAGAGCATTGAAGTCTTTGAGTGATATCCTGAAAGGAAAGCAAGGTCGTTTCCGTCAAAACCTTCTTGGTAAAAGGGTGGATTATTCCGGTCGTTCTGTAATTGTTGTTGGACCTACTCTTCGTCTTCATGAGTGTGGACTTCCAAAAGCAATGGCTGCCGAATTGTTTAAACCATTCGTTATCAGAAAGTTGATTGAACGCGGTATTGTAAAAACTGTAAAATCAGCTAAGAAATTAGTAGATCGCAAGGACCCTGTAATCTGGGAAATCCTTGAGAATATATTGAAGGGGCACCCTGTAATGTTGAACAGAGCTCCAACACTTCACAGACTATCTATCCAGGCTTTCCAGCCTAAATTGGTAGAAGGAAAGGCTATTCAGCTACACCCACTAGTTTGTACTGCATTCAATGCGGATTTTGATGGTGACCAGATGGCTGTTCACGTACCGCTTTCTCAGGCATCTATTTTGGAAGCTCAGGTATTGATGCTTTCTTCTCACAACATGCTTAACCCTCAGGATGGATCACCGATCACGGTTCCTTCTCAGGATATGGTTTTAGGTCTTTACTATCTTACAAAAGAAAGAAAGTCTACACCGGAAAGACATGTCGCAGGTGAGGGAAGAAGATTCTACTCTGCTGAAGAAGTAATCATAGCTTACAATGAAGGCCAGGCAGATCTTCACGCTACCATTCAGGTGAAAGCTAAGGTGGAAGAGGAAGATGGAGCACCTCTAAAAATTAAACTGATCAGCACTTCTGTCGGTCGTGTTCTTTTCAATCAGGTTGTTCCGGAGACAGTTCCTTATGTAAATGAGCTTGTTACTAAAAGAAACCTAAAATTGATTATTTCTGATATTATCCGCAGAACTGATTTTGCTGTAACAGCTAAATTTTTGGATGATATCAAGGATTTAGGTTTCTACTGGTCATTCAAAGGTGGATTATCCTTCAACCTTGGAGATTTGATTACTCCTACAGTGAAAGAAGTAACGCTTAAAGAAGCTCAGGCAGAAGTAGATGAAGTTTGGGATAACTATAACATGGGTCTGATTACTAACAATGAACGCTACAACCAGATCATTGATAAGTGGACTTATGCAGATAATAATATTACGGATAACCTGATGAAGGAACTTGCTGAACACAAGCAAGGATTCAACTCAGTTTATATGATGTTGCACTCAGGTGCAAGGGGATCCAAGCAGCAGATTAAGCAGCTGTGCGGATTGAGAGGTTTGATGGCAAAGCCAAGAAAGTCAGGTGACACAGGTGCTGCGATCATTGAAAACCCGATTCTTTCAAACTTCCTGGATGGTTTGTCAGTTTTGGAATACTTTATCTCCACTCACGGTGCTCGTAAAGGTCTTGCGGATACAGCCCTTAAAACAGCAGATGCAGGTTACCTTACCAGAAGACTTGTGGATGTTGCTCAGGATGTTGTAATCCTGGAAGAAGATTGTAATACATTAAGAGGTATTGAGACTTTTGCATTGAAAGATAATGACAAAATCATTGAAACACTTTCAAGTAGAATCATGGGTCGCTATACTCTATACGATATCGTTCACCCTGTGACAGATGCTATCATTTTGGAAGCAGGTGGATATATTGACGAATTTATTGCTGATGAAATTGACGACATAGGCATTGAAGCTGTCACAATTCGTTCAGTTTTGACATGTGAAACCAAGAGAGGTGTTTGTAATAAATGCTACGGTAAAAACCTGGCAACGGGTCGTATCGCCGAAACCGGAGATGCCGTGGGTATTATTTCAGCGCAGTCAATCGGTGAACCGGGTACACAGCTTACACTTCGTACATTCCACGTGGGTGGTGTGGCTTCTATCTCTAAGTCAGAATCTGAGTTAATTGCAAGATTTGATGGTAAATTGGAATTTGACGATATCAGAACAACCTTGTTCCAGGATGATGAAGCAGAAAATAAATCTTCTGTTGTATTGTCAAGAACAGGTGAGGTGAGAATCGTGGATCCAAAAACTTCAAAGGTATTTGCAACTAACCACGTTCCATACGGTGCCTTGTTGAAAGTGAAAGATGGTGATTTGGTGAAGAAAGGAGATACCATTTGTGAATGGGATCCATTTAACAACATGATCGTTTCTGAGCTGGGCGGGATCATTCAATTCGATTCAATCGAAGAAGGTGTAACATTCAGAGTAGAGAGAGATGATCAGACCGGATATGCTGAAAAAATCATCATTGAAAGTAAGAATAAGCGTAAAATCCCTTCATTAAAGATTGTGGATGAGAATGGAACGGAGATTAAGAGTTATAACTTACCTGTGGGCTCGTTCTTATCTGTTGAAGATGGAGATGCGATCAAAGCTGGTCAGCGTATTGCAAAGATTCCAAGAAGTCTTGGTAAAATTACGGATATCACAGGTGGTCTTCCAAGGGTTACAGAACTTTTCGAAGCAAGAAATCCTTCCAACCCAGCAGTAGTTTCTGAAATCGACGGAATCGTTGGCTTCGGAGCTATCAAAAGGGGTAACAGAGAAGTGAGTGTTGAAGCTAAAGATGGTCAAAAGCGAAAATATTTGATTGGACTTTCCAAGCATATATTGGTACAGGAAGGTGACTTTGTTCGCGCAGGTACTCCTTTGTCTGATGGCGCTACTTCACCTACTGATATTCTTAATATCAAAGGTCCTTTTGCGGTACAATACTATCTGGTGAATGAAGTTCAGGAAGTATATCGTTCTCAGGGTATCAATATCAATGACAAGCACATCGAGGTAATTGTACGTCAGATGATGCGTCGTGTACAAATTGAAGATCCGGGTGATACGCACTTCCTTGAAGGTGAATCAGTTGAGAAATATGAGTTCCTTGAATACAATGACTGGATTTTTGACAAAAAATTCGTTATTGAATCCGGAGATTCTCAGAAATTGAAAGCTGGTCAATTAGTGACCCTGAGACAGATTAGAGAAGAAAATTCAATCCTGAAAAGAAGTGATCTTAAGTTGGTTCAATTCAGAGATGCAATTCCTTCGACATCCAAACCGATTCTACAAGGTATCACTAAATCATCTTTAGGTACAGTGAGCTGGATTTCAGCGGCTTCCTTCCAGGAGACCACGAAAGTACTTAGTACTGCTGCCATAAGCGCTAAAAAGGATATTCTGAATGGTCTGAAAGAAAATGTAATTGTAGGTAAGAGAATTCCTGCAGGTACCGGACTTCGCAGATACGACAGACTTTTAGTACAGCAAGTAACTAAAGCTCCAGTCCTTGAAGAAGTAGAGGATTAATTAAACATTATATTCCCTGCTTAATTGCAGGGAAATAGAATAGAAAAATGGGAGTTTGGCTTAAGTGTCAGCTCCCATTTTCATTTAAGGAATTATAGGTTTTTGGTTCTGTTTATTTATTAGTGGGCTTGGGTGTGGGTGGATGGGAGTCGTTACAAGAAGGAAAGGTGAAGAGAAGTGTTGTAGTTTTTTACCCGAAAATATTCCTAGCCAATAAGTTGACAAGACCCAAAAATACAATTAGCAAGAAGCGCTTCCCAATTATTTTTTCAATGCCTCCAGATAAGGCGCAAGTTGCTTTTGAATGTACTTCCCGATTATGTCAAATTCTATGTTGACTAAGTCATTCGCTTTCAGCGAGTTGAAATTGGTGTGCTCGTAAGTGTAAGGAATTATCGCTACTGAAAAAAGTCCATCTGCAGGATCTATCAAAGTGAGACTGACACCATTTATGCAAACAGATCCCTTTTGTACCAAAAGATTTTCATTGGAACGGTCTTCCAGCTTAAAGGTATATAGCCAACTACCATCCTGGTCCTCAATACCTGTACATGTTGCGACTCCATCTATATGCCCCTGAACCATATGCCCATCCAGTCTGGATCCAGCCTGCATGGCTCTTTCAAGATTAACGATTGATCCCTGAATCCAGGATTTAAGATTAGTTTTGTCAAGTGTCTCCTGTATAGCAACTACTGTGTGTGATTCTTCATTTATTTCAACAACTGTAAGGCAAACACCATCGTGGGATACACTTTGGTCGATTTTCAAATCTTTACTTATTGGTGAATTAACTGAAAAGATATAATTACTGCCTTGATATTGAATAGATTCAATCCGGCCAAGAGATTCAATGATGCCTGTAAACATAGATTGTGTAGCTTATTTATCTCAATATTTCAATGTAGCCGCTTAGCAAAGTGCTGCTTTGAATAATTCCTTCAAGTCTCTCTTCAAAAACTTTGCAAGTATAAAAATAGGTACCGTCTGCCAGGTCTTGTCCCCCCGTGCTTTTTCCATCCCAATTAATCAGCGGCTCATTGGATTCAAAAACCAAATTACCCCACCTGTTGAATACTTTGAATTCAATATTATTGACAAATCTATTCAGGATTGGTTTAAAAATATCATTGCTTCCATCGGCATTTGGAGTGAAAACATTAGGAAGTTTATAGGCTGGACAGTTGTCAAGGCAAACTGTATTGCCTGGAGGGCTTTCATTTCCTATACTATCCAGTGATGTTATCCTGTAACAACCTGCAAGACCGAATTCCGTGTTGTGCTGAAATGTTGTGGTACCTGCATTATTAATAGTGGCAATTAGCTCAAAGGGCGATAATGCACTTCTTGCGTAATAAACATTGTAGCCATCTGTATCATCGGAATCTTCGCAAGTTAGAGAAGGATTTGTCCAACTCAAATAATTAAACAAGACTTCAATTTCATCGATTTCACTTAATCTCTCACAATCATTTTCAACTGTCAGTTCAGGAGAACAAGGTGGCACTGTATCAATAGGAATGCCACATATGATCTGTGAAAAATTAAAGAGAGGATCCTCTATTTGACTGAATCCATAAGTTCCAACTGTTTCAATGAAGTAACAATATTCTTCTCCATTGATCAGATTACGGTCAGTATATGAACTATCCGAAATGGTAGCCAATAATTCAAAATCCGGATCTCCGGGGGCTCTCCTTGATATTCTGTATTCGTAATTTTCCCAGGGTACTGTTTCTTCCCAACTCAGAATATTGCGTTTGTCGGTTGAAACAATGTTCAGAAAAACGGAACTGGCTTGGTTTGCATTTCCATAAAGTACATTCCCTGAGGTATAGAAGTCAACTATATAAGTATATGACAGGTCTGTGGTATTGAGTCCCCTATCCAGGAAAAAAGTGTCGTTTGCTTCACTAAATGAAGAGGCTTCAAAGCTGGCACCAGGAACTTCAACAAAAGATATGGGTACCTGACCAATACCTCTTTTAAGTACATATTTGTAAGGCCCGGGAAATAATAAAGTATCCAGATCCGGGATAAGTGGTTTTGTCCATCTCACAAATATATTTCCTTCGGTTTGGCTCGTTTCTTCCACACTTACTTTAGTGATGATGGGAATGTCTCTGCTTAGCTGAACGCAGATCTCGACAGATGGTAAGCCTTCAACCTGGTTATAAGGATTCCCGGCAACAGATAATCTTGCAAATTCTGGTACAATTCTATAACAATAAGTTCTGCCTCTTTCAATATTGGTGTCTTCGTAAAAATATTTATCGGCTTCTACATTGTTTTGATTAAAAGCAATTCTTGTATATCCTTTTCCGGCCATACTGGGATTACAAGTATCAGGTTGAAAAACGTTGCTGGAATTTCTGCGCCAGATGGCAAATCCTCTGAAATAATCATTTTGCGCATCTTCACAGGCATATGGGGAATCCCAGGTCAATTTTACAGCTGAATCCAATAGTTCAGCACCTGGATTTTCAGGCGCCGGACCACTAACTTTAATTCTTACAGTTCTTAATGTCGATAGGCCTGTTGTATCAAAGAAGTTATCATCAGCCTTAAATATTACATCATAATACCTTGCGGAGATGTGATCACAGGTGGTGACCCATGTAAATTTTCCTGTTAATGGCTGATCCTGAAATCCTGCTGTAACAGCAAATGTTGCTCTGTTCTGAGTGAATTCGAAAGGCCCTCCCAGGGCGCTGAGTCTGACTTTTTGGATTGGATTTCTATCCGGGTCAGTGGCTATCACATCAAATTCAATAGTTTCTCCTGCCACCACACAAATTTCATCTATTGTTTGAACTTCAGGTGGACGGTTGTCACATTCTCTAATGAGAATTTGCATATCACGAATGATAGTGTTGATCAATTGTCCTTGCCGGTACTCTTTAATTAGAATCGCAATATTATATTCACCCGGGACCTGCGGCGACATCCATCTGAAATCACCGGATACAGGATTCAGAGAGATCATGTTGTTTTGGCCGGGATTGATCTGATTAGGAAAGAGGTAGTTGGGAACCGGAAGATTTCTATCCTGAAAAGGTACAATCAGCTCATAAGCAAGACTATCCCCGTCAATATCGTAAGCAGTCGGATTATGCACGAAAAGTTGCCCGACACAACCTATATCAGTAGGTGGTCTCAATAAGCGTGGCGAGTTGTTATAGCCCTGAAATTGAGGATTTAAAAAAGTAAAAGTGGTCTCGAGATGAAACATCACATTCTCCGAGCTTGGCGGATTCACATTCAGTATACCACCATTTCTGTTTGGATCGGTCATGGATATAGTATACTGAGCTCTTCCGGGATAAGTGTGGGTGGCGATATAAAAATTTAGTCGGGTATCATTTGGAAGCAAATCCCCTTGTCCTCCTCCATTGGATCTGACTACCCACTGACTGGTACCATCACCCCACCTAACCTCTACACTGTCACGGTCTGCTGCAATGGAACTGGCTTTTGTATAAGTGGTGACTGTAGCACGTATAGTCAAATCTCCTGTTTGGACATAAGTAATTTCACCGGCACGGTTATGGGTAGCCCATACATTTCCGGTGAAAAAAAGAGCGAGCAATGCCGCTGTAAGAGTATTTACCAGTATTCGACTCACTCTATATATTGGTAATAATTATTTATAGTAAAGTTACCTTTTGTTAACGACAGGAATTATAAAATAGTTTTAGCACAAAAAATCAATTTGAACTTAATTGACGAAGACATCGCTGGAGTGCTTCTTTCCAATGTGGAATTTCAATCCCAAATGTGCTTCGTATCTTTTCTGTATCTAAAACACTGTACAAAGGTCTGGATGACGGAGCATTGTATTCTGCTGTGCTTATGGGATGAACTTCCACATCCAGCTTTCTTATATTGAAAATTTCCCGGGCCAGATCATCCCAGGTTACTTCACCTGTATTTGAAAAATTATAAATACCATATTTATCAAATACCTGAGGATTCTTATAGTATATTTTTATTATATGTAATATGGCTGATGCCAGATCTTCTGCGAATGTAGGTGCCCCTTTTTGATCAGAAACTATTTTCAAACTGTGGTTTGTCTCAGCAAGTCGAAGCATGGTTTTAACAAAATTATTACCATAAGGAGAAATAACCCAGGAAGTTCTGAATATCAGGTATTTACATCCCGAAGCAATGATATTATTTTCACCCTCGAGCTTGCTTTTTGCATAAATGCCTTGTGGTAGTGTCAGTGATTCCTCTTTTAATGGGGTGCGATTCGAATTGTGATACACATAATCAGTGCTAAAATGCACGAATAAAGCATTTTTTTCCAAACAGACTTCAGCTAATTTTCCAACTGCCAGCGAATTGATTTGGTATGCCAGATCAATATCCGTTTCAGCTTTATCAACCGCAGTATAGGCAGCGCAATTGATCAGGATATCAAAATCGTGAGCCAGGAGTTGATCTTTGACATTTGCATCGCTAAGGTCAATAGTATTTTTGTCGGTAAAAGTCCATTGTCCGATTTGTCCATTCTGTACCAGATGTTGGAATGATTGACCTAATTGACCATTTTTTCCCAAAACCAGAATGCGCATATGCTAATTTATAAATGGAGAATGGGAGCCGAACGCAGGTAAAACTTTATCCTTATCAGAAATAATGGCTTTTGAAAAATCAATTTTCCAGTCAATTGCAAGTGTAGAATCGTCGAGCTTTATTCCCGCCTCATTAGCTTTAGAATATGGGGCATCACATTTGTAACTAAAAATAGCGGTGGGACTGAGGACTGCATATCCATGGGCAAATCCCCTTGGAATAAACATTTGAAGTTTATTTTCAGCACTGATTTCAAGCGAAAAAACTTGACCATAAGTTGCAGAACCTTCTCTGATATCCACTGCAATATCCAGCACACTGCCTTCAATAACCCGAACTAGTTTTGCCTGAGCAAAAGGGGGCAATTGATAATGAAGTCCTCTGACCACATTTTGCGTTGAACGGGCTTCATTGTCCTGAATGAATTTGTTAGAAATACCAATCTGAGCATATTTCTCAGTATGATAACTTTCGAAGAAATAGCCTCTGTCATCATGGAAAACATGGGGCTCAATAACCAGGAGTCCATCGATTGGAGTAGTGCGAACCTGCATTTAAATATTTTATTTTTCTTTAAATACCAGAGAAATAGGAGTCCCTGAGAAGTTGAAGTGTTCCCGCATTTTATTTTCCAGATACTGCTTGTAGCTATCGCGAATATATTTCGGGTTGCTGCAGAAAAATGCAAACACAGGATAATGCAAAGGAAGCTGTGTAATATATTTTATATTTATGAACTTTCCTTTATTTGCCGGAGGCGGGTGCTTTTCAATTTCTGGTAGAATTGCTTCGTTGAGCTGGGAGGTTGAGATTTTTCGGCTGCGATTTTCATACACCTCCAATGCAGCTTCTATAGCCTTAAAAATACGCTGTTTTTCCAGGACTGACATGAAGATTATCGGAACATCTGAAAACGGAGAAATTTTTCTGCGGATTTCTTTTTCAAAATCCCTGGCGGTATTCGTCTCTTTTTCTACCAAATCCCATTTATTGACCAATAGCACTATGCCTTTATTTCTTTTCTGAGCAAGTTTAAAAATACTCATATCCTGACTTTCGACTCCAGCTCTCGCATCTATCATCAGAATGCAAATATCAGATTCATCGATCGCCTGAATGGCTCTCATAACACTATAAAACTCAAGATCTTCATGAACTCGCGCCTTTTTACGAATTCCTGCGGTGTCAATCAGAATAAATTCCTTGTCATATTTTGAATAAACAGAGTGAATAGCATCACGGGTGGTACCTGCAATTTCTGTAACAATATTGCGCTCTTCTCCCAGAAGTGCGTTTGTCAGTGATGATTTACCCACATTGGGCTGTCCGACAATTGCAAATTTTGGTAAATCAGGCAATTTAGAATCTTCATCAGGCAATTCAGCTACCACTACATCCAGTAAATCTCCGGTCCCGCTGCCTGTAACAGAAGAAATTTCGTATAAATTTTCAAATCCGAGCGACCAAAATTCAGTGGCGTCAGAAATCCTGCTAAAATTATCGACTTTATTAACAGCGAGATAGACAGGCGTTTTAGTTCTGCGGAGGATATCTGCCATTTCCTGATCCAAATTTGTGATTCCTGTCTCGCAGTCTACCATAAATATGACAGCTGAGGCTTCATCTATTGCAATTTTCACCTGAGTGCGGATAGCTTTTTCGAATACATCTTCTGAACCCTGCACAAATCCTCCGGTATCTACCACAGTGAATATCCGGCCATTCCATTCACAATGTCCGTACTGCCGGTCTCTGGTTACACCTGAAACGTCATCTATAATTGCTTGTCTTTCTCCGATAAGTCGGTTGAATAAAGTGGATTTGCCCACATTCGGCCTGCCAACAATGGCTACAATATTTCCCATGCCGCAAAACTAACGCTTTTCAGCCGAATAACAATCTATTCCTTAGATTCGGCATTGATCAATGAGTGTAGCCAAAATGTCTGAGGGATTGATCATCATCCCTCCAATTCTCTTTTACTTTGACAAATAGTTCCAAATAAACATGTGCTTCAAAGAACTTCTCAAGATCTTTTCTGGCGTCAATTCCAAGTTGTTTGATTTTTTCACCACCCTTACCTATGATAATACTTTTCTGTGTTTTGCGCTCGACATAGATGGTTGCATGAATACGAATGAGCATAGGATCTTTCGTCTCATCTTCTTTAAATGTATCAATAGCAACTTCACTGGAATAGGGGATTTCTTCTTTGTAATGCAGAAAAATTTTCTCGCGGATAATTTCACTGGCAAAAAATCTCTCTGAGCGATCTGACATATGATCTTTGTCAAAATAAGCAGGGCTCTCCGGCAGATGCTCCAGAATTCTCTTCAATAAATCCTGAGTGCCCAGTTTATACAGTGCACTGACCGGGTGCACAAAATCAAATGGATATTTCTCCTTCCATTCATTGCTGAGCTTATCCAGCTCATCATTAACGGGTATCAGATCAGATTTGTTAATGATTAAAATAACGGGAATTTTGGCCTTTCTGAATTTATCAAAGATGGGATCTTCCGCAGCATATTTATCATATTTATCCACAACAAAAAGGAATAAATCTGCATCCTCAAAACTTCCTTCAACGAATTTGTTCATATGCTCCTGCATCTTATACCTGGGATCTATGATGATACCGGGGGTATCTGAGAACACAATCTGAAAATCTGAACTACTTAATATTCCAAAAATTCTGTGACGCGTTGTTTGAGGTTTGGACGTCACAATGGACATGTTTTCACCGACCAGGGCATTCATCAGAGTTGACTTCCCTACATTCGGATGTCCAATGATATTCACAAAGCCTGATTGATGTTTCCGGGGTGTATTATCGTCCATGTTCAAATTTTGCCTCAATTTAGCTCCAATGTTTTGCCGGAGAGCAAATTCTCTATGGTTTTCTCGAGAAAGTGAGGTTTTTGCCTGCGCCATTCGACATCATTGAACATATTGACGTATGCCTGGATATAGGTTCTTCTCATCTCATCCTCTACATGCTCCAGCAAATTGAGCATTACCATCCAACCTCCTTCATCTGCTATATCCTCATGAATTGCTTCATAATAACAATCATCAGAACCATGAAAATTGAGAACATTTTCGCAAATAAATACGAATTTGCAAATGCCATTTTGAATCATTGAATCCAGTATATTTTCCTTTAAATACATAATGTCATTGTAGAGACAATCATTCCATTCACCAATGAATTCGATAATGGCAAACTGAGTTTCATAGTCAACAAAAAGTATCTTCAGGTAAAGTGTAGCTGATCCGAATTCATCCCATTGCGGATGAATATAATAGTTGTATATGCTGTGGGTAAATTCAAATTCTGAATTTTCCTTACCTGCAAAAGGAGAGTGCTCATCCTCAGAGGCGACATACCATTCTCTCCAATTATAATGTGGCTCTATATCATGCATTTAAACCTCAATTTTCACAAATGTGCATTATTATTTAATCTCATACAAGTATCCATTTTGTTTATCGCTAATTTTAAACCGGATATTATTTAGCGTTGAAAACTTCTTGCTTCATAAACCAACTATGAACTCGGGTAGTAATGCTTTTGACTGGCAAATCGTTCCTTCCAGCAATGGAGTATGAATAATCTTACGTAATAATATTATAAATTCATTATGTTTGATATATGTTGAAAATCGCATTTACCGGTCCTGAATCCACCGGCAAAACCACACTGGCCGCTCAGATGGCGGAGGAGTTCTCCAGTATTTGGGTGCCCGAGTATGCCCGGGAATATCTGACAGACCTGAACAGACCATACACTCAGAATGATGTTATTGAAATTGCAAACACTCAGTGGGAAACAATGGAGTTTGTATCAAAATCCGCACTCCAGTATATTTTTTTTGATACTGAAATGTTGGTTTTGAAAATCTGGAACATTTATAAATATGGAAGTTGTCCAGCTGAAATTGAGCTAAAATGGAAAAAACAGGAAATGGATCTTTATTTCCTTTGCGGGACTGATAATGAATGGACGGAGGATCCACTCCGGGAGCACCCTGAAGAAAGGGATCAGCTATTCAGCCTCTATAAAAAGGAGCTTCTTGCTTCGGAAAGACCTTTCGTGGAGCTTTGGGGTACAATGGAAGAGCGACTCGAAGAGGCAATGGGTATGGTGATGCAAATGCGGAGGTAAGCGACTACAACTATATTCCATTAAAACAGTATATTATTCCATATAGGGAAAAATCCTTACTCCAAATACAGTAAATCCCCTCAGGTTTTCAGACCTTTGCTCATGGGAATGTTGACCTTCATTTCAATAGCTATTGAACCGACTTAAAATTCAAACAATCATGCATAGAGTTAAATCTGTTTTGTCTGCCTGCTTTATGGTATTTCTGTTGATTTCTTGTTCTGAAAACAAAAATGCAAGCATTGACAATACAACTTCAAACACAAATTCTGAAGAAAAATCAGAAAGCCCATCTGTTCCAACAGGCAATTCAGATGAACTCCTCATTGGGTCCTGGCTTGTAGTAGATGTAGTAGGCGAGCATAAGGACTTAAATTTGGGCTTGGTGTACACCTGGACCAAAGAAGGGATGATGTCTATGCAGAAAGAATTTCTTATCCAGGGCGAATACACAGTTAAAGACGGAGTGATTGTATGGAAAACAAAGGATTTTGAATTTACTTATGATTTTACTATCAGTGGTGATATGATGACGCTGATACCGAGAGAAAGCGGGCACACCTACACACTTAAGAGGAGATAAAACATTAAAATTTTATAATTCCAATTCAAAAAAGTGTGTGCAGCTGAAATGGCCGGTATTCCCTTTTGGCCCATCTAATGGAGAGAACCCAAAATGATGATATACTGAAATGGCTTTTTCCATTGTTTTAAATGTTTCGAGATAACAGTGGGTATAACCCCACTGGCGTGCGGCATCCAGGCATAGGTTTAGCATAGTTGTACCCATTCCTTTCCCACGTGCTTCGGGCAGAAAGTACATTTTCTTCAATTCACAGTAATTTTCCGGGCCTCCTGCAAGTGGAGCGATTCCTCCACCACCGATGATTTTGCCATTTTCTTCCAGTACGAAGTAGGCAGCTTTATTTTGATAAGATTCAAACATGTTATCCACTTCAGGGTCATGTATGGCGAATCCTTCTCCGGAAGCACCAAATTCCGGCATGACTGCGCGGATTACATTTGCAACACCCGGATTATCTTCCGGCTGTATTTGTCTGATTGATATTTCTCCCATTATACCTGCAGTTCAAAATAAATTATGAGTTTGGCCTGGCCTTATCCCGTGGTGGTCCGCCATGTTTTCTGTTGGATGAGTTGCCCTTTTGGAAATTCTTTTTTCGTGGGCCTGATTGATTGGAGCCAAAAGGACGCGGAGGGCGGGCCTTTGAAATATCAAGATCCGGACCAGGTCCGAGCTCCTGAGGAATTGGCATTCTGCGGATTGTTTTTTCCATCAGTTTTTCAATTTTCCCCAATTTGTATGCATCCTTTTCATTGATGAAGGTAATAGCGGTTCCCAGCTTTTCAGCTCTTGCCGTTCTTCCAATACGATGGATATAATCCTCAGGATCTGGCGGGCAATCAAAATTGAGAACCAGGTCAATACCGTCCACGTCAATACCGCGCGATAAAATATCTGTCCCTACAATAATCCGGATTTGCTTATTTTTAAACTCCCTCATGATCACTTCACGTTCCGCTTGTTCGAGATCTGAGTGAAATGCTTTTGCAGGAATTTTCGATTTTCTGAGTAATTGATCCAGCTGTTTTACTTTATCCTTGGTAGAAGCAAATACAATAATTGATTGAAAATCATTGTTGGTCAAAATGCTTTTGAACAAAGGCTCTTTCTGCCGGTCATGAACCATATATACTTGCTGATCAATACCTTCTGCTGGTTTTGAGATGGAAATATTGATAGAAATCGGATCTATCAGGATACGTTCGGCCAGCTGTTTGATTCTGGATGGCATGGTTGCTGAGAAAAGCAAGGTCTGTCTCTTTTTCGGCAAATATGAAATGATCTTGAGGATATCATCATAGAAACCCATATCCAGCATACGATCGGCTTCATCCAAAATAAGATGTTGCAAATGTTTAAAATGGACTGCATCTGATCCAAGCATTCCAATCAGACGTCCCGGAGTGGCAATCACGATATCTGCCCCTGTGACAAGTGCTTTTTTCTGTTGCTCCCATGTTATTCCATCTCCACCTCCATATACTGAAATGGAGCTGATGTTTAGAAAATATGCTAAGGCTTCTATCTGCTGATCAATTTGTTGCGCAAGCTCTCTGGTAGGGGCCAGGATCAATGCATTCAGGTGTCTGTGATCCGATCTGTGAATTCTGTCTAAAATCGGAAGCAGGAATGCTGCCGTTTTTCCGGTACCGGTTTGGGCAGAAGCAATCAGATCTTTATTTTGTAGAATGAGTGGAATCGCTTGTTGTTGAATAGGAGTAGGGGTTTTAAAACCCATTGCATTCAGACCTTCCAAAAGGTCTGAGTTCAATTGAAAATCTTCGAATGTCAAAATATTATTTTTTATAGTGGCTAAAGTGTAGCTGCATGATTTCAGGCTAAAGATGAATTGTCAGGGTCAAATTCCATCGTTCATCGAATGCAAATATACTGAATTGTACTGTGATATATATAAAGATTTTTATCAAGGATATGTTGCCAATTTACCAGAAACTTTCTTAAACCGTTACAGGAATCATTTTTAGCCTGGAAATCAGGAATTTGCCAATCCAAAAATTAAAATAGTTTTCAAATTCTCCGTCAATCTTTCAGATGATATCCTTCCTTTGGCAAATTTGTAATGTATCCATCGTAGGGAAGTCAGGAATGAAAATAATGCAACCTCAATATCCACTTTTTTAAGCAACTCCTGTTCAATGCCTTCCTGAAGGATAACCTTTACTGATTGTTCGTATTGTTTACGCTGTTTTAAAAAATTGCTCAAAACAGGTTCTTTCAGATGTTTCCATTCATCGTTAAAAACAGTCACAGAAGATATGTCTTCAGATGCAATTACTACATGCAGCCGAATGATAGATTCCAGTTTTTGCAGAGCGTTTAGGTTGGAGATATCCTGAATGATTTTCATTCCAGCGGTGAATTTTCCTGCATTGCGCAGACAAATTTCCTGAAGTATTTCTTCTTTTGATTTGATATGATTATACAGGCTGCTGGCTTCCAGCCCGACCTGTGTTGCTAATTCTCTCATAGACGTTGCAGCATACCCCTTCTCCCTAAAGAGTTTGGCTGCAGCCTGGAAAATTAGCTCTTTTGAATTCATATCTAGTGGAAAATTTACTGATCAAAATCGACTACAAGTTTTTCGGACCGGGGATGAGATTGACAGGTAAGAATGAATCCATCTTCTACTTCATCTTCTTCAAGGGCGTAATTCCTATTCATTTCTACGATACCTTCTGTCAATTTAGCTTTGCATGTACTACACACTCCTCCCTTGCATGCGTATGGCAAATCAGCTCCCTGAGCAATTGCAGCATCCAAAATATTTTGTCCATCGTATTGCAAATCAAAAGCAATTGTCACACCATCAGCTTTCACCTCCACATGACCAAATGGACCGGTTGAGATTTTCTCTGCGGCCGCATCAGCAGCTATTTTTTTCTCCATTCCGGGAATAGTAAACAATTCAAAGTGGATTTTTTTCCTGTCAATTCCTGATTCCAACAATGTTTCTTTTACACTTTCGATCATTTCCAGCGGACCACACAGAAAATATTCATCAGCATTCAGAATATGAGGAATCGTGTTTATGAGGCTTTGGCACTTATTTTTATCCAATCTTCCCTGAAACAATTCGGAATCCATTTTCTCTCTGCTCAACAAATAATTGATGGAAAGCCTGCCCAAAAATTTATTTTTCAGGCCTTCCAGTTCCTCTTTGAAAATGATACTTCCTGCTGATTTATTACTATAAAACAATGTTACCTGACTCAAGGTCTCGGTTCTTAGAATGGTTTTTATCAGGGATAATATTGGTGTAATGCCACTACCAGCAGCAAAAAGAACATAAGATCTTTGTTGATCAGCTTCCAAAGGAGTATGAAACTTACCCATCGGAGGCATTACCTCCAATATTGCTCCGGAACTCAATGTATCGTTGGCATAGGTGGAGAATTTTCCATCTCTCACTTTTTTAATGGCCACACGCCACTCATTGTCCAAAGGACTGGAACAAATGGAATAGGATCTTCTGATCTCTTCTCCATTCTGAAAAATCCTGAATGTAAGATATTGACCTTGAGTATAACGAAATGTATCATTTAACTCAGTTGGAACTTCCAGAGCTACTGATACCGTATCATTCGTCTCTTTTCGAACCTCTTTTACCCTTATTTTATGGAAATGAGCACTCATAATTGCAATTCAAATTGAGAGTGAATCAAGCTGAAACATTCCATGAACCAGTCGTTTTCTTCTTTTCTGCCCATAGAAACTCTGATACAATGTGGCAATCCAAACGAGCCCAATCTTCTTACCAGGATTCCTTTTTGTCTCAATTGCTCATAAGTATCTTCTACTATGCTTTCAGTACCCAGATCTATCATGATAAAATTGGCAAAGGAGGGAATATACCTCACTCCCAGTTGTCGGAAGTATTCATAATATCTGGCAAGTTCTGTGTTGTTATGTTGAACTGTCTTTTTCAGAAAATCATCATCTTCCAGAGCTGCCGCACCTGCGAATTGTGCCAGTAAATTGGGATTGAATGTGAGTTTTACTTTGTTCAGTGCATTGATAATATGAGGACTGCCCACACCAAAACCAACTCTTAATCCTGCTAATCCATACACCTTTGAGAAAGTTCTGAGTGTAAGCACATTTTCAAATCCCATTCGGGTGCTGTCGGGATAATTTTCAGACAAAACACTGCTGTATTCGAAGTAAGCTTCGTCTACAATGATCAGCTTATCCCGGGGTACTTTTTTAATGAAAGACATCAACGCTGCTTCCGGAATCATCGCTCCAGTTGGATTATTGGGATTGCAGAGATAAATGGCTTTAGTATTTTCGTTAATGGCTTCATAGATCGCTTCCAGATCAAAACCATATTCGCTATTCATAGGAACCGTCAGATAGGGCACTTTGTGCATTTTAGCCATTGATTTCAATGACACAAATGTTGCATCTGAAGTCAGAATATGTTCTCCCGGTTCGAAAAATGCTTTAAATAGCGTGTAAAGAATTCCATCCGAACCATTCCCGAGGATTAACTGATCTTTCGAATATCCAAATTTTTTGGCTAAAGCAGATTTTAAGACATCGCCGGTGGGGTCGGGATACAAATACAATTGATCCAAAGCCTGCAGAATAGCTTCTTTTGCTTTGGGAGAAGTACCAAAATTGTTTTCATTACTGCAAAGGATGGCCGTTCGCGTTAATACCTGTCCATCAAACATGTCGGCTCCGGGCTTGCCGGGTTTGTAATTTGCTATTTCTTGAATATGTGCAGGTATATTGATCATGGCTGAGGGTTGTAATTCCGGGCAAAATTAGCAATAATTATTTTGACATACGAACGTTTGTTCGTTCCCTGAAGTATAATATTTCTAAGACTTTGTAAACAATCTAATTTGTATAATACAATTTTGGTTTATTGTTTAGGCTTTTAAGGTAGTTCATCCACAATGCAGTATTTTGTGTCCCGAAACTGTATTTCGCTTTAGCCAAATAAATTGGAAATTAGTATGAATATTACCATCATCGGAGGAGGAAATCTGGGAACTGCCTTAGCTTTGGGATTGCAGGAAAGTCAAATTAAAGCACTCATCACTGTCACCAGAAGGAATGTAGAAAGAATTCAATTTCTTGTAGAAAAAGGCATTGCAATCACTGCCCATAATCCCGGAGCCATTGAAAATGCAGATATAATCATTCTTGCATTAAAACCATTTCAAATTGCTCCGGTGCTACAGGAGATCCGAACATCTACAACGGGAAAAATAGTCTTATCACTTGCAACAGGTGTATCCATGGCAGAGATGCAGGCGCTTGTTGCTGATGGCACTTTTCTGGGCAGAGCTATGCCCAACACTGCTATTGAAAGAAGAGAATCCATGACCTGTATGGCGCATAATCCTTTATTTTCAGACGAACAAAAGGACTCCCTGACCAAAATTTTCGAAGCTTTGGGAGAAGTGATCTGGATCGATGAAAAATTATTTGATGCCGCTACGGTTTTAGGCGCTTGCGGTATCGCCTATGTGATGCGATTTATCAGGGGAATGATGCAGGGAGGTATTCAGATTGGCTTCGATAGTCAGACCGCATTGCGAATTGCAGCTCAGACTGTGAAGGGAGCCGCTACCATATTATTGGAAGAGGATACGCATCCGGAAAGGGAGATAGATAAAGTGACTACTCCCAGAGGTTGCACTATTGCGGGGCTCAATGAAATGGAACATCAGGGCTTTAGTTCGGCATTGATCAAAGGGATTCAGACTTCGTATCAGGAAATTGCGGCGATTAAGAAGGATCTTGCCTGAGTGAAGTTAACAGCCTCGTTAAAGCGGTTAAGCGTTTAATCGGAAACAGCCAATGGAACAGCCGAAAGATAAGAGATATGAGAGATAAGAGATAAGTTATGAGATGAACAGCCGGGAGGAAGAAGCTTCGAGCGGCGAGCCACAAGCATCAGGAAAACAAACGGAACAGCCGCTTCTGGTCGAGGATAGAGACCGAAGTATGAGTGTCTCTGCTTCTTGCATCTAGCCTCTGGCTCAACAGCCGGGTGTGGGGTTGGTGTGTGTGCATGTTGCTTGAGCCTAGTGTGAAGCTGCCATCTTCAAGCTTTGAGAGAACAGCCGGATAGCAACTGCCTCCTTGTCTTAGCGTCAGCCATCACCTTTATATTTTCAAAGCGGAGCTGCAGAAAATATAAAGACATCACCTTTTCAGGGCTTGTCCCCTGAAAAAACATCACCTTTCAAGCCATAGGTGCAGAAAGACATCACTCCTTAGGACATCAATCCATTATCAGCGAAACTATAGTATTGCGTACCAGCGACGATGACGTGATCCAGAACCATGATATCCATGAGCTTTCCGGCTTCATAAATTTTACGTGTGAGCGAGCGGTCTTTATCAGATGGCTGAAGATTGCCGGAGGGATGATTATGAGCTAAAATAATTGCTGACGCCATTACTTCGAGCGCTTTTTTGAAGATTAGTCTCACATCCACAATAGTGCCGGATATGCCTCCGGAGCTAACACATTCCTTGTGAATAACGAGATTTTTCCTGTTGAGATAGCAAACCCAGAAATATTCTTTGCTGTGATCAGCCAGTAAAGGGTACAGAATTTTAAAAGAATCACCGCTGCATGTGATTGAAGGTAAAGTCTGAACATCATGAGACGTTCGGCGTCTGCCTAGTTCCAAAGCTGCTGAAATCGTGATTGCTTTTGCTTCACCAACGCCTTTGAACTGCATGAGTTCGTGGAGGGACATGGTCCCTAAAGTATGTAGATTATTTTCAGCTTTTGAAAGTATTTTCTTAGATAGATCCAAAGCTGATTCATTACGACTTCCTGAACCCAGTAAAATGGCAAGTAATTCAGCATCTGTGAGATGTGTACGGCCATGGTGGAGCATTTTTTCTCTGGGGCGGTCTTCCTCAGCCCAGGATTTGATGCTGAGTTTAGAGATATTGTAATCTGAAGGTTGCATAGTCTTTACAATTCATTACAAGTGAGCACTTGTATGGTTAATGAAATGGTTGCAGACTGATTTGTTATGGCTGTGCGAGGCTAATGTACAGTTCTTTTTTGACATTATTAAAAGCTTCAATAAAACATTGAAAATGTGGTTAAAATATTGAATATTTATCCGGATTAATATTTTTCAAGTAAACAATATGATTCTGATTTTAAACGTCAACACAATAAATTAAATCCAGATGGAAACAGCTCATACAATTACCCGGTCCCCTAGATTCGCCCCGGCATATTTGGCTCTTATGGTTGTGATCGCCTGTCTGATTTTATTTTCATTGGATCATGAGACAACTTCATTTTGGATGTTATTTCAATCTGGTAATTTGATTACATTATTATTCTATTTTCTGCCCACCTGGGTGCTGACTGTTATCATTTATGAATTGTCCTTAAAGTACCGAAAAGGAGGCGCTCATCTGCTCTTTGCGGCTGTTGTAGGTATTTCGTTAGCTTTTGTCCTTATCATCCTATCTTTTCTGGCGGTCATGTCGTTGACTTCCTGATTGTAGGAGCTCATTTTCAATTTGTTTATCAACAAGATATTTCTCAGAATGATCTTTAGCTTTCCTTCTAATTTATTCGTCAAAAAAGGCGACCTTTGCGGCTTCAAAAAAAGCGGAAGCAATGATCAGCGTAAAGAATCTCTCTCTTTCTTATGGTAAAAGGACCTTATTTGATGAGGTGAATATCAGTTTTGTCAAAGGCAATTGTTATGGTGTTATCGGGGCAAATGGTGCCGGAAAATCAACATTTCTCAAAATTCTGAGCGGTGAAATTGAGGCAAATAAAGGCCATATAGAGATCACTCCTGGTGAAAGACTTGCCGTCCTGAAACAAAACCAGTTTCAATTTGATGAAAACACTGTCATAGACACGCTAATGATGGGACATGAGACGCTGTGGAAAGTAATGCATGAGCGCAATGAAATTTATTCAAAGGCAGACTTCACAGAAGAAGATGGAATGAAAGCCGGCGAACTGGAAGAAGCCTTCGGAGAAATGGGTGGATATGAAGCAGAGAGCAATGCCGGGAGTTTGTTGAGCAACCTTGGGGTTGAAGAACAATACCACAACAGTCTCATGAAGGACATTCCGTCCAATCTCAAAGTAAGGGTGCTATTGGCTCAGTCATTGTTTGGTAATCCTGATATCCTGTTGCTGGATGAGCCTACCAATGGTCTTGATATCGAAACGATTCACTGGCTGGAAAATTTCCTGGCAGATTATGAAAATATTGTGTTGGTCGTATCTCACGACAGGCACTTTCTGGATGCGGTGTGTACACATGTCGCAGATGTTGACAAGCAAAAAATTAAAATTTATACCGGTAACTACACGTTCTGGTATGAGTCTTCATTATTAATGGCTCGTCAGATGAGTGACAAGAATAAAAAGGTAGAAGACAAGCGCCAACAAATGATGGAATTCATTGCGCGATTCTCTGCCAATGCGTCCAAATCACGTCAGGCTACTTCCCGGAAGAAGGCGCTTGAGAAATTGGTGATCGAAGATATTCAACCTTCCAATCGTAAATATCCGGGTATCATTTTTACTCCCTTACGCGAGCCGGGTAATCAGATTTTGAGTGTCATAGATCTGAAAGCGAGAGTGGAAGACAGGGTATTGTTTGATAAAGTAAGTTTCACTGTCAATAAGGGAGATAAGATTGCTTTGTACAGTCGTGATCCACTCGCCGTTACTGCATTCTTTGAAATTCTGGCCGGTAATGCAGAACCTATTCAGGGAAGAGTAGAGTGGGGGACAACTATCACTTCTGCGTATCTTCCGGTGGAAAACGCTCAGTTTTTCACTGAAGAACTCAATTTAATGGACTGGCTGAGACAGTGGGTTCCACCATATGTGAAGGATGCAGATGAAGCATTTCTTCGTGGTTTCCTGGGTAAAATGCTTTTCAGCGGGGATGATATTCTCAAGAAAACAACAGTATTGAGCGGAGGAGAAAAAGTGAGGTGTATGATTTCCAGGATGATGCTTCAAAATCCCAACTTGCTGATTTTGGATCAACCAACAAATCACCTGGATCTTGAAAGTATTCAGTCTTTCAACGAGAGTGCGGCCAACTTCAATGGAGTAGTTCTATTGTCTTCCCATGACCATACGTTCATGCAGACTGTTGCCAATAGAATCATTGAAATCACTCCTAAAGGAACCATCGATCGTCTGATGGCATTCGATGAATATCTCAGTGATCCTCAGATACTGGAACAAAGAAATGAGTTGTATGGGACGCCGGAAAAGATAACGGGATTTTAATCAATTATTCCCCTTTGAACACAGGTTTCCTTTTATCCAAAAATGCCTGCACACCTTCACTGTAGTCATAGGTATTGCCCGCCTGTGTTTGCAGTTCTTCTTCCACACCCAGTTGTTCTTCAAGAGAGTGGTTCATGGATAAATTCAGGGCTTGCTTGGTTAATGCCAGCCCTTTAGTTGGCATCTGTGCCAGTTGAGTACAGATTTTTTCCATTTCTGTGTCGAAGCTTTCATCTTCCAGCACTTTGTAAATCATACCTAATCGTTCTGCTTCATCTGCGGATACTTTTTCTGCCAGCATCATCAGAGCAGAAGCCTTCTGGAAACCAATCAATCGCGGCAAAGTGTAAGTTCCTCCACTGTCCGGTATTAATCCGATTTTACTGAATGCCTGTAAAAAAGAAGCAGATTTTTTTGCAATCACAATATCACAAGCCAGGGCAATATTGGCACCAGCTCCCGCTGCTACTCCATTTACACCGCACACAACAGGTTTTTCAAGGTATCTGATTCTGGAGATAATAGGATTATAGTGATTTCCTACGATAGATGATAATTCCGGTCCTTCAGGGTCGATTACTTCATTCAAATCCTGCCCTGCAGAAAATGCCCTACCCATTCCTGTTAAATAAACGCATCTGATTTCAGGATCTTCTGCACATTGATCCAGTTTTTGTTGTAATTCAAACGCCATTTCCTGATTGAAGCTATTGTAAACTTCCGGGCGATTGAGCTGTATTTTTGCTACACCATCCTTAATTTCAAAAAGTATATATGACATAGAGTGTTGATTTGTTCAGATTTTTAAACAAACAAAATTAATCAAATATTGATGGGAAGGAAATGGGAGTTTAATGTTAACGTATGTTAAGTTAATGCCAGGGTTAAGTTGAGGGTCTGATTGGACAACACCTTCGGAGTTGAAAATCCTATGCACTTATAACCCCGCCTCGTTTTGAAGAACGAGACGGGGCTACTAATTGGAAAAGCCCGCTTCGGGGCTTTAAAGCAAATCTTAAGAATCAATTGTCAGACTTGATCCGCTCATGGTTTTCATTCCTTAAAGATATCTTTTTGTTGCACGAGCCCCCGAAGTGGGGCGATCCCAACGATTAGCCCCGTCTCGTTCCATAGAACGAGGCGGGGTAGAAGTACAAAAGCTTCTTCAACCCCGAAGTGGGTTGTCAAATAGAAAATCACAGTAGATACTTCTCTTCAAATGGAATATCATGCTCATGTAATAAACTAATAAACTCTTCACGGAAAGTAATCTTTTTGTGATGCTGTTCCTGGTTTCTTATATACTCAATCAAATTCTGTCTTTCTTTTCGTGAGTACGTGAATGCGCCATATCCTTCCTGCCACCCATCAAAGTTTGATATAAGATTTTCATTTTTAATTAAATGATTAGTTCCCGTTTTTACTTCTTTTACCAAGCTAGCAAGCGAAATGCTGGGATGGAGGCTCGTCAAAATATGAACATGATCTTCAACACCATTTATAACATAGACATAGCAGTTTCTCTTCTGAATAATTCCAGCCATGTAACTAAAAATTCTATCACGAAATGGTGGTAATAAAACAGACTTTTTATTCTTAGTTGAGTAAACTATTTGATAAAGTGTTTGAGTGTAAGTGCTCATGATGTCATACTTTTTAATAAATGGCGAAATTTTAAACCTACTAAATTAAATTCAAATTCATTAAAATGGCAAGTACTCAAAAAAAATTTATCGTTTTCATAAAGTGGCTTATTGGACAACACCTTCGGAGTTGAAAATCCTATGCACTTATAACCCCGCCTCATTTTGAAGAACGAGACGGGGCTACTAATTGGAAAAGCCCGCTTCGGGGCTTTAAAGCAAATCTTAAGAATCAATTGTCAGACTTGATCCGCTCATGGTTTTCATTCCTTAAAGATAATTTTTTGTTACACGAGCCCCCGAAGTGGGGCGATCCCAACGATTAGCCCCGTCTCGTTCCATAGAACGAGGCGGGGTAGAAGTACAAAAGCTTCTTCAACCCCGAAGTGGGTTGTCCAATAGAAAATTACAGTAGATACTTCTCTTCAAATGGAATATCATGCTCATGTAATAACAAATGGACTCTTGTCCAAAAACCATATATAATATAATTTATGCACGTGAAAGATGCTTGCAAACAGACTGCATTTTCATATCTTTGAGCATATCAGAACTGTAAGATCATGCCTGCAAATTCAGATTTTCTTTACCATCAGATTGCCGATCAGATTGAAAAACTTATCCTGGACAGTGTCTACAAGCTGGGAGATAAAATCCCTTCTGTAAGACAGATGTCAAGTGAGCGCGGTATAAGTCCCAGTTCCGTGTTCCAGGCATATTATCACCTGGAAGCAAAAGGTCTTATCGAGGCCAGACCAAAATCGGGATATTATGTAAGCTACAATCCCCGCAAAACGCCGGCTTTGCCCAGAATGGGAGCGCCAATTGCCAGAGGACGATTTGTAAGCGTGGAAGATATGATATCTGAAATTTATCATGATTTGGCTGATCCTCATGTAACTCGTTTTTCTCTGGCTGCTCCCTCTATAGAATTATTACCTGCTGCCAAACTGAATAAAGCAATGATGCAGGCAATGCGAAGCCATCCTTTCAGCGGTTTGTCCTATGAGGACACCCATGGAAATAAAGCACTTCGGAAACAGCTTGCCCGATTAGCCATCAACTGGAAGGGGGCATTTTCAGAAGATGAAATAATCGTCACAGCAGGATGTATGGAAGCACTCAACTTATGTCTTCGAGCTGTCACTCAGCCTGGTGATTTAGTAGCGATAGAGTGTCCCACCTATTTTGGTATTTTTCAGGCGATACAGAATCTTGGGCTCAGAGCCATTGCTGTACCCACAAATCCACTTACGGGTGTGGACCTATCAGCATTCGAAAAAATTCTGGAGAAGCAACCGGTTAAGGCTTGTCTGTTTGTGCCAAATTTCAATAATCCGCTCGGATCCTGCATGCCTGATGAAAATAAGGAGAAGCTTGTTAAAATGCTGGCAAAAAGAGGAATACCTCTAATCGAAGATGATATCTACGGTGACTTATATTTTGGAAAAAAACGCCCTCTTACGTGCAAATCATTTGACAAGGATGGAATGGTGCTTTATTGTTCTTCTTTGTCAAAAAGCCTTGCTCCCGGGTATCGCATAGGCTGGTGTATTCCCGGTAAATTTTATGATCAGATCAATCGCCTTAAAATGGTGTGGACAGTCACCGGTACCACCATCACTCAGGCTGCTGTAGCTATTTTCCTTGAAAATGGACGTTATGAGCATCATCTCAGACAATTCAGAAAAGTCCTCCATACACAAAGCATGCGCTATGCTCAGGAAATTGCGGCTGTTTTTCCTCCGGGAATAAGAATTTCAAGACCTGATGGCGGATTCGTCTTCTGGATCGAACTGCCTCAGGGAATTGATGCATTTCAATTGTATCAGGATGCAATGAAGTATGGAATATCCATCGCTCCGGGACAGATTTTTTCGGCTGATGCACATTACAGCCATTATATACGATTAGGCTTTGGGCAAACTTTTACACCCCAGATAAAGGATAGTCTTATGAAATTGGGTAAGTTGGTCATCAATACCTTGAAATCTTCCTGATTTAAGTATTTTTGGCTGTACACAATAAATACAAATCAGCATGAGCATATTTCTTCAGACTCCGACCCCTAATTTAGAGCAAAGCCTTGATTTCTACAGAAGGCTTGCATTTCATGAAGTCGACGGTCAAAATTATATATTCACTGATGGCAAGGTTTATATCCAGATAAATCCTGAACATTCAGCCAGAGCAGGGTTTAAGATTTACAGAGAAAACTGGTCTGAAGTTGTAAGTGCCTTGTCTTCACTGACTCATGTCATGAAATTGAATGAAGGATATTTATTGAGTGACCCTGCCGGAGTGTGGATTTATTTATTGGAAGGGACCGCTCCTTTTGATACTCCTGCAGCCGATAACATGGAAAGTGTACTTGGAAATTATGTGGGAATTTGCCTGGAAATTATCGACATAACCAGGGCGGTTTCAATTTATGAGATAATTGGATTCAAGTTAACAGCCGGATCGGCCGAAAGTGGTTTTGCATCTTTCTCGCTGGATAATTTTGTAGTGACCATTATGAAGCCGCTTATGTGTCCGCATTTATTTTTCAATCCCTCCATGACTTATTTCAACGGGAAAATAAATAATCCTGTCATAATAGATAAAATCCGCAAACTGGAAATACCTATCACCGAGGAGATTACTCACTTCAATAAGGAAGGAATAGTGGATAATATCATTATTCGGGATCCGGGAGGTTTTGGGTTTTTTGTGTATAATGACTGAGGTCAGTCCCCCGCAACCAGGAATTGTTGAACGAAGTGATATAACACGGCGGGGCCTGAAATTTAGAATTTAGAATTTAGAAGGTAGAATTTAGAATATTTTAAATCATTGAATATCAATGTTCTGCAAAAGTGTTATATAGGAGTTTTCAGTCCCCAAAGCTTTGGGGATCAGATTTGGGAACAGCCATAAAGTTGTAGAGATTATGCAAGAATTTGTGTTCAATAGGTTGATTTATGGATTTTATATAGCATTGAAAAGTAACGTTCAGCAATAGTGTTATATAGGAGATTTCAGTCCTCAAAGCTTTAGGGATGAGATTTAGAACAGCCATAAAGCCACAAAGTTCTTGTAAGAAATTGTACAAAACACGTCGAGGGTGATATTTTATAAAACATTGATTATCAGCGTTTAGAAAAAATTTATTAAGGAAGATTTTAAACAGCCAAACAGCTGTTCAGGTAGACCTACCAGCCCCCAGGAATATGGATGTATCAACTCATCCAGGGTAATGAAGAAGCAAATTGACTTATTAAAAATTAGGTGGCGATTTGTACTCTCCGTCCGAGGATAAACTGCACGGAAACTTCGTTGAATTCAGCAGGTTTTTCTATATTAACGACATGTCCGCATTTTTTGATGATATGCAGATCTACATGCTTGACATCATCGATAAATTCCAGAATGGGTTGCAGAAATAAGCGGTCTTCTTCACCCATTACATACAATGTAGGAATTTCAGGATGCCAGCTTTGTAATCTTTTAAGCAGTCCGGTGACCTGATTGGTGAGTTTGAACCAGCGTAAAAATTCTTTTCTGGCGAGCCTGCGTGCTTCCTGAATGAAGACATTGCGTGATGCTGCATGTGTCTTTCTGGGCATCATCACGAAAGCAAAGATTTTATATAGCCATATGAATGGCAACACATGCTTGAACGCATTCCCTATGCCCACCCAAAATCTTGACTCCGTGTTGAAATGTGTGATAGCCCCACCCAAAATCATGGATGCCACTCTATCAGGATACATTACGGACAAGTGTCTGATGATAATTGTACCCAGAGAAATACCTATGAGATGCGACTTTTCAATTTTGAGATGATCGAGCACTTCCATGACATCTTCGACGATCATTTTAAAAGTATATTTCCTGGAAAAGGCCTCATCAGTTTTGCCTGCTGATTTGCCATGACCCCTAAGGTCAATCAGAAGAATGTTGAAATGAGGTTGAAAATATTTTATTTGTTGAAACCAGATATTTGAGCTGCCGCCTGCCCCATGGATGAAGACCACCCACTCTTTATTTACTTCCTGTTCGTATGTTTTGTAGTATAGCACAGGTCAGTTTAACATAGAGTAGTGAATAATGTTTGGATTGAGGGATTATTCAATCGGGTCGCAAGGTAAGCATAGGTATTGACTGGGAGGCCAATTATTGAGAAATGAAATGTTATAAATGAAAAGTGGAGTAATAATGGAACATTTTGTTCTAATAAGCATATGATAATTGACTTGAAAATGAAGTTTGTATTAAACTCTGAGGGTTTGGAATAATTTGTCAGAATCACATGAAGGGTTGATTGTCAAATGATATATTACTTCAAATGGCCGATTCTTTGTATCATATTTATTTTAGATCAAAATTGATCATGATAATGAAAACCTACATTATTCTACCTTTATGTTTATGTAATGAATTGAATTTTTGTCCAATCAAATAATTAATGAATTGGAACTATACTTGATTAACCTTCTCAAATTGTTTGCAATTGCGCTGATTTTCTTCAATGGAAATCTCTTTTGCCAGTTTGTTTCAATGAAGAAGCTCAATAGGAATATTGATTATTTTCAGTCCCTGAATGCGGCTTTCGCAGGGATCATGCTTGGATACGGATTCAGCCTGATACGGATAACAGATTTGCTGAGTGAAATTGTTCTATTCTCAGGACTTTTTTTATCAGGCATTACAGTATTGAGCATGCTTTCCGGACTCCTGAATTTACTGATAAAAAGAGACGGATCAAGAATCAAAAACAGTTTTTTCATTCTGTCAGGATTATTCAATACTGATAACAAAGATTCTTCATCCCTTAATATCCCTCTTCTATTGAGCCGATTTACCTGGGAATTGCCCCAAACTTTGTTGGGTTATTTCTTTGTTCAATGGATAAATTCGATTGGCAGGGTAGGAGAGGTACAGTTTTTAGCGGGTTCAACTTTTTGCCTGAGTTATCGGAATTCTAGCCGAAGACAGGGTGTGAGTATCAGTAATTTTATTTATGTGTGTTTGCTTCGCCGGGAAGTCAAATTTGAAAAAGATCCTTTATTACTGCATGAATATGGGCATCACCTGCAAAGCAGAAAGTGGGGCTTGTTTTATTTGTTTGTCATTGGAATTCCTAGTCTCATATCCGCAATCAGGGCTAAACCATTGCCCGGAGGAATCACGACCCATGATCTTCAATGGTATGAAATGCAGGCTAACCGATATGCTGCAGATTATTTACAAGAGAGTTTTCAGGCAGACTGGACCCCTTTTGAACCGCCATTTAACAGCTTTCCGCGAAGAAAACCCAGGCATTTACTTGAAAAGTGACTCCACAAATACCTTTTTATTGAACACTTGCAGCATCTCGATTCCTTCTCCTACACCAATATACTTGATAGGAATTTTAAATTGATCTGAGATTCCGAGCGCTACACCACCTTTAGCAGTTCCATCAAGTTTTGTGAGGGCAAGACAACTTACTTCTGTGGCAGCCGTAAATTGTTTTGCTTGTTCGATTGCATTCTGACCGGTGGTAGCATCAAGTACCAGCATCACATCATGGGGAGCTGATTCCATTTTCTTACTGATGGAGCGCTTGATTTTAGACAACTCATTCATCAGATGAATTTTGGTATGTAATCTTCCTGCAGTATCAATGATGGCCACATCGCAGCCATTATTTTGCGCATATTGAACGGTCTCATAAGCAACAGCAGCAGGGTCGGTTTCCATACCTTTTGAATAAAAATCGCATCCAACCCGTTCTGACCATATTTGAAGCTGATCCACAGCAGCAGCACGGAAAGTGTCACCTGCACCAATGACTACCTTCATTCCTTTTTGTTTGAATTGGAAGGCGAGCTTACCAATCGTTGTTGTTTTTCCAACTCCATTGACCCCTACTACCAGTAGTACATATGGTCTGTCTGATACCGGAATTATAAAGTCATCATAGTCTTCTGTATTATTTTCGCTCAGAAGATCTGATATTTCAGTACGCATAATCTCATTGAGCTCTTTGGTATCCAGATATTTATCTTTAGCGACACGGGCTTCAAGGCGATCGATAATTTTGACAGTTGTTTCAAGTCCAACATCAGCAGAAATCAGGGCTTGTTCCAGTTCGTCAAGTACCTCTTCATCAACGCTTGATTTTCCTGCAATAGCTTTGGAAATTTTGCCGAAAAAACTGGTTTTAGTCTTTTCCAGACCTTTATCCAATGCTTCTTCCTGTTCTTTTTTGCCAAATATTTTCTTGAAAAAACTCATGACTTGTTTTTAAATTGAGCGCGAAGATACTACAAATGCGGCAGGTGGGAAAGGGGAAAATCTTTTCAATGATATTTTCGCGATTAAGTTCAATGAAATAACTACGCGCATAGATCACTTGTTAGAAAAAATCATTTTGTCTATTTTTGCAGTTCATAAAATCTCCAGCTATGCCTGATTTTACAAAAGAGCAGCTCAATGACATCATTCAAGAAATAGAGATGGGTTTCAGAGTTTTCTACCATAAAGAAAGCGGTGAATTATTACAAATTCCAGGAGAAGGATTGGAGGGTATGGAAGGATTTGAAGAAGAGGAAGAAAAGTTGGAGGAAAACTTCACAGATTATAAAGAATTAAGGAAAATGGATTCCCGGGAATCTTTTCAAATCATGGAAAGTTTTGCAGAACAACTTTCAGACAGGAATCCACTTAAGCATCGGCTCTTCTCAGCACTCAGCCAAAACAGACCATTTGCCAGATTCAAACAGGAGATTGATCATGCCGGAATATTTAGAGATCAATGGTTTGATTTTAAAATGGAATATCAGCTGGAGTGGTATTCTAAGTTAATAGAGCGAAATAATTGGTTCGGAACAGATGAAGAAGAATGATCTCAAATAGTGAAACAACTGGACTCACACTTCGCTTAACCACTTACCCGATTCACAGATTAACTAAACGAACATTTTCTATTCACAGCTGTCACGTTGCGTGCAACGTGACTATGGCAAGTGCCATAAGGGCTGATTCTTCAGAGACAGATGCAAAGCATTGCCTCTCTAAACAATAGGTGTATTCTCCCCCCTGTTCTCCATAACGTTTACTGACTTAACGAACCACACACCATAAACTCAACCAACACTCACACCTCGATTTAACCCTTAACCGATTAACCAATAACTTACCCATACTCCGCCTCAACGCCTTAACGAAACATACTCCCTACCTGGCACCCACACTCACACTTCGCTTAACCGATTGAACGCTTAACCGGCTTTTAAACCAAATTGAGTGTTCAGTCTATATCACGACAAAAAGGCCTTCCTCTTGCGGGGAAAGCCTTTCATATCATTCATTCAAAAGACAATTATGAATACCGGAAATTACTTGCCGGCGAAAAAGTCTTTTACTTTATCCTTGTGTATGATAAGCTCCTGGTAGGAATATTTTCCTGTTACAGGATCTTTGATGCTTTTAACCACTTTGACATGATCCTTACCACTACCTGCATTGGCAGCACGTTGAGCAACTCTCGCGTTCTTTGAAACTTTCTTAGCCATGATTATTTGATTTCACGGTGAATGGTATATTTCCTCATGATAGAATTGTACTTTTTAAGTTCCAGTCTATCAGGTGTGTTCTTCCTGTTCTTCTGCGTCACAAAGCGGGAAGTGCCCGGAAGGCCACTCGCTTTGTGCTCTGTGCATTCCAGAATCACCTGGATTCTGTTGCCTTTACTCTTCTTAGCCATTGTTTTTAGGTTTGCTTTTTAGCTTATAATGCGACGTTGGTACGAACGCCTTTTTTTTCTAGTTTTTTGATATATTGGTAAATTCCCAATTTATCAATGGTACGCATAGCGCTGGTAGAAACTTTGATCGTTACCCAGTTTCCTGTTTCCGGTACGAAAAAGGCTTTTTTCTGCAAGTTTGGCAGAAAACGTCTCTTCGTTTTGCGGTTAGAGTGAGATACATTGTTTCCCACTATTGGGCGCTTGCCCGTCAATTGACATACTTTAGACATGTTAAATTCTTCTTTAAACCTTCTATAAAAGCCGGTGAATGAATGTATTATGTGACTTCGGCAGGACTCGAACCTGCAACCTTCTGATCCGTAGTCAGATGCTCTATCCAATTAAGCTACGAAGCCCTTTTTCAAATCAGGCTGCAAATATAATGCTACTCCGCTTATTCTGCACTTTTTTCTCAGAAAAAAACTTTCATAAGCCATCCATTTTAATGAATGGCTTACTTCTGACCTCTTTTTCATTGCGTACAGTGAAAATATATTGACCTGGTACGAGTTTCGAAATATCAATTTCAAGCTCCGGATCTCCAAAAACTACAGGATGCAATTTATCCTGCAAAACGATCTGCCCCAACATGTTTATAATCAGAATATCATGATCCGTAAATTCATTTCCTTTAAAAACATATTTGAGTCTGTTCTTCGCAGGATTGGGCATGAGCTTATCTACAGTAAGATGATCCTCTATATTGCCAAACTCCTTGCTGAGCAGTATCATGCTGCGTTCAAGGTTCAGCCTTCCTCCGCTGAGTGTTCGCTCCTGAAGATTGCTGTTTTTATCCACACCATCCAGGATATATTGTTTTACCAAAAGACTGGCACCTGAAGGATTGAATTTAGTAAAAGCAGCAAATTCCGGAGATGGCATACTATATAAGAGTGCTATGGCTCCCGTCACTAATGGGGTAGAAAAGGATGTTCCACCACCGTCAGTGCCGCCTGCGACGGAGTAAGAATTTCCTGTATTTGCTGTATGTATATTGATGCCCGGAGCACCCAAATCTATATGCTCCCTGCTAAAACCTGCGTCCTTAGCTTTAATATCATCTACTGTAGTATTTGTCACACCTATAATATATGGACTGGGGCACAATGTAGGTAAATCACCAACTTGCCCAATATTGACATTGTTATTCGAAGTTGCAACTGCCGTCATAATTCCATAATTACCCATCACATCATACATTTGACACCAACTTGGAAATTCATCAGGAAAAGTATTGTCCCTTCCAAAAGAAGCATTAGTTGCCACTATGTATGCTCCATCTGCTCCATCTGAATTATCATACCTTTTGCGCATTTCGACGATGTATTCATAGGCTTCTATAATCTGACCGACAGTTTGAACATTGCTCAACATCAGAATTTTGATATTCCAGTTGATGCCGGCTACACCGATATTGTTATTACCCGTAGCGCCTAAAATACCACAAACCGGAGTAGCATGATTTCTGATATCAGCCGGATGCTTGTCTGTACCAAGGCTTATATTCAGTCCTTTATAATCATCAATATACCCATTATTGTCATTATCTATACCGTCATTTGGGGTTTCTGCGCGGTTGACCCAAAATTGACTGATGAGGTCTTCATGGTTGACTTCGGGTCCTTCTCTTTCTACCACTGCAATTACAATGGTATCACCATCAGAAGTATATCCACCTGTAGACTGCGTCCAGGCACGTTTTGCTCTTATTTTGTCCAGATACCACTGAACATTTGCCTCAGGATCATTGGGTTCTTTTGTGTTTCTATTCTGAACTTCCGCGTCATTTTGTATGTATAGAACTTCTGAAAATGACTCAAGTCCTTTCCTGATGTCATCTCTGCTGACATCATCCTCCCATTTCAACAAATAGATATTTAATGAACTTGAAATTCGCTTCCATTCCAATCCCGCTGACCTGTGATTTAAGAAGGATTTTACAACTGTTTCTCCGCCTGAATGGCTGTGAAACTGGACAATCAATCGCTTTTCAAGATTTATATCCTGAGCAAAGACAGGTGCTTGAAAAATGAATAAATACAGGGCAAGTAAGAATATTTTATACATGGCGAAGGGCTGTCTTTGATCAATAATGGGCTAAATTAAGGTATTCAATTCGTATAAATACTTTTTCATATGTAAAAGTCTGCTACCATACCAGGAGAAAAACATTCCATCCACCATGATTACACGTGATTTCGGAAAAAGGCTTTGTACTTCTTCAATATGTTTTTCATCAAATGGATATGGTTCAGAAGATAAAAATACATGAGTAACTTTTTCAGACAATTCTGAATTGGCATTTATCTCCGGATAACGTTCCAGATGACCAAATGCGTTTTTTAAACCCAAAAAATTCAAAAAATTATGAATAAAAGTGTCGGACCCGACCGCCATAAACGGATTTCTCCATATCAAATACACTACACACAGTTTCTTTTCTGCAAAGAATTCCCACCATTCTCCATTTAGGAGCTCAAATTGCGCATTAATTTGTTTGCTTTCAACTTCATTCCCGGTAATTTGGCCTATTTTCTCTATCATTTCTGTCATATCTTCCCACTTTTTGACATCACTCATCCATACAGGATATCTTTTTTCCAGTGTTTCAATATCTTCTTTTGTATTCTCTTCTTTATTTCCAATAATAAGATCGGGCTGCAGCGATTCGATGATGTCAAAATGAATCTGTTTTGTTCCACCAATGATAGAAACAGATTTTACCTGAGGGGTGGGAAGAATACAGAATTTGGTACGGCCTGCAATTCGCCCGTACAGACCAAGATCAAACAAAAGTTCAGTAATGGAAGGAACCAAAGAAATGATTCGTTTCGGATTTTCGGGACACATTACCATTCGCCCCATCTGATCTATATGAGCAGTGGCACTCATGTGCTCAATGCCCTGATTTTTTGTATGCTTTTTCTCCGGCTGAAATTTCAATGGGCAAATGGTTTTCGGCGGGAGGAACAGGGCAATTAAATCCATCTCCATATGCACACCATGGATTGTAGGCAAAATTGAAATCAATGAGAACTTCATTGTCCGGGTCAATATCAAACTTGCTCATTTCCAAATACCTGCCGCCACCATATGTTGCTGAGCCATTACTCACATCTTTGAATGGCAGAAAAAGGGAGTTTTGGTACAATGGATTCTTTTGCTGTACGTACTGATAGGTTGTCAGGCGAAAACTATCCAAACCAATTTTGAAATGTAGATACCCAAAGGCCTGAAAGGGTTTAGAACTACCACTGTAAGTGGGCATCTCAACTATTTTAGCATCATCAATTGGCTCAAAAGTAGCAGTGACTTTATATGTGGAGTCCGGAGCAAAGAAATCCAGATAAATGGTATCGGTAGCTTCAAAAGGCTTCCGTTCCAGATTTGGATAAGTGTTAAAATATTGGGCACGGTGTTCGGCTATTTTTTCCAGCCATTCGGATTGAGCATCTGAATTCATTACAAACAAGCAAAGTACAACGATCAATAAAAGTCTGGAAAACTGTGCCATATATTTAATCATTTCATTATTCAATCACTATAACGAGCAAATTGTTGGACGGGTTAACAGACATTCTGGACACTTTGTTCCATCCATACACACTGAAGTCAAATATCGGGTCCCAACGATTAAACGTTTTTTCAAAATGCCATCTATAAAGTGTTGATCCGCTTGCACTCAGTATAGATTCATCATTCAATATGACAAAATCTTCAGTGCCTGCGGGCATTTCTATGAGTATTTCACTCTTTCTCTCTGCCCAGATATAACGTTTCAGGAACCAATGTTTTTCAGAATATTTATGAATAAATGCTAAATCGGAGTTGGAAAACTCTTCAATACATCTTCCGATATTTTTGCTGATAGTCAGTTTTTGAGAAGCAGTATTCTGAAATAAGCTCAGTTCAGGAGGATCAGTTACCATAAAAACTGCCATCGTATCAGGATGTTTGAAGTGATAGTAACCTGCATTGGTGATGCTGCTGAAGCGCGCGCCGCCACTGTGCGTTCTGTCAATTGGATATTCCCAAATTCGCTGAATTTGAGTCGAATCCGCATCTACTCTTATACAATTAAAGCTATTTCGCTCCTTTGACAGCTTGGGTGAATATTCACTTTCTCTTGTATCTGTGATTTGTATAATGGTAGAGTCTGAAAACCGGAATGCATAGATATCAGTTTGTTGACTCCCGGCTTTACCCATTGTGAAATAAAGTACTTCATCTGAAAAAAAACGTGGCTGGTTATTATATCCACTTTTGTTGAAGTTGGTCAGAAAATTGGGACCATGCACTGTAAATCCTTTCTCATCTTCACTCAACTGAAGGAGAACTAAATTTGTTACAGGAAGTTGTGCTGTGGTTGTAACGCAAAGTCCAACACATAAGCAGCATAATTTAAACATACATCGTTGATTAGTTGAGATAAATCGACTTGGCGCAAAGTTAATTGTAAAATATTGGCATTGCGATTTTGAAAATTAAAAATCTGTATTTAAATTACCACTTAATAAATCTAAATCGAGAACATATGATGAACGAACCCGTATCCGCAATAATGACCCGAAATCTTATCACAGTTTCACCGGACGATAACCTGAACAGGGTCAAAGAAGTCTTCTCCACACACCGCATCCATCATTTACCTGTGGTCGACAAAGGTAAATTAGTTGGTCTGATAACTACGTATGATTTGTTCAAATTAGGCAAAAGTCATGAAGAATATAATGATATAAAAGTTACTGCCATCATGACTGACAAGCTTGCAACGCTTGAGCCGGGTTCAAAAGTTGGTACAGCTTGTGAAGTATTTTTAGAAAATCTGTTTCATGCGCTGCCGATTGTTGACGAAAATGGCATGCTGGTAGGTATAGTTACTACATTTGATGTAATGAAATACACCCATATCAAGGAATATCCAAACAGAGAAATACTAAGTAGTTTGGGTCACTAGAGGGTTGGATTCCCGGAAAATTATGAGCGGTTGTTGAGCTATCTTCAGCCGCTTTTTTTATTATTATACATCCTTATTAGATATTTAAATTCCGTTTTCCATTTGATTTGCAGCGAAAATAGCACTACCAACGTATTTCCGAAATGAAGCTTTCGATGCTTTCAATGTAATTATTAAATCCTATTTTTTCAGATGCCTTATTATTCAATTTTTAGGATTTCGATTTTATGTGTTTTATTATCATACAGTAGCGTAATATATTCACAGTTACAGGGGAAGATTACGGATATAAAGACAGCTGAACCCATCCCTTATGTTAACTATTACAATCTTCGCAACCAACAGGGAGGGCTCAGCGATGAAGCCGGCAATTTTCTTATTACCCAGTTTATGCTTCGTGATACCATTGAATTCAGTGCAATCGGATACAAGACTCTGCGGTTGGCAGTTTCGGACATTCGCAGTAATCCCTGGATACAACTAAGTGAAAATCTGCAGCTATTGAGCGAAGTGCCTGTCCTGGCATATGATGAACGATGGCATAAGCTGATTTTGGAGGCAAAATCTAATTTCAGACAGGACCCTTTCTGCAGTAAATCATATTACTTACTCGAAAGTTATAGAGATTCTCAGCAGGTTGAAATGCTGGAATGTTTTTTTAATGCCACTATACAGGGTCCGGAAATGGGAAATTTGCAGATGAAAAGTGGCCGGTTTGGGCTTAATCCTAAAGATGGTCAGGTATTTTTATCACAGGATATTTCTGCAGCAATCATCCAGATGAAAACAACTGAGCAACAAAAAAATATGCCTGTCTCCCCACTTCAGTTGAACAGGAAAGCGCTTAAAAGGGCATATTATATCCGGCCCGTTCAGGAATATATGGATGAAAATGGATCTCACATTATTGTGCTGGAAGCAGAACCAAACGGGAAGCAACGGACTCATTTTTCAGGCAAAATCTGGGTTGATACGAAGTATAATACCATTATAAAAACTGTCTGGAACATTGAAAAAACGCAAAGGCATCCATTTCTTCCCATTTTTCCTGATGATACTATAAGGTACGTCAATTTAGCAATTACTAAAACTTTTGAAACCTCAGGAATTGTCTCAGCCTGCACCCGGACAGATTTTCAATATGAAATTCTCTATCAGCAAAGAGGGGCAGAGGAGCCATTCTTAATAAAAACACATGCAATACTGGATGCTTACAACGATTCCGAAAAATTTGAACTGCCGGCATTCAATTTGCCTTATGAACTCAATGATTACAGGAAAATTCAAGCTCTTCCACCGCAGGATTATTTCTGGAAGAATCATCATGAGATGCACATTGAAAACAAAAGAGAAAGAAACGATGCATTTTTGACTAATACAGCAATTTTAAATCGTTCGAATCTATTTACACTGGGGTTTTACGGAGAAGAGAAAAACGCGTTTCGCTGGCTATACTACCAGTGGAGTCCTTTGACCAGGATATTTTCCAGAGACATTAACAGACCCGGAGACCAATTCTTTGTCAAGGCGGGAGAACTGAAAATGGATCAGTATCATTTGCATGTGCAGTTTTATCTGGATATCTATGATTTTACAGATACTATGGTACTGTCCTCGGCTATGATATTGGATCCATACGCCTCATTTTATCACATGACAATTGATAGTCTCACATTATGTTTTTTCAATGTATACTTCGATTTGATGGAAATCAAGCGTCGGGAATTCGTGGCCAGATGTGAATCGAATCCATGGGATAAATCTGAAATTTGGCAGCAGTTTAAGGCTGAAAAAATCGCTCTGCAATGCTATCAATCTGATCTCCTCAAGGAACTGCAACGAGGAAATAATCTACAGAGCCTGACAAATTACAATGACTTGATCAAAGAAAAACTTGGCATAGATAATATGGCCATTTTCGGTGTCCGGCGACCCTGATGTGAAAGGAATTTGGGCGTGCCAGCCTTCCTGCGTCGGCTGTCGCTCCCTTCCATGGTTCACTTCGTTCCGACCCCTGCACTTTGTTTCGGGGCCCCGTCGCTGCGCTCCGGCATTCCAGGCAGCTCACGCGGGCGCACAGATTTAACTTTCTACACAGCCCCGGATACAACCGCTATTTGGTCTTGCTAATTTATTAGCAAGCTCTTTACTCCAATGCTCATTTTAACACAGATTCAACCCACTACTGGCTCCAGGCCTCTGCCAATAAATTGGCAGAACCAATCGGAACACTAAACAGGGCCATAACTTCTTTTTGGTCCTTTTAAATTATTAGCAAGCTTTTTATTCTAATTTTTATGTATAAATATTCTATAAATTGCTTTTGCAGAATGCTGATTTTCAATGCCTTATAAACAAGCAAAATTAAAGAACCTGGCACAATTAATCCACAAATTTGAACGCAATTTGGCTGTTTTAAATCTGAAATCTGATCCCCAAAGCTTTGGGGACTGAAACCTGAAACCTGAAATCTACAGGGCCCGCTGCGCTCTCCTGCATCAAATAGCACCTCATTCGTCGCGGGGACTGAACCGCCATCTTCCCTCACAATTTCAAAACCCTAAAAACATACTGCCCTTTCAGTGTCACTATTTGCAGGAAATATTGTGCAACCGGGAGATCGGAAATGTCGATTTGAGTAAATGGGGGAGAAGTTTCATAGCTTCTGATAATCATACCACGCGAATCAATCAGATTCAACTTTGCATGATCAGTTTTTAGATGAATATTGATCAAATCACTGCTGGCAGTTGGGAATACTAATATGCCATCTAAAGGATCAAACCACACTTCAATTATTTGTGATCGCTGCGTATTTTGAGTTTTATCCAACTCTTCGAGCATATAGAAATTTGAACCGGATACCGGCTGATGGTCAATGATAGAATATTTTTTTGCAGTAATACTATAGCCTTCAGTTTTGATTCTGGTAAATTCATGAAATTTGAAAGCATCAGGACTTTTTTTTAGGATAAAGCAATCGCTGTTATATTCATTATTTGTTTCCCAGCTCAGTTCTATTTGCAGATTATTTTGCCGCGCTTTGAAGTATGTCAGATCTGCTGCAAGTGTAGTGGATGATCTGCTGGCTTCAGGAGTATTGCCATAGCGCCCCAGATTGACCCGGTCTCCATTGGGTGCAGACTCCATGTCAAATGGGGCATCAGGGTTTCCTGCGTCTATTGCCGGACTGTGCTCCTCATCTGTCACCCAATTTCCATTTTCGTAGCGTCCACTTATTGATTTCAAATGAAAATCATCTGTATCCGGATCTGCAAAGAGCGGATCATCCTGGAAATTTCCTGCACCGGATATAATATCTTCAGAGATACTGTAACTCATACTCAATGTTGAATTGCCCGCTACAGTAAAATCTCCGCCATTTTCATATAAAATTGAATTTTCAACAAGGGCACTTGAAAACTGGTCCACATAAATCCCATTACCTGAACTTCCCTGGGTACTATAGTTATATGCAACAGTGCAGTGATTCACGATGAGATGAGAAGATTCATTGTCCCATCTTCTGTCTACCGCAATTCCTCCTCCTCCGTGGCTGGCACTCTGTGTGTAATTACGGATTACAAGGTCATGACTCATCATCAGAGTAGCAGCCTCATCGGCAAATACTCCTCCGGCATAGGTGGGCGCCATATTGTTGATATAAATATTGTTTCTGGAGATTGCCATGTCTTCACCGGTTTCCAGAAAAATTGCCCCGCCTCCCCAGCCATATCCGGCCAGGACGCCTACTCTGTTATTGCTGATAGTATTATTTTCCACCAGAACATTTCCAAACAAATAGAGTCCACCACCATGATCAGAATTAGCCCAATTGTCATCAATTGTATTTCCCCGAATAATATTGTTTTGTCCAATGGCACTTATTGCACCACCTCTCCCTGCTCTATTGTTTCTGATAATATTATTCTCAACAATGATTCCGTTGCCGGTAATCCTGATTCCTCCTCCTGTCTGATCGTTGAGCTCGTCCCAGCCATTATTTTCAATTGTATTGTTCGAAATAGTGATGTTTTCTGATGCGGGCCATGTGAATTCAGTATCGAATAAAATTCCCCTGTGTCCTCCTGTTATTACAAATCCGTCTATTAGTGATCCGGAAGTTTCCAGCCTAAGCTCAATGATAGCTGAGGCAGCGTTGCCTTCAATTATACTTAAATATATATTATAATCCTGAGTGCTAAAATCTCCGGGAATTGCAATGGCATAATCTACGGTGCTGCCACCCGGATAAGCACCTTTCAGGAAGATCATCTTATTGTTAATCAACAGATTTTCATTGTAGAATCCCTGAGCAACCCTGATTTCATCTTCTGAAATTGCTGCATTGATAGCTTCCTGGATGGAGGGAAAAGGATTTAAAATGCTGCCGGTAGTGACAGCATTTTCGTTGGCCTGATCTACATACCATATGGTCGCAGAGGAAGTGCCTGAAAGAGCCAATAGTATTAGTACTGACAAATTGAATCTTAGAAGGTGTGACATTTTAAGGATTTTTTACCGTAGAAATAAGCGCTATTCATCTTAAAAATAGTAAGTTTTCTTTATTGCGTGTATTTAAATTAGTTGTTCTGCTTAATCGGAATGCATCCATTTACTTCATACGGCTGAGCACTTTTGGCAATTAATTTAATTAATGAAGAAATTGGCAGATATTTCAAGATATATCATGGGTACTTGATTCAAATAAGAAAGGAGTCTGAAATCCAGACTCCTTTTATTAAGCTTTGATGAACTATGCGTTTATTATTTCTGGACCTGCACTTTTTTTATAGCTACAGTTTCGCCTGCTTTTTGAAGCATTAAGAGGTAAGTTCCAGGCATGATCGACTCCGGTAAATCAATGGATTGATCTGCTATGGTACTCTGACCGATGAGTTGGCCATTGAGGTTATATAGGAATGCCTGATCAGGGGTTTGAGTCAATTGATCCCATTTGAAGAAAATTCTGTCTTTCGCAGGATTTGGGAATATTGAAATTTTATCTGATTCCAGATTTTGTGTATTGGAAAGAATGCCATTTCTAAAATAGCTGACCCCTCCCAGATTATCGATAAAAATCAAATCCAGCAAGTTAAAATTGTTATCAAAAAATTCAATAATAATTGGATGTCCTTCAATTGAAAACTTGCCATCGCCCCAGATCTTTTTGAATCTGAAGGCAAATAATTCAGTCTCATCACTCAAAGTCAACCCATCTGTGCTTGGTAGATTCCAGGATGTCCTGATGGATCCAAACAATGCATCTTGTATTCCAAAATTACCTTCATTCATTTTCATTTCGGGTGGTCCAAAACGTTCAAATCCCAGGAAAAACATCTCACCGGGAATCCAGCGGGAGGAGAATTGATAACCTAGAATATTTTTGAAATTAGATACAAATAGTTTGGTGATTACCTGGTTATTTGATCCTGTAACCTGCTCCACCTCCATTCTCAGAATTACAGGATCAGGCGTTTGAGCAGACATCATGCCGATGGACATCAGCACCAGTAATAATGTAAAAATTGTTTTCATGGGATAAGTTTATTGGATTAAAAAAATCATGATTTGACATGTATTATTCCTGCACCTGTACTTTTTTAACAGCGACAATTTCACCGGCTTTTTGAAGCATTAAAAGGTAATTTCCCGTCGGCATAGATTCAGGCAAATCAATTGACTGCTCCGCTATTGTTCTCTGCCCGATAAGTTGTCCTTTCAGATTATAAATGAATGCCTGATCTGGTGGATGTTGGAAATCATTCCATTTGAAGAAAATTTTATCTTGAGCTGGATTAGGGAAAACAGAGATTTCAGCGGATTCTATTTCCATAGTATTGGAGACAATTCCATTTCTTACATGTGAGATTCCTCCAAAATTATCTATAAAGATAACATCAAGAATCTGTCGGTGGCAGTTTAATACTTCAATGACGAAGGGCCAATTAGCAATTTTGAATTTTCCTGTGCCACTTATTCTTTTAAACCTTAGTGAAACCATTCTGGTACCATCCTCCAAGTCTACACAGTCATCATTTGCATCAACCCATAATGCCGGCAGCGTTCCCGGGTGCATATATCCAAAGATGCAAGCAGGACTGAAAATATTAGATGGTCCGAAACTATCTATTTTTATTAATTGTAGTTCAAAGGTATCCCATATTATGCTAAATTGAAATAAAGCAATTTGCTCGAAATTAGAGCAAAAAAGATGTAAGGCTATATCATCTGAACCCGGGATGCTGACTTCCTCTACTTCCAAAATCAATGGCTCAGGGGTTTGAGCATTGGATACGCAATGGATGCTGAAAATAAATAGTATCGTAAATAGTTGTTTCATGCAGGGTATGTTTGGGGAGATGTCCTACGAAAATATATACAAATATTCAATATATCAAATAAATCTAAATTTATTTTCTAAGGAATTTTAAAACAACACTTGAAAAGGTAGTTGGCCCTGTGTAAGGCATATTATCAAGACGATAAAGAAGAAATTTATTATTTTAACGGTTACTCCTGTCCCTTACCTATACATTTTACTAAAAATCTGCTCCAAGTGCATTATCAATTTGAACGAGATACACCTTATCCATATGGTGGGTATAGTCATGACGCATCCGAAGTCCGGCTTCATATTGCGATTTTGCTAATTTCAGCTGGGACTTGACAGATGGAAGATCGTTTTCAGCTTTGAAAATCATGGCCATATAGTAATGTGCTTCAGCAAGAGGGTTTATAGTCAACTGCTTTTCCATGCACGTTTTCGCTTTTGCAATCTGTCCAATTTCAAGATAAAGAACGCCCAGATGCAGATAATTATAAAGCCGTCCATCTCCATTACTTTTCTCAAAGTAATCTTCTAAAATTGAAATGGCTTTTTCTTTATTTCCTAAGCCCTTATAGCACAGTGCACGTGCAACTTGCAAATGGTAGTCAGCTTCTGCGGAATAGCCTGTCTCGAAACCGATGAGCGATTCCAATCGTTCCAGGTCATCGATAGCTCCCTGATAATCCAGAAAAAAACTATATCTGCACCAGCCTCTGTAACCCAGATAATCTTTTGGAGCTAAATCCACCGCCTTTCCCATTAGATATTCCCAGGTAACAAAATCTCCACTTTTAAGATATGCTGTCGATTTATGGCTATATGCAGGTGCATAATCCGGGCATCGCACAATAGCTTCATCACAAATCTCCTGATACTCTTTGGAATACTGATAATGGATATTTCTTGGCTCTGCGATTTTACAAGCCTCATACTGACAAGTATCACCTTCCAGAAGGTAGAAATTGCAGTTTTGAGCTTGTATTGAAAGACTGAAAATGGAGATGAAGGTAAGAATCGTTATAGTTAATTTCATGGCATTATTTCTTTTAATTTTCCATTATCGAGTTTGAAAATCAGATACATATAATAATCATTCGGCGCATTCTGATCGGGTAGAATTAACCATCCCTGCAGATTTTTTGTGATTCTTAGCAGCTGATCTGATATGGAATTATCGAAAGTGACGGGCTTTCTGTTCTCATCCATTCCGATTATCCGGAATCTATCCGTTTCTCCTTTACAATTGACTATAAAACGGATACGCAACCATCCACTTTGAGCTGCTGCAGTTTCGGCTTTATATTGAGATCGGATTTCTTGTTCCAATGCTATTTTCTCCCCTTTATATAGAAATCCAAAAGCAAAATTGTGATACTGTTTAATATCTTCCGGTGTACAGAGATGAAAGTCTTTTTTATCTGTTTTGGGGTCAAATGCGATGTCTCCAACCCAGCGCAAATATTTTGGAGGAGGGGATGTTTCAGCGCTGCAGGAAATTATCTGCAGCGTAATTAAAGCAAAACCCAGGAAACTATATACGCGCCTTAGGTTTGCAGATCCAGTAGAAAATTGCATGATGGGTCCGTTTTGTTTGATCCTACAAATTAAAGCAAAGCAGACCTAAGTATATGGTAATGTTTGGATAATGAATGTTAATGAAAAGAGAAAAACAAAAAAAATATAATCCATTAAGGAATAGTAACCTTCTTTTTACCTTCTCTTTATCTCCAATGTAAACACACCTTCAGCCAGTCCATTAGCTCCGGCCACTCCTATGATTACTTTGTAAGGATTGTGTATGGCTAAAATATCCCCTACAATTCTTCTGTGATCCTGAGTTTTGCCTGCTTTCGGTCTGTCCCATTTGTGATCAGCTTCGCAGCGAATACAAGAACTTAGCTTGGGCACTATTGCTTCAGTGCCTACCCCTATCATGTAAGCATACAGACTCATGTCATGTTTCTTGTCTTTTGGGGTCAATATTATTTGAACCTCCGTCCTGGCGGGGATTTCAAATTCAAAAAGTTGATGAAGTCCTGTAAACTTCCTGACCTGAGTTTCCGGAAAACAAGCATTTGAGCTACTCCAGGCCCAGGAAAGATCAGACATTGGCATACCTTCTGCCAGATTACCTGCCACATATGCTTCAGCGTCTTCATTTAGCAGGATCAATAAAGGAGTACCCAAATCATTTTGTGAATATGATCTGTATACTATAGAGATCATGAATAATAAATACAAAAAAAGTGTTTTCATTCTATATGATTTTGATTAAACACAATCGATGACACAATAGTCATATGTTTCGCAAGCTTGTTGGCCTGATGAATTTTCCTGGCATCGTTCACTCCAGACTTCCATGCATTCACCACTTTGACCACAAGGGCAGGATTTCACGTATGTGGACCCATTTCCACATACGCATTCAAATGATTGCATGCATTCCGAACTTTCCTCCACCACATCACAAAATTCATCCAGCAATATTACCTGTGAAGCCAGTGAAGGCCATTGATTCGGAGCAAAGCGATTGATCAAATCTTTTCCACCTATAGATTTTGCTCCCATTAAGTGTACATAAAAAATTTCCAGCATATCAGAAGTCATCCATTCCAGTAATGGAATTAACTGACCTGTCAAATATATTTTTGATTTATTTCCGGTCTGGACTTTAGTCCCATTTGAAACTTTAGAGAATGTTACGGTTTTGGAGGTGTTCACATTCTTAATTCGAAAGAAAATATTGCTTGTGTAACTATAAGTAAGATGCTGAATCAAAAGGTCCATCATTTCACAGTTATTAAAAACTAAAAAAAGCCTCTCAGAGAATTCTTATAAATCTTATCAATATTATTCAATCTCATTCAATCTCATTCAATCTCATTCAATCTTATTAATCTCAATCAGGCCATCAATCTCACACTCTCCCTTCTGAACACTCAAATCCCACACCCCTCAATCTTCCCAAACACTTCTCATACAACTCAAACTCACACATCAATCCTATCAATCTCACCCGCACTCTCACTCCTCAACCGGCACTCACACACAATCTCAATTTCTCTCCCGGATTTTTTTGAGCTATTTTGTTTAGCTCCTCTTGTGGTATACTCAATATTCTGGGATATCCTCCTGTGGTCTGTGCATCCTTCATTAGTATTATCATTTGCCCGGATGGCGTAAGTTGGACAATTCCCGGCCAAACAGCTGAGGTCAATATAGATTTCGTGATTGGTATTAGTTTTTCTTCCACAAAATATGCCATCCGGTTACTTCGGTTAGTGACTGTCCATTCCTTTTCTGTAAACTGCATAATTGCATCATGACTTAATAGATTCCACTCAGGACCACGTTCTGCTTTGATCAAATTTCCTGAGGTTTCGTTTGGGTGATTTTTGATAAAAATACTATTATCAACTTTCCTGGCGCTTAGCTCAGAATAAGGCAGGATCGTATTTTTTTTTAAAATAAATGATTCTGTAAATTGAGAATGCCAGGAGCGGCTGCCGAGTATTTCTTCCGTTTGAAAACCTCCTGTTATTCCCAGGTATGCAATTCTTCCTTTTCCGGGAAACTTCATAGTAAGTATGTCACCGGATTTAACCTCATTATTTTGTTGAAGGCTGACCCTTTTTTGATTGATTTCAGGGTGCCAATCAGACCCGCATATTGAGATATTTGTATCCTGCGAAAATTCAAATTCCCAACCCGGACCGATCAATTCAAGCAATGCTGAATTTTCTGGATTCCCACAAATCAGATTAGCTGATTTGGCTGAATTTTCGTCAAGCACTCCACTGACCGGAATTCCCCAATGACGAAATCCTGTCCGCCCCATATCCTGAACCGATCCAAATGCACCACAGCGCAGGACTTTAAGTTCAGGCATAGATTCAGCTTGAAAAGGTTTTCTTAATTTCATCAAAACATTGTAATCTGCAGGCTTCCATTTCTGATTCGGGAATCGAATAGAATTGAATCCGGTCTGTGCTTTGAATTACAATAGGCGGTTTTCGGCTCAGGTCAAAAAGCGGAAATGGAGTATTTCCGATAATATGCCATCCTCCGGGAGACTTGACAGGATAAATTCCTGTTTGACTTCCCCCAATTCCCACCGATCCGGGTACAATGGATGCAGATGGAATATCTTTTCTCGCAAGGTGCAATTCCGGATCCAGCCCCCCTAAATATGGAAATCCAGGGAGGAACCCTATGAAATGCACATCATAAGTGGAAGCAGTATGCTTTTCAATCAATTCATCAGGCTTCATATTCAATACCTTGTAAACGGCATCAAAATCAGGCCCATATATTCCTCCATAGACAACGGGAATTTTCCAAATTCTTCCGCTTTCTTTAGGAACTTCCGATATCAAAGTATATGTTGCCTGCAGCGAATTTATCAACTCCAAAGAATCAGAAATTGGGTCCTTTAAAAAAATAGTTAAAGAATGATATGCCGGAACAACATCAATCCATTTAAAACGATCCTGATTTTTTAGTTGATCAGCAAATAGCTTGATTTTGTGCATTTGTCCTGGTGTAATTTCAGCGGCCCATTCAAGATGAAGGATTTTACTGGCGTAGATTTTATATGAAAAATCCGGAGCAATCACATTACAGCAGTTTCCTTCATTCCTTTAATGACATATTGTAATAGTTCCAGAGAGCCCGGAGCATCCGTGTGAAAACAAATAGTATCACAAGGAACTTGAATACTGGAACCATCTATAGTTGTTACCGGGGCAGTTTCAGTAAGAAGCAACACCTGTTCCAAAGCTAGTTGGGGGTCGATAATAAGAGCATCTTCCATTTCCCTTGGAGCTAATTGTCCATCCGGCAGATATCGCCGATCCCCAAATGCTTCCCACCAGAATGGTATTTCTTCTTTAATACACAATGATGCCAGGTAGGAACTTGGCGGGAGATAAATAATGCAATTCAGTTCTAATTTTTTCCAGAGTTCTACAAGCATGTTCGCCATTAGAGGTTCATTTGCCACTTCATGATACAAGGCGCCATGACATTTCAAATGATGAACTGGAGCATTGGCTGCTGCTGCAATTTGCAGAAAATCTACAATTTGCTTCTCAAGTATGATACTCAGGTCCTCAGGCTTTATGTCCATTTTAATTCTTCCGAAATTGGGAGTATCAGGATAGGAAGGATGTAGGCCAATATGAACACCGGATTCCAGGGCGACTTCAATAGATTTTTTGATTGTTTCCGGATTGCCTGCATGACCACCGCAAGCAATGTTGCAGGAAGTAATCCAGGGCATCCAAAGGGAGTCATCAGTAAGACCTTCCCCCAGGTCAGCATTTATATCAATTATAGGTGTGTGTTCCATGTTTCAAATATTTTCCATAAGCTACGAAATCCAAGAGCAAATGCGATGAGCCAAATGAGGATTCCAACAATGTTTTGTAAAATACTGTTGCGAAATTTGCCCATTAAGATTTTTCTGTTGATTACCCAGAGCAAAAATCCTGCCATCAGAGGTAATAATAAGCCATTGGCAATTTGGGCAAAAGTGATGATTTCAATGGGTTTCAATCCTAATGAAGAAAGCAGGACTCCGGATCCCAGAACCAGCATCCAGACTGCTCTGAATTTGAAAGAATCTCTTTCCTGTGGCCAGGCGAAACAATCGCATGCTACGTAAGCCGCTGCCAGTGGGGCTGTGATTGCTGAGGAAATTCCGGCAGCAAATAGCCCGACTCCGAGAAATATTCCCGCCGCTGAACCCAGTAATGGTTCAAGACTTTTAGCCATATTGGAAGCTGAAACATCCTGATTTAATCCTGAATTTGCGGCGGTTGTCAGAATTGCCAGTGAAATAACCCCTCCAATAAATATCGATATTATTGTGTCTTTACGCATTTTGGGTATGTCCTGAGGTCCATTCCATCTTTGCTTGCTTAAGGATGAGTGAAGAAACAGATTGTAGGGTACCACGGTTGTTCCCATCAAAGCAAGAATGGTCCATATGCTTTCATCCGGAAAACGGGGTATCATTCCTCCAAAAAATGACGCCCAGTCAGTATTTGAGAGTATTGCTGTACTTATATATGCTGCACTCATTAATCCCACTAATATCATCATTGTTGAAGTCAGCAATTTGTATTTTCCAATATAAAGAATCACAAATGCCACTAACCCCATCAGTAAAGCGAGTGGTTGGAACCGGAATATACCTATTTCCCAGTCCCCGATGCTGGTCATATTCAGAATTCCAAGGACACTGCCACTTATATTTCCGGCTTCATATGCAGCATTTCCCATAACAATGGCAGCAAATATCAGAACAATGACGAAGGACCGGATGAATGAAAGACTTATTTCCTGCCGGACAATTGCCGCGAGTCCTTTTCCGCTCAAGAGGCCCAGTCTGGCTGCCATTTCCTGCAGAACTATAGTAGCAAGTATGGAAAGTAAAAGTGCCCAAATCAAGCTGTATCCAAATTGAATTCCAGCTGCTGAGCATACAGTCACTGTGCCGGGGCCTATAAAAGCAGCAGCAATGAGTGTGCCCGGACCGGGTCGGAATTTTTGAAGGAAGCTTGCGTTTGCTTTCAAATGTTATTGTGTAAGAAGGATTCAAGACCTGAGTTCCTTTGACGAAAATAGATGAATTACCCATGAGTTGTATATACCCCAAAGATTTATGTCTTGCCATAAAATATAAGTCAAATAATTATGGTCTACCAGAATAATTAAGACAAATATTTATGGTCTACCAGAATAATTAAGACAAATATTTATGTCCTAACAGAATAATTAAGTCAAATTATTACGATCTAACAGAATAATTAAGTCAAATAATTCTAATATTACTCAGTAAAGTATACCTTTGTGAAGCAAAGTATGGATTATGATTACCCGGCTCATTACCCCGCAAATAAAGAAAGACCTGAAAGGAAGTACTAAAATAATCATTTTGTACGGCCCAAGGCAGGTTGGCAAGACCACTATAATCAAGGATTTGGTTTCTGCCTATCCTGATGTGTTGCATATCAATGCAGACCAGTTGGTCTATAATGAAATATTCTCTTCCCGGGATCTGCAGAAGATGCAGCAATTCATCGGTGACAAAAAACTATTGTTCATAGATGAAGCACAGAACATCAGAGATATCGGTATCAATTTGAAGATCCTTCATGATGAAATGCCCGATTTGAAAATTGTGGTTACCGGTTCGTCTTCATTTGATCTTGCGAACAAAATTCGTGAACCATTGACGGGTAGAACGAGAACTTACCAGCTTTATCCCCTGTCTGCGGAAGAAATCATTAATGACAGCTCAGTTTTTGATTATCAAAATCAGGTGGAGCAATTGATGAGGTTTGGAAGTTATCCCGAGGTTTTATCCATCAAAAATCAGAATGACCGGAAGGATCATTTGATCGAGCTGTCTGCATCCTATCTGTATAAAGATGTAGTGCAGTTGTCGGGTATCAGATATGCTGATAAAATCAGAAAACTCCTGCAATTATTGGCTTTACAGATTGGGAGCATGGTATCAGTGAATGAGCTGTCCACTGCATTAGGACTCAACCATGAGACGGTTACAAACTATATTGACCTGCTGGAAAAAGGATTTATTATTTTTCGTTTGGGTGGATACAGTAACAATCCGCGGAAGGAAATTAACAAGATGAGTAAAATTTATTTTTACGATCTGGGAATCAGAAATAGCCTGATCAATAATTTCAACTCCCTGGATCTCCGGCAAGACACGGGTGAAATGTGGGAGAATTATCTCATTTCAGAAAGGTTGAAAAGGAATATGTATGCCAGAGAAAATAAACACTCTTATTTTTGGCGAACTTACACGGGTGTAGAATTGGACTATGTAGAAGATGCCGATGGCCAGCTTCATGGGTATGAAATTAAGTGGCGAAAAACTCCCCGCAAACCTTCGACCTGGAAAAATACGTATCCAAATGCCTTGTTCTCATCATTGCACAAGGATGATTTTTTAAGTTTTATTACGAAATAAGTTTCGAATCATTTTGCGCTCATCAATGCATACAGCGCAAAGCTTCCCAGCCAATGCCCTCCTTCATAACTATCTTCCAATAAATTGGGTAGAGAAAATTGGATATGGGTATTGGCTATTTTATTTAAATGAGACCATTCAGATTTATCTGAAGAGATTATAAAAAGGCACCATGCCCGGCTGAAATTCAGTCCATCCAGATGTACTAGTTTTCCATCTGTGCGATCAGATACTCGTGCCGGTTCCAGTTTAAATTCGGGATTCAATAGCTCCGGCAGAAATTCCCTGATCCAAGTATCAAATTCGGTTTTACTCAATACTTTTTTCATCAGAGCAGCTTCTTCCAGACAGGGAGATAGAAAATCAAATCCGCTTGGTTCCCAGCTCAGCGGGCATCCTTTGTCTTTTAGATAAAAGAACCGACTCCTATCTTCAATACTTTTCTGCAGCGAGCTGTCTCCTGTGGCAATTGCAAAATCCAAAGCCAATCTGAGTCCAAAAGCTGTATTACTGTGTTCTCCCACGCGAATAGGGTAGAGCAACTTAGGGAGGAATATTTGATATTTTTCAGAGATTAAAGCCGTTAAAGGAAGTAGATTTTGATATAATTTCTTTCCCAAGGGATCGTCCCAGGAATGAAGTTCAGCGGCGAGTTGAAGCAACCAGGCCCAGCCATAAGTGCGTTCAAAGGTACTGTTGTTGGAATCTTCAAAGAAGGCTTTTTCTATGAGAATATTCTCTGCGCTCAAGTGGGTTTGAAGAATTTCTCTGATTCCTGCAGTCTGTGGAATATCCGGATATTCTTTCAATAATTTCAATAACATCCAGTGGCCATGAACAGCAGAATGCCAGTCAAAGCATCCATAAAAGGCAGGTCTTAATGTTTTAGGAGATTTAAGATCTGAATCGCTTCCCAACACTTGTCCTAATTTATTCGGATATTCCTTTTGCACACAGCTTAATGGCAATTCAACAAGAATCGCTGCCTGTGCAGCATCCAGTTGAATTGCAGGCATGGACTCATTAGTTTCCATTTTACTTTGTTCCGAAGTGCAGCTTTGCATCATCAAAATTCCTGTAAAAAATAAAAATATCCCAAGCTTCTTAACACACATATTTTCATTTAGAAAAGTCCTGAAATATTGCCATCTTCATCAATATCAATCATCTCTGCGGAAGGCATATTAGGTAATCCCGGCATCCTCATCATCTCACCAGTGATAGGAATCAGAAATCCTGCTCCTGCAGCAATTTCGATATCTCTTACAGTCAATGTAAAGCCTGAAGGTCTTCCCAACAGTTTCGGATTGTCAGAAAAGGAATATTGTGTTTTTGCTATACACACAGGTAATTCATTCAGGCCCAATTTATCAATTGTAGCGAGTGCTTTTTTAGCATCAGGTCCATATTCCACCTCAGCTGCTCCATATATTTTTCGGGCTATGGTTTCAATTTTTTGTTCTACCGGCCAGTTCCAGTCATACACGGGAGTGAATCTGCCTGCGGAATTGTCGACCACATCGATCACAGTTCTGGCTAATTCTTCAGCGCCTTCTCCCCCTTTTGCCCAGACCTGAGCGACTACTCCTTTCACATTATGTCCTGCACATCGATTGAGAATAGCATCATGCTCTTCTTTCGTATCTGTCACAAAACTATTAATCGCGATGACAGGCTCTATGCCGAAATGCCGCACATTTTCAATGTGTTTTTCAAGATTTACAAGACCTCGTTCGACAGCTGCTGCATCCGGTTTGTTGAGATCAGCTACTGCAACTCCTCCATGATACTTCATAGCCCTCACAGTAACTACCAGAACTACAGCTGATGGAGCAAGTCCTGCACTGACACATTTAATATCCATGAATTTTTCAGCACCGAGATCACAGCCAAATCCCGCCTCCGTCACCACATAATCAGAAAGTGACAATCCCATTCTTGTTGCAATGACAGTATTCGTTCCCTGTGCAATATTAGCAAAAGGACCTCCATGAATGATAGCGGGATATCCTTCGAGTGTTTGCACAAGGTTGGGCATGATAGCATCTTTCAGCAAAGCGGCCATCGCTCCGTTTGCTTTCAGATCACGTGCATAAATGGGCTTTTTATCCTTGTCAAATCCAATGAAAATATTGCCCATTCTGCGCTTCAGATCATTCAAATCATTTGAAAGGCAAAGGATTGCCATAATTTCGGAGGCGGCTGTGATGTCAAAACCTGTTTCCCGCAGCACTCCATTTCCACTGCCACCCATGCCGATGATCATTTTGCGTAATGAACGGTCATTCATATCCATGACTCGTTTCCAGCGAACGGTATTGGTGTCGAGGTTGAGGCTGTGTTTTTTATTTTGCAGATTATTATCCAGCAGAGCAGAAAGTAAATTATGCGCTTTCTCTATGGCACCAAAATCTCCGGTAAAATGTAAATTAATATCCTCCATTGGCAACACCTGTGCGTAGCCACCGCCTGCTGCTCCGCCTTTCATGCCGAAAACCGGACCCAGTGACGGTTCTCTTAAAACAACTGTTGTTTTTTTGCCTACACGATTCAATCCCTGAGAAAGCCCAATAGACATAGTAGTTTTTCCTTCACCGGCAGGGGTGGGGGAGATGGCGGAGACCAGAATTAATTTGCTTTGTTTTGCTTTTTCGGTATTGATAAAACTGAGTGGGATCTTGGCTTTATATTTTCCGTAAGGGATGATATCATCTTCGGGAAGATTCAGTTGAGCTGCGATTTCCCTGATATGTTTGAGTTGTATGGACTGTGCGATGTCGATATCTGAGGCCATAAAAATGCTTTTTTTGTTGAAGTGGAATATTTGGTTTTCAGCTTTGACGGGCAAATTGATCAAAATTCATCAAATATGAAAGTGTGGGGCTTGAAATTTGAGTTAAATTGAAGAAGGAAGAAGTTTTTGCCGCTGGACTTTTAAGTTAAAATAGAATACAACTTGTCTATACTATTCTCGTTTGCTTATCTTGTAACCAAATTTTGAAGAGAAAGCACTACATGATATCATATAGACATTCTACTAAATGCGACGGTAATTTGGGATTCTTTGAGTCGGAATCATGCATTTGTCCTGCCTGGCTCTCGTTTTGGAATTTAAGACTTACAATATTTATAAGTTATTTGTTTGTTCTGTCTTTCTTATTCTCCAGCCCCATTTCTGCAGCTGTTTCAATGCTCCATGCTCAAAGGCCAGCCAGATTTGACACTATAAAAGATACATATTGTACAGGTGAAAATATTCGGTTTCAACAAGATGTAACCCACTGGAAGGGCAAAAGTTACTGGCGTGTTACTTATGATACAGGCGACATTATTGATTCACTGCTTTATCCGTTTTCATGTAATAAAGGTGGATGGATTCAATTGACGCATTTTTTAGAATCAGAAGGAATGCGTGATTCATTCAGCAGATCTTTATTTATTGCCACAACACCTGTTGCCGAGTTGCCGCAGAATCTGAGTCTTTGTGAAGGCGAGGCTGTAGTTTTTGATTTTCCTGAAGAAGAAGAATTTAATATCCTTTGGCAGGATGGTTCAACTGAGCTCAAATATGTTATCGAAAAAACAGGAAATTATGCAGTTGAAATCAGAGATCGGACAGGCAAATGTAAAATTGGTTCTAAATTTTTTGTCAAAGTCCTTCCAATACCAGAAGCGACCCTGGCACCCGATTATTATATATGTGAAAATGAAACTATTTGGATTGAGGTTAAGAATCTCAGAAATGTGAAGTCCTTGATTTGGAATAATGGTTCCACCTTTCCGGATCCTGAAATTACTGCTCCCGGGGATTATATTGTGACCCTTCAAAATGGCGTCTGTGAAACCCAATTGAGTACCGTTGTTCATCCGGATGATTGTCAGAGTTGTGAGTTTTACTTTGCGGATGCATTGGATTTGAGCACAGGCAGTTCAGATTTAGGCTGGATTTGGAGGACTACTTGTGATGCTTACCAAATCCTCAATGGCGCTATTTTTAATCCATGGGGACAATCGGTTTATTTTTTCAATCCATTGGATCCTGTTCCCTGGAATGGTTACTGTGGAAATGATTATTGCCCTGAAGCGGGTTATTCATATTTCGTGGATGTAGAGGTGTTGGATGAGAGAGGTGAATGGAAAAGGGAGAGATATTCAGGGACAATTAGGTTGGTTCGGTGAGGACTGGAGTGATGAGATATAAGAGATGAGATATAAGAGATGAGATATAAGAGATGAGATATAAGATATAAGAGATAAGAGATAAGATGGAACAGCCAGTTATGAGTTATGAGTTATCTGAAGGACCGCGCAGTAGAGCGAAGCGGCACCTCGCGGTGAATTATGAGTGTAACAGCCAGTTTCACATATTGTACTCTTAAAGTTGCTCTGCTTTACTCTGGGGACGTCACCTTTGGCAGCATAGCTGGCGAAGATGTCACCTTTTGCCATAGGCAAAGGATGTCACCTTGCAAGCGCAGCGAAGCAAGATGTCACCCCTTAGGATTATGAAGGCTTGTTGTTATGAATAGATTTAAAAATTAGGAGTAAATGGATTTGAGAAAGGCCGGAATTTTGGTGGTGGATGATGACCCGGATGTCCTGACAGCAGTAAAGTTGTTGCTCAAGACGGAGGTACATCTTGTTCAAACCAGCAGGCATCCGGAAGAGTTGCCGGCAATGCTGGCTTCACCCGGAATTGATTTGATTCTGCTGGATATGAATTTTCATTCTTCTATCCATACAGGAAATGAAGGACTTTTTTGGTTGAGGAAAATAAAATCACTGCGACCGGAAGTTTGTGTGGTCATGATTACAGCTTATGGGGATATTGATCTGGCAGTACAATGTTTGAAGGATGGGGCTTCTGATTTTATTGTGAAACCGTGGGATAATGAACGCATGCTTTCTACTATCAGAGAGACGCTGAGGGCGAAAGGGAATCCGGTTAGGCAAAAAAACAATATCGCCTCGGATGATCAGATTATCGGCAAGGAATTATTGGGAGAATCTGATATTATGCAGGACATCTTCCTTAAAATTAGTAAAGTAGCGCCAACAGATGCTAATATTCTGATACTTGGTGAAAACGGAACCGGAAAAGATCTTATAGCAAAAGCTATACATCAACACTCCTTGCGTGCCAATAAACCCTATGTCAAAGTAGATGTAGGATCACTTACAGAATCCCTTTTTGAAAGTGAATTATTCGGACATGAGAAAGGTGCTTTTACAGATGCCAGAGAACAGCGGATTGGAAGATTTGAGATGGGAAGCGGGGGAACATTGTTTCTGGATGAAATTGGAAATATCAAGTTGCATCAGCAAGCAAGGTTATTAACTGCTTTGCAAAACAGGTATATCTCTAGATTAGGCTCCAGTCAGCAAATTCCTATTGATATCAGATTGATTTGTGCGACAAATCTTCCGCTACATGAATTGGCTGACGAAAAGCAATTTCGTAAAGATTTGATTTACAGGATTAATACTGTTGAGATTATAGTGCCTCCTCTGCGTGATAGGGGAAATGACATCGAGCTGCTGGCCAATCATTTCTGCAGACAATATTCGATCAAATATTTGAAAGGCAATATCACCATCAATCGGGCTGCTATGGACAAATTGAGGAGACATCATTTCCCTGGCAATGTCAGAGAATTGCAGTATGCTATGGAAAGGGCAGTTATTATGGCTGAATCGGAGACACTAAGTGCTGAGGATATATTGTTTTCTCCAATCGAGCAAAATACTCCCGGGTCTCTGCCGGAAGCTCCTATGAATTTGAGCGAAATGGAAAAGCAAACCATTTTGCAAGCAATAGACAAGCATCGCGGAAACATTACAAAAGCTGCAGAAGAATTGGGTTTGACCAGGACTGCATTGTACAGAAGAATGAATAAGTATGGAATTTAATTCACTAGAATTCAAAGTGGCGATCAGACTTATTCTGATCTTCGGGCTTTTATGCGGAGCGGCATATCTTGTGATCAATCAACACTGGACTTTTGCAATTCTAACTTTGTTATTTACAGTTTGGCTGGGTTGGGAATTATTCAGAATGATGACAAAAACACAGGATGAGCTGAATCAATTTCTGGACTCTGTTCAGTACAGGGATTTTTCCCGACATTTTGATGTGAGACATGCACCTGAAGAATTGAAACCATTGAGAAAAGGATTTAATCAAATCAATTCTGCCTTCAAAGTTATCAGTAAAGAAAAAGAAACGCAATATCTATATCTGGCGAAAATCCTGGAGTTGGTGGATACCGGGATTTTATCTTATGAACTAGCCTCCGGTGAAGTGATCTGGATGAACGAATCATTAAAAGCTATTTTGGGAATTCCTTATTTAAAGTCCATTCAATCTTTGCAGCAAAGGGATCATGAATTGTATGCTGAGGTGGTTTCATTGAAAGCTGGTGACAGCAAAATTGTCTCCATTACGCGGGATTATCAGACGCGTAAACTGGTCTTATCCATGACGGCATTTCACACGGACGATAAGATATTTAGACTGGTTGCCTTTCAAAATGTCAATGAGGCACTGGATGAGACAGAATCACTTGCATGGCAGAAACTACTTAGCGTGATGACACATGAGATCATGAATTCTGTAGCTCCGATTTCTTCTCTGGCAAACACTTTAAAACTTCGGGTGGCTGAGATGGCAGCTGCTTCTGAAACTGATGCTCTGGAAGATATTGAGCTTGGGATTGACACAATCAGGAGGCGTAGTGAGGGTTTGATGCGATTCTCTCAGGTATACAGAAATCTCAATAAAATTGCTTCTGCAAATTTGCAGCAAGTACCTGTGCGCATGCTGCTGGAAAATGTTAAACAACTGATGTCTCCCACCTTAAGCAATAAGAATATTCATCTGGATATTCAACAGCAGGATATCAAGCTCCAATTGGAAGTGGATACGAATTTGATCGAACAAGTCCTTATCAATTTGCTGGTAAATGCCATTGAAGCACTTAAGGAAGTTGCAGAACCTAAAATCATCATCACTGCAAGCCTTGGGAATCACAATAAAGTCATCATCAAAGTGGCAGATAATGGAGCGGGAATGGCACCGGAACTGCTCGACAAGATTTTTGTCCCCTTTTTCAGTACTAAAAAGAGCGGAAGCGGCATTGGTTTGAGCTTATGTAAACAAATCATGTTATTACACCGCGGGCAGATTTTGGTGCAATCGGCGGAAGGGAAAGGGAGTGTTTTTACCTTGCAGTTTGGGTAAATCCAGATATGAGATATAAGATATAAGAGATGAGCCGAAGGTCGCGCAGCTCCCGCAGGGTGCCTCGCGAATGGAACAGCCAGGAAGAAGGGGTAAGGCGTAAGGAATAAGGGGTAAGTGAACAGCCGGTGTGAGGAGTTATGAGTGATGAGTTATCCGCAGGATCGCGCAGTGGAGCGAAGCGTAACCTCGCGATGAATGATGAGTGAACAGCCGGGTGGTAGTTGAAAGTTGAAAGTTGAAAGTTGAAAGTTGAAAGTGGAACAGCCATGGGAATATCCAGTTATCATTTGAGAGTTATAAGTGAAAATTCCAGAAGTAGGGGCGAATGACAATTCGCCCAAGTTGCTCGCGAAGCACATCACCTTTTTGTTTTCGAAGCGAAGCTAAGGAAAACAAAAAGACATCACTTTTTCATGGTTTATCCCATGAAAAAACATCACTTTTCAAGGCGAAGCTGCAGAAAAACATCACATCTACCGAAACTGCTTCGGTTTGAGTTTTTGAGCTGCTAATTCCACAATTTCATTGATGCGATTTTGGCGGGTCTCTGGTCTGCGGGCGAGGACAAGCCATTGAAGGATATTTCGTTTGTCGGATTTACTCAGACCCAGGAAATATTCTTTTGCATCGGGGAAATTAGAAAATGCTTCTTCCAGATCATCAGGAATAATCCAGGCTTCGGCTTCATCCAGAATATTCCAATTGCCATTTTCTTTTGCGATTTCTATTACTTTCCAGCCAGCCGGCATGATCAGGTTTTCTTTTTGCAGTTTTTCTATTCTTTCTTTATTCAGTTTGGACCAGACACTTTTTGGTTTGCGTTTGGAGAAAAATTGCATGTATTTTTCTTCATCGATGGGTTTGGCTTTACTATCAATCCAGCCAAAACATAATGCTTCTTCCACAGCTTCATCATAAGATATGGAGCTCTTTTTTGAATTTTTTTTGTAGTAAACAACCCAGACTGATTGAGCTTCCAAATGGTTTTTCTGAAGCCAGTCCCGCCATTCTTCGCGGTTTTTCAAATACAATTTTTCCTCTTTTTCTTCCATGATTCAAAAATAGGAAAAAGCCTGCTTTTAGTAGTTAGCTTTTAGAGAGCAGCCACAACGATTGGAGAATAAATTTGTCAATTTAGATGTCATTTCAAATTCAGACATCATTGACGAGATACATTTCTTGTTGCCATTCACGAAAAATTTGCAAATTTTTAGGACACCTGACTCCTTAATAAACTCGCGAAGCACATCACCTTGCAACTTTTGAGGCTTGGCCGAAAAAAAGTTGCAAGACATCACTTTTTCATGGTTAATTCCATGAAAAAACATCACGTTGCAAGGCGTAGCCGCTGCAAGACATCACATCAGCCCGCCCATTTCAGCCTCAAACTATTACTCACCACACTGACACTACTTAATGCCATCGCAGCTCCGGCAATCATAGGATTTAACAGGAATCCGTTGAATGGATAAAGAATTCCCGCTGCTAATGGAATTCCAATTATATTGTAAATGAATGCCCAGAAAAGATTCTGTCGGATAGTCCTGGCTGTTTTACCGGAAAGCCGGATGGCCATGGGGATTTTAAGAAGATCGGATGAAATGATCGTCATTTTGGCAACTTCCATCGCGATATCACTGCCACGGCCCATAGCAATACTCACATCTGCTTGTGCCAAAGCCGCGCTATCGTTGATTCCGTCACCGACCATTGCAACAGTTTTTCCCCGGGATTGAAGATCTTTGACGAAAGCCGCTTTTTGTTCCGGTAAAGTCTCGGCCTGGAAATGTTTAATACCAGTTTGTTGTGCAATGGACCGGGCTGTATTTTCATTGTCACCGGTCAGCATAAAGACTTCGATTCCGTCTTGCTGAAGTTCCTGAATAGCAGCTGCGGAGCCTGGTTTAATAGAATCTGCGATGGCAATAAGGGCCAGAACTTTATCTGTGTCTGCGAACCAAACGACCGTCTTTGCGTCAGATGACCAGGATTCGGATTTATCCAGAAAATTTTGAGGAATACTGAGGCCTTTTTCCTTTAGCAGGTTTTTATTTCCTGCAAAATATTCTTTACCCTGAATTTTGAGACTTGCACCTTTGCCGGTGATGCTCTGGAAGTCTTCGGATGGTAATGATTTTGCATTATTCAAGTGAAGCACAATGGCTTCAGCAAGGGGGTGTTCAGATGATTTTTCTAGTGTGTATAAAATGTCTCTGAGAACTGCTTCGTCTGATATCCAGTCGATATTAGTCACAGCAGGTTTTCCTTCAGTAATGGTACCTGTTTTGTCCAGGATGATGGCATTTAGGTTTTTAGCCAGTTCAAGGCTTTGAGCGTCTTTGATAAGAATGCCTTTTTCAGCAGCTCTTCCTATTCCCACCATGATAGCTGTTGGTGTCGCTAATCCGAGTGCACATGGACAAGCAATAATCAGTACTGTGACCATTGCCATTAGGCCATGAGTGAATCCATTCTCGCCACCAAAGATCCACCAGGCCGCAAAAGTGATCAATGCAATTGTAATAACAATCGGAACAAAAATGGCTGCAATTTTATCAACTAAGTTTTGAACAGGAGCTTTACTTCCCTGTGCATCCTCCACCATTTTTACAATCCGTGCCAGCATTGTTCCTTTACCAACTTTCTCTGCCTTGTACCGAAGACTACCTTTTTGGTTGATCGTACCTGCAAATACTTTGTCATTTACTGACTTTAGCACCGGAATAGCTTCGCCACTCAACATGCTTTCGTCAACAAAGGAACTGCCATCCGTCACTACTCCGTCTACAGCTATTTTTTCTCCCGGTTTTACAAGCAGGAGATTTCCCACCTCAACTGCTTCGACAGGAATGAAAGCATGGTCTCCATTTTCTTTAAGGATTGTCACTGTGCTAGGTTGCAAACCCATCAGTTTCCGAATTGCTGAGGAAGCATTACCTTTTGCTTTTTCCTCCAGCCATTTTCCAAGTAAAATAAATGCTATTACAACCGCCGCCGCTTCAAAATACACATGAGGATGGATTCCTCTCGCATGCCAGTATTCAGGATTCAAAGTATTGAACACACTAAAAATATATGCCAGTCCTGTACTCAGCGCTACAAGGGTGTCCATGTTTGCGGAGCCATGGCGTGCTTGTTTCCACGCATTGATGAAGAAATTTTTCCCGAACCAAAGGATCACAGGTGTAGAAAGTATCCACATGATATAATTGGCGTATGGCATATTCATAAAGAACATTCCTATGATCATTACAGGAGTCGCAAAGATCATAGACCAAATCACCTTTACTTTCAGTTTGCGGTAATCATCTGATTTTTTAATTTCCAGATTCTCTTTGGCAGATTCACTTTCATCAATAAACAAATCATAACCTACTTCCTGAACTGCAGTTCTTAGTTCTTCAGCAGAGACTACCTCTGGTGAGAATTCTACCTTTGCAGTTGCTGTTGCCAGATTCACTGAAGCGGATATGACTCCAGCCTGTGCTTTGAGTGTCTTTTCTACATGATTCACGCAAGATGCACAAGTCATTCCCTGAACGGGGAAGGTCTTTTCTATTGCGTTTTTTGCTGTTGCTGAATCTGATTTGATTTCTGTTGACATGATACTACTGAATGTTTATGATGCAAATTTCGGCATTATTCTGTTGCGGATCGTTGTGCAATTTTAGGGAAGAGTTGTAAGATTTAAACTGGATTTCCTGTGTTTACTCAGTATTTCAATCGGCTGTGAGATAAGCGTGAGTTCGAAGGATTCAGTGTCTTCAAGTTTTGTCACGAATTTTGCATGAAGGCATCCCCAAAGCTTCAGAGAATTCCTTGGTTTAGTTTATCTTACATTTTACTACCTATAGTCGTTATTTTTAGATAATATTTACTTGATGTACGTTAATCAAATAACGGCAAGTGCTATA
>JALHRR010000005.1 GCA_022841345.1 Saprospiraceae bacterium
TCCATACAGACTAGTGCCATGTAGTTTGTTCATGATGAGCGTTTTTTAGTCTGTTACAAATATAATAAATTATTTATGTATAAACGCTAGCTTCAAAAGGGAAAGGCCGGGATAGGGTTCACACCCACACACTCAACTCACACGCGGCTGTTGAGCTAGAGGCTAGCCAGAAGCGGCTGTTCACGGCTGCTTCAGCACCAGTTTCGCTACATTCTCAATATGGGAAGTATGCGGAAACATATCCACCGGTTGCATGGAAACTACATCGTACTTTTCTGCCAATAGTTCAAGGTCTCTGGCTTGCGTGGCAGGATTACAGCTGACATATACGATGACCGGAGCACTGAGTTCAAGCAAAGTTTCTACTACTTTTTGGTGCATGCCGGCACGCGGTGGATCGGTGATGACCACATCTGGTTTACCATGTCTTTCTATAAATTCGGTGGCTAAAACATCCTTGACATCACCAGTGTAAAATGTTGTATTTTCCAGTTGGTTCAATGATTTGTTCACATTTGCGTCTTCGACTGCAGCTGCAACTTCTTCTATTCCTGTGACATGCGCGGCTTTGGAAGCGAGGTATAATGCGATGGATCCCGTTCCTGTATACAGGTCATACACGTTTTCTGTTCCGCTCAATCCCGCATATTCTGCGACCACATTGTACAGATTTTCTGCTTGGGCAGAATTGGTCTGGAAAAAGGATTTTGCGCTGATTTTATATTTTACATCACCCAATTGTTCTATTATATGGTCCTTGCCGTAGTAAGTGATGACTTCCTGATCGTAGATCGTGTCATTTTTCTTTTGATTGATAATGTATTGGAGGCTGTTGATGAATGGAAACATATTTTTCAAATGTTCCATCAAAGCCTGAATCTGTTTTTCTTTTGGTTCGAAAAACACGACCACGACCATCCATTCATCTGTTTTGGTATTGCGAATGATGAGATTGCGCAATAGTCCTTTCTGTGCCCTGAGGTCAAAAAATGTATATCCATGTTCCAGAGCAAAATCACGAACACCATTTCTTACAGCATCTGCCAGCATATCCTGCAAATGACAGGTATGAATGTCTACAACTTTGTCAAATGCCCCGGCTCTATGAAATCCAAGTCCTTGTGGTTGCTCGATGATAGCCTGAGTATCCACCTCTTCCTGAGTAATCCATCTTTTGTTGGAGAAGGAAAACTCCATTTTGTTGCGGTAATTATACTTATCCTCTACACCCATGATTTGGCGAATTTCGGGCACATCTATCTTTCCGATTCTCCGAATAGCATTCTCCACTGTGGCTTGCTTGAATCTCAGCTGGGCTTCATAACTCATATGCTGCCATTTGCAACCTCCACATACACCAAAATGAATGCATCGTGGTTCTACCCTATCCGCTGAATATTCAATGATTTTATCCACTGCGGCGAGAAATACACCCTTCCGTTTTTTGATTACTCTCAGATCTGCGACATCGCCGGGAACAAGACCTTCGACCATAAAGACTTTACCTTCCGGACTTTTTGCAACTGCCATTCCTTTGTCAGCTATATCTACTACTTTTGCTCTTTCTATCAAGGTTCGTTATTTTGGTGCAAAGGTAGTTAATTGTTGAATGAAACAGCCGGGATGAAGAAGCTTCGAGTTTCGAGCTTCGAGAAAACAGCCATTGGAACAGCTGGGTTAACAGCCTCGTTAAAGCGGTGAATCCATGAAGCGATAAAAGCCGGGATGAAGAAGCTTCGAGCCGCGAGCTTCGAGAAAAGTGAACAACCGGGGCTGGCTATTGGCTATTGGCTTTTAGCTTTTGGCGAACAGCCGGAAGAAGCTGCAAGCTGCAAGCCTCAAGCTGCATGGAAACAGCCGAAAGAAGCTGTAAGTAGTAAGGAATCCGCAGGATCGCGCAGTAGAGCGAAGCGGCACCTCGCGATAAGTTGTAAGTGAACAGCCGAAAATAAGGCGTAAGGCATAAGGGGTAAGTCGTAAGTGAACAGCCGGAAGAAGAAAGCCACGAGCTACGAGCAAATTGGATGAGAAAGCTGCAAGCCTCGAGCTCAAGTTGAACAGGATGTGTAAGTGGTAAAAAGGTCAGTAAACATCCGAAAAGCAATAAGATGAGTAAGCAGTCGAAACAGCCGTGAATAACGAATTAAATATTATGCTTGTATCCTGCCTGCTCGTATTGAGCGCTAGCTGTCACCTCCTAAATAAATTGACTGCTTCGCAGCCAATTTATTTAGGGGATGTCACCTTTTTGCGACAGCAGAAAAATGTCACCCCTCCGCAAACAATTGACAGAAAATCTGTCAATTGTTTGCGGAGGGGCGTCACCGTGCTACGAGGAAAGCTGGAGAGAAGGTGCTCGCTTATTTACCTCACAGCCGGGATGAACGAACAAATTCCAAATGAAACAGTCTGTACAGCTAAAAAGCCGGGTTGCCAATTTAGATGTCAAATTCAATGACAAACTTCCTTGTGCCGATACGTATCTTGTAGCCAAATTCGAATAATTTGCCAATTTTGGACATTTGCATCAGCGCTGTGGAGGGGTGCGAAGCGCAGCGAAGCAGACCCGATACCGGCGGGGTTCGGCGGGGCTCACCCACCGTCATCGGAGCATTGAAGAAGATACCGGGTCAGCTTATGAAAAGCCGAACCCGGCGGAATCGGGGCCGAGCGAACAGCGAGCCCCGCAACATAGCGGTCCGCGAGTGAGTCTTCGAAGCTCGCGGAGATGCCCAAAAAAGAAAAATGTTAAATAGCAGAGATAAATACAACGACAATAAACTATGGATCAGGAACTTATATTGCTCATTTCAAATGCTACCGGTCTTAATGCTTCGCGGGTGAGTGCTGTACTGCAACTCATGAATGAAGGTGCCACTATTCCATTTCTCGCACGTTACCGGAAGGAAGTCACCGGAGGTATGGATGAGGTCGTGCTGGCTGAGCTGGCGACCGCGAAAAAGCGATTTGAAGAACTCATTGCCCGGAAAATTACAATCCTGGAAACTATACATTCTCAGGGCAAACTGACGCCCGAGCTGGAACAAAAAATCAAGGCTAGTTGGGATAGTACCACACTTGAAGACTTATACCTTCCTTATAAACCCAAGCGTAAGACCCGCGCTGATGCAGCACGCGAAAAAGGTTTGGAACCGCTGGCGAAACAGCTCATGGCTCAGGGAAATGGAGATCCAGAACAATTGGCACTTCGGTTTATTAACCCTAAAGTGGAAACTATCGAAGATGCGCTGCAGGGTGCCCGTGATATCATTGCTGAATGGATACATGAAATGGATCATGTGCGACAACTTGTGAGATCATCCTTCGAAAGAAGTGCGGAGATAATATCTAAAGTAAGCAGAGGTAAGTCTGATGAGGGAATCAAATACAAGGATTATTTTGAATTCAATGAACGCCTTGCACGTTGCCCCTCGCATCGCTTACTGGCTATGTTCAGAGGGGAAGATGAGGGTTTTCTCAAAGTATCTATCCATCCTGATGAAGAGCGGCTCCTGAATCAAATGCATCAGCGGCTGATCAAAGGCCGGGGAGCATACAGCACACAGGTTGAACTGGCCATGGAAGACAGTTACAAAAGGCTTTTGCAGCCATCGATCGAGACTGAATTCAGGAATGCTGCCCGCAAAAAAGCTGATGAAGAAGCAATTGGCATTTTTGCAGAGAATCTCAGACAATTATTGCTGGCAGCACCATTGGGCAATAAACCGGTGATGGGAATAGATCCGGGATTTCGCACGGGCTGCAAAGTAGTGTGTCTGAATGCTTATGGAGATTTGATATGGAATGGAACTATCTATCCGCATCCCCCGCAGCAGGATGGAATACAGGCAGCAAGGACCATTTCAGATCTGGTTCAAAAGTATGAGATTGCGGCTATTGCAGTAGGAAATGGCACAGCGGGCCGGGAGACCATTGATTTTTGTAAGGGTATCAGGGGTCTTGAAAATGTTGAGATATATGCTGTAAGTGAGGCCGGTGCTTCCATTTATTCCGCGTCCGATGTGGCGCGTGAGGAATTTCCTGACCTGGACCTTACAGTAAGAGGAGCTGTCAGCATCGGAAGAAGACTGATGGATCCACTGGCAGAATTGGTGAAAATTGATGCAAAACATATCGGTGTGGGGCAATATCAACATGATGTGGATCAGGGCATGCTCAGGGAAAAACTGGATAGGGTCGTCGAATCCTGCGTGCATGCCGTAGGTATCAATCTGCACACTGCGAGCAAACATTTACTGGCATATGTGTCAGGTTTGGGCCCCTCACTGGCGGCAACAATTGTGCAGCAAAGGACTGAAAACGGGCCATTTGAATCCAGAGCTGAGCTGCTGAAAGTGCCGCGACTCGGCCCCAAAGCATATGAACAATGCGCAGGATTTCTTCGGATTCCGGATGCGAAAAATCCTTTGGACAATTCTGCAGTTCACCCGGAGCGATACAAACTGGTGGCGAAAATGGCAAAGGATCAGGGTGTAAAGCTGGAAGATTTCATCAGTGATGCCTCATTAAGAAAAGGTATTCAACTAGAAAAATACATCGATAAAGACCTTGGTATGCCGACTCTGCAAGATATCATGAAAGAACTGGAGAAGCCAGGACTGGATCCGAGAGGTGTTGCAGAGACTTTTGAATTTAGTGCTGTTCGGAAAATGGAAGATCTGGAACCGGGTATGATATTAAACGGCATCGTTACCAATTTGGCACAGTTCGGCGCATTTGTTGACATTGGAGTAAAGCAGGATGGGATGATACATATTTCACAAATCACGGATAAATTTATCAAAAGCCCGTCGGATGTATTGCAATTGGGGCAGCAGGTTCACGTTCGGGTTGTAGAAGTGGATATAGTGAGAAAGAGGGTGGCGCTGAGTATGAAGGGGGTTTAGGGAGATATGAGGTATAAGAGATGAGATTAACAGCCAGTTATGAATGATGAGTGATGAGTGATGAGTGAACAGTTGGAACAATAACAGCCAAATTACGATTTACGATTTACGATTTACAGCCTGGATAAGAGCCTAATAAAAGCAATGTATTTATTTGATATCAGGTACAGGAAAGAAATGTTGAGACACCATAAAGGCCTGTTAACCACCTTTATTCATTCGGAATTAAGTAAAAAGGTGTAATGTATGGTCGCATAGCTATTTGTCCTGATGAAAAGGAAGTTGTAGGGGCGATTCATGAATCGCCCTGCTTAGAGATGAAACAACTAGCCAGCTACATCAGTTTTTACCTAATAATTCATTTCTTCGCCTCTTTGAATCTACTCAGTCCACAATCAAGAAATGATCTGTACTCCGATTCTGAGACATATGCCACAGGCGTGTTCAGGACTTTCTGTTCTGTGTCAAGCAGCACATAATAGGGTTGGGAGTTGCGGTTGAAGTGGATAGCCTGGAAATCTGCCCATTTGTTACCGACATTGCGCATAGTCTTGCCACTGAATGCAGATACGTATGGTTCGTCAAGGGCTTTTCGCTCATCTACATATAGGGAGATAACCACATAATCATCACGGAGTTTTTCATAAATTCCTTCTTTGCCCCAGACCTGATCTTCCATACGCCGGCAGTTGACACATCCGTGGCCGGTGAAATCCAGCATAACCGGTTTACCTGCCTTCTTTGCATATGCCATTCCTTCATCAAAATCCTTGAAGCAATTAAGATTCAATGGGCATTCCTTAGGATAGATATAGCTGTGTCCCGCAGGTGGCGCGAGTCCGCTTAAGAGATTTGGTGTGCTGAACGTGCCGGATTTATCGCTGTAGCGGAATCCAAATGCAAAGTAAATAGCAAGAGCTACCATACCAAAAGCTAGAATCTTCCTGGGATTTGACAAGACTTTCATAGGACTGTCGTGGGGAAATTTGATAAGTCCGAAGAAATACATAGCTAGTCCTATTGCACACAATACCCAAAGGGCTACAAATAATTCATAAGGTAAAAATTTCCAACCCATCGTGAGGTCAGCGACCGAGAAGAACTTCAACGCCAAAGCAACTTCTACGAATCCCAGCGTAACCTTTACGCTATTCATCCAACTACCAGAGCGGGGCAATGAATTCAACCAGCTCGGGAATGCTGCAAATAATCCAAAAGGCAAAGCAAGAGCAAATGCAAATCCCCCCATACCAACCAGCGGACCTAGTGGTATCCAGCCAAATAACGTAGCTCCCCCACCAGTGGCAGTCTCTACAAGCAGTGTTCCGATGATGGGTCCCGTACAGGAAAATGAAACCAGCGACAACGTAAATGCCATGAAAAATATCCCAATCAAACCACCCTTCTCCGAAGCTTTGTCAGCAGAATTAGTCCAGGAACTGGGGAGGGTAATCTCAAAATACCCAAAGAAAGATATGGCAAAGACTATGAATAGAATACCAAAGAAGATATTAAACCAGGCATTCGTTGATAACAAATTCAACGCATCTGCACCGAAAATCCCTGTAATCAATAATCCCAATAATAGATAAATAATGATAATGGAGAGTCCATAGGTGACAGCGTTCCTTATTCCCTTTGCTTTGGTCGTGCTGCTTTTTGTAAAATAGCTGACTGTCAGGGGAATCATTGGAAATACACAAGGTGTAAGAATCGCCAGCAAACCACCTCCAAATCCCAGTAAAAATATCCAAAACCAATTTTGACTTTCAGACTCTTCTTCAGTTGTTCCGTCACAGTTACTGTTGGCATCTGTGTAATCAAATTCAGAAAAAACAGGTGTTCCTTCTCCCTTTGTTTTGCCCGGGCCTAATATGGGCTCCTGTCCTTCGATGATCATCACGCCGGTTGCGAGATCTAATTTGATCTCAAGTGCAGTAGGGGGAAGACATTGCTTATCATTGCAGACCATGAATTCCAGAAATCCGACAACATTTCCAGCCATTTCTTTAACATCCAGAATTCCTTTGAATTTGGCGCAAGTTTTAAACTTCACCAGATTCATGTTGAAAAAAGAGTCAAACTCTTCGATTCTATTTTCACCGGTTTCCTCAAATTCGCTTATTCTTACAATATTAGGACTCTTGTCAAATTCAAAAACTGTGGGAATCGGACCATCATCTTTATCCATGTACTGAGAATAAATATGCCATCCTTTATCAACATCAGCTACAAATGTGATTTCCATTTGGGTATCACTGATTTTTTTTGCTGTGCCTTTCCACTTAACCGGCTGCAGCATTCCCACTTCCTCTTCAGACTCTTCTTCTTCAATTGTGGAGGTAATTCCGGCATTAGTGGTATCAGTACTTTTCAAAGCAGGATCAGCGGGAGTAACAGAACCTGTCGCTCCGTCAGGCGATCCTGAGCCTTCAGTTTTTGTGAGTTTTAAATTAAAATCCACATCCATTGGAGGAAGACACTGTTCATCATCACAGGTCATGAAATTGAGATATCCCACAATGGGCTTGCTAAGGTCAGAGACTTTTATTGGCTGGGTAATAGTGTACTTGTCCGCGAACTTGATCAAATTCATTTCGAATATCGCATCATACCCTTCTTTCTTTTTACCGGCTTCTCTGGCCTTTCCATCCAGTTTGAAGTGGCTGCCTTCATCAAAAGTAATGGTAGTGGCGATCGGTCCATCTTCACTGGGCAGATACATGGAATATACATTCCAGTTTTTATCAATAGTGGCTGTGAATATTAATTCGAACTTATCACCCTCAACATGTTTCCATGAGGTGTTCCATTTAACGGGATTGAAGATTTGACCCTGTGCCAGAAAAGCAAGGCACAATAGCGGTAAAGACAGAAGAAACTTTAGGTAATTATAGCTGCGGCTCATGGTAAGAATAATTGATCGAAATCATTTAATCAAATAACGCTGTAAAAGTAACAGCTGGTAATGTGAATACGGGTTATTAGGAGTCCTGTTTAACTTAATAATAACGAAGATTTATCATATCATTTTATGGAACAAGCACTTCAGTTTCAATGGTCTGTATTACTGAAGCAAAAATCTTGTAACCATCTGAATTATGCAGATCAGCTTCGGCTGCTCTTTCGGGGTGGGGCATCATTCCCATTACATTTTTACCGGAATTGCTGATGCCGGCAATACTTTTGAGTGAACCGTTTGGATTATACTCATCAGAAACTACTCCTTCAGCGGAGCAATATCGAAAGAGAATCTGATTATTGCTTTCGAGATGATCCAGTGTTGCTTCATCTGCATGGAAACGTCCTTCTGCATGGGCAATAGGAATTTTCAACGCCTGCTTTGGATTCAATCCCGCTGTCATTGCCGAATGCGGATTATCCGGAAGCAGGAATGTATTTTTACAAATAAATTTTTGATTGGTGTTTCTCAATAAAACACCCGGCAGCAGACCCGATTCACATAAAATCTGAAAACCATTGCAAATACCGATTACATAACCGCCATTATTGGCAAATTCAATGACTGATTGCATGATAGGAGAATATCTCGCGATCGCTCCGCATCTTAGATAATCGCCGAATGAAAACCCTCCGGGAAGGATAATACAGTCGCTCAATTCAAATGCATCCAGGCTTGTATCCTTGTGCCACAAAGGAATCGCTTCTCTTTGCATGACATGTTCGCACATATATAACATATCGTGATCACAATTGGATCCAGGGAAAGTAACTACGCCAAATTTCATGTAATAGGGAATTATGCTGAAAAATAATAATGCAAAAATAACACTCCTGACAAGAATATTAAATGAATCAGCTCGCTAAGTAATTTGTTTTTCACAATCTGTAGAAATGCACCGGCCAAAAATGCCAGCGGAATGATCGCAACCTGGATATCAGACCAGCGTAATTCACTTTGAAACCAGATAACAACTCCACTCATAAGGGTAATGAAGTACATGAGATTAATTTTTCTCCGTGCTTGTACATTCTGTCTGAAAATCAATCCGTTGTAACTCATTAATCCGACCAACAGTGAAAACACATAATATGCCATTGGAATAAGAGCGTGCCAGCTGATAGCTGCAATGGCACCTACAAATTCAAGCTGTTGATTCCATTGAAGCTTAATTATGTTGGGGATTTGATCAAAAACAAATCCTAAAAGAAATAAAAGAAAATAAGGAACCAGAATGCCTGTGAGCATTTGAATTCGTTCCACCCATTTGAAGGATCTAAGCAATGCCATTCCCACAAAAAATACGATGATAAAAATCAAATAAGGTTGGAAACAAAATGCTGCTGCGCTTGTGAAAAATCCGGTATTGAATATTCTGGAAGCTGAGCCGGATTCTTTGGATGAGAGGAAAAAATTATGGATGGCAATCAATAGGAAAAAATTTGCCAGCATGATAGGGCTTAGTGCCAAAAATGAAACGGACAAACTACTCAACAGCACCAAAAATAAACCCGGAAGAAGTGAATTTTCTCTGGTAATCTTGTTGATACCGCATATTCTGTTGAGCAGAGTTGCTTGTATAAATATAAGAAATGAAGTAAAAATTACCTCTCCAATGCCGCCTGCGCTGAAAAGTGATCTGACATATTCAAACAAAACTCCACCATCCGGATCTCCGGGAAGCTCCCTTTTGAACAAAAAAACAGCCCTGACACAGAATGTGTAAAGCAACAACAATGTGTTGTTCAGCAATGTATTCTTACGGAATAGTTCCAGCAAGGAGTATTATTTGCTGCGAAAATAGGGAAAAATTAAGCAGGTTCCATAACTACGGAATTTTCAGTTGATTAATCGTCTGAATTTTTTAAAATTCGGAACAGAAATCAGCAATTTAAACCGGGATTCAACGAAAAGGGATTTGGCTTGTTATGGCTTGGGTTGTGTTGAATAAGTAATTTAAATACCTTAGCGCCTTATACAGGAAGCATGTCTGTCAGATTAGAAGAAATACAAAAACCAATTAAAGAAGAACTCAATCTTTTTGAGAAGCATTTCAAGGCTTCCATGAAGAGTCATGTGCCCCTGCTGGACAAGATCACCTATTATATTGTCAAGCGGAAAGGCAAGCAGGTGAGACCAATGTTTGTGTTTTTGTCCGCCGGAATCTGCGGTGGCATTACGGAGCATACTTACACGGGGGCATCTATGGTCGAATTGCTTCATACTGCCACACTCGTTCATGATGACGTGGTGGATGATTCATTTGAGAGACGCGGATTTTTCTCCATAAATGCATTGTGGAAAAATAAGATTGCTGTCCTGGTAGGTGATTTCCTGCTTTCCAGAGGACTTTTGCTGGCAGTTCAGAATAAGCAATATCACATGCTGGAGTTGCTCTCAGACTCCGTGAAAGAGATGAGTGAAGGGGAGTTGCTTCAAATTGAGAAAGCCCGGCGTCTGGATATTAAGGAGGACATTTATTACGAAATCATTCGTCAGAAGACTGCTTCCCTGATTGCAGCAGCATGTGGCGTAGGGGCTGCTTCCTCGGGTACAGATGCTGATGTCATTGCCAAAATGAAATTATTTGGTGAAAAAATCGGAATCGCTTTCCAGATTAAAGATGACCTGTTCGATTATGGAACTGCCGATATTGGGAAACCACTGGGAATAGATATCAAAGAAAAAAAACTCACACTTCCTTTGATCTGGGCTTTAGAAAATGCCCCCAATGATCAGAAGCGCAGGATCATGTACCTGATCAAAAATAAAAATGAGGATGCAAAAAGCGTCGCTGAAGTGATTCAGTTTGTACTTCAAAGTGGTGGAATGGAATATGCCACAACAGTAATGAACAGGTATCGCGAAGAGGCATTCGCCATTTTAAATTCCTTTCCTGAGAGTCCCGCGCTTCAATCTATGCGGGATTTGATACAATTTGTTACGGACCGGAAGAAGTGAGAAGAGCCAGCTGTTGGTTTTTGGCCTTTAGCTTCTGGCTTCTGGAAAAAAGCTGGAACAGCCTGAGTGGAGGTAGGCTGCGCCTTCGGGATTTGAGTAGAGACAGTGTGTCGGGCTGCGCCCGGTGTGTGCTTGCTACATTCTGTAGCGCGGGATGTGGTTCGCAAAGCTCACGGGATGCATTGTGAGTGGCGGGTGTGGGCGCGGAACAGCCAGTGAGAAAGTTTCGAGTTGTGAATATACATTTTTCTCCTTGATCCTAACAGAATCTTTCTTTTGATCACCGTTGGTGATCAAAGGCTGTTACACATCCCGTGAACGAAGTGAGCCACATCCCGCGCGGCCTTAGGCCGCAAAGCAGCACACGAGCGAGGCGCAGCCGACGCTCACACACCGTGCAAGGAGCTCTCTCCTAACGCGCCTTAGGCGCGCGACTCATCTTCTCACTCAGACGATATAACAACCGGACAAAAAAGGGAGCAGTATCTTTGCAGAAGTGCTCCCCGGTAAGGTAAGTTTTGGTTATAAATAATTTCCGCTTAAAATTTAGTGCCGGACATACATCCAGGCTGAAAACAAAAACACCCATAACCGATCCAAAAATAAAACCTTTTTTTATATGAAAAAAAATTATGTGACTTTTTTTTTCAATTAAGATTGAATGCCGCATGCAATTTTCAAGCGTTTTTTAAGCTTTGGCTATATTCTCAGTATGTACCTCAACCCAGGACTTTCACTCCCACAGCATGAGGGATAGAAGCGAGCACGAGTAGAGACGTATTGCAATGCGGCTCTGCGAAGTAAAGCGGATAGCCCGACCGGGAGTCATCTGAAATTGCATATTATAAAATTGCAATTTCAGATTACCTCGCGGGCATGCCCAAATGCATTTTGTCCGTATATTATTGAACCGCTTGATTAATAGTTATATTTTTGCCGTATGCACTTATTTTCGCCTCAGTTAAGAGCAAGACTCAAAGATGGTAATCGCTTTGTCAAAACAATCAGCCTTCGTAAATTAATCAATCTGGGTAAAATTTACGTCTCATTTCACCTGTCCAGAATCAGCTCCAAACCGTATCATTATGGGATGCCATCATCCATATCTATAGAACCTACGACTGCATGTAATCTCAGATGCCCTGAATGTCCCAGTGGCTTGCGTCAATTCACAAGGCCCACCGGCAATTTGAAAAAAGATTTTTTTACTCAAATCGTCGATGAGATTTATAAAGATGTGTGCACGCTCATGTTCTATTTTCAGGGAGAACCCTTTATCAATCCTGATTTTCTGAAAATGGTGGCCTATGCGCATGAGAAGAAAATTTATACCATCACCTCCACCAACGGACATTTTCTGAGTGATGCGGTATCAGAGCAAATCATCAAATCCGGTCTGGACAGATTGATCATCTCGGTAGACGGTCTCAGTCAGGAGACGTATGAGCAATACAGAGTGGAAGGCAAACTGGACAAAGTCATACAAGGGATAAAAAATGTGGTTCACTGGAAGAAAAAGATGAACTCGGCTCATCCATATATCATCATTCAGTATTTGGTAGTTAAACCTAATGAACATGAAGTTCCGGCTCTTGATCAATGGGCAAAGGAAATTGGGGCAGATGCGGTAAGATTGAAAACAGCGCAGGTGTATGATTATGCATTCGGAAATCCACTTATCCCGGAGCAGATAAAATATTCCAGATACAAGCCTGCAGGAGATGGCACCTGGATTCCAAAGCATGAATTGAGCAACCAATGCTGGCGACTTTGGCAAGGAGCAGTAGTGACCTGGGATGGCCGCGTAGTGCCGTGTTGCTTCGATAAAGATGCCCAATATAAAATGGGAGATTTAAAACAAGATTCTTTCAAAACTATTTGGCAGGGAGAACCTTATAAACAATTCCGCTCGAACTTATTAAAAGGGCGAAAGAATATAGATATTTGCAAAAATTGCTCAGAAGGTTGTACTATCTGGGCATAAAAATAAATCGTATGATCAAATCGTTCAGGCTGCTGGCTCTATTCATTAGCACTTTACTTCCGCTTGGTCTTCAGGCCCAGAATCAACATAAAATCTCAGGGCGACTTCAGGAAGCTATGCAAAGCAGAAGCGCTCAGGATCACTATGTTGTTGTGATGCTGGAAGAGCAGGTAGATTTGGAAAGCCTGCTGGATTCATTCAGAATTAATAAAGTAAATGTCTCTGAAAGAGCGATTATCGTTAACAACAGACTACGTCAGCTCGCTGATAAGACTCAGGCTGATGTGCTTTCTTTCCTTAATACAAGAGATGTAAAAAATATCAAATCCTGGTGGATAATAAATGCGGTCGGGGTCAAAGCAGGTTCAGATCTTATTAATGAACTGGCTGATCTGCAACAGGTCAGGCTGATTGATTTCATGCCAACACCTTCCCTCCTTCCTGAACCTGTCCAAACAAGGGAATCATCTGCCAAAACAGGTTCGAGTGAAAAAGGCTTAAAGGCTATCAATGCTCCTTTCATGTGGGAGCTGGGGTATACGGGATATGGAAGAAAGGCTTTAATAGTAGATACAGGAGTAGATCCCAGACATGAGTCGCTGAACAGAAATTATGCAGGAAATTATTACCCTCAAAAACAAAGCTGGTTTGATCCATTTGGAAATGAACCCCCAAAAGATTGTCAGTCGCATGGGACGCATGTAACGGGAACGGTAGTCGGAATAGACAGACATCTCAATGACACAATTGGGGTTGCTTTTGATGCACTTTGGATGGGCGCAGATATTTTTTGTCTCAACCATGATATTATCTCCACATTTCAATGGTCAATGGATCCTGATGATAATCCCAATACCACGGATGACATGCCGGATGCAGTTAATAATTCCTGGGGCTACACGGACCCTGACACTTATTTCTGTGAAGATTTTTATGCACAGATATATCTGGCTACAGAGGCTGCGGGTATAGCAGTAGTATTTGCTGCAGGCAACTCAGGTCCTTCCTCTAAAACAGTTTTGGCTCCGGCTGTGGTGGTACAAAGTTTAGTCAATGTTTTCTCCGTGGGAGCAGTAAATGGAAACATCAACAACCTGACGGTAGCTGGTTTTTCAAGTGTAGGTCCTACTTATTGTGAAAATTTTGAGGGCTCTCTGGCAATTAAGCCTGAGGTTTCTGCTCCGGGTGTAGATGTCAGAAGTGCATTTCCGGGTGGTGGATACAGAGATGCAAGTGGTACCTCCATGGCCTCTCCGCATACGACCGGAGCATTGGTTTTGCTTAAATCTGCCTTTCCTTATCTGAGCGGTGAAGACTTGAAATATGCCCTGTATTATAGCGCCAGAGATCTGGGCATGCCTGGTGAGGACAATCAATACGGGACTGGAATTATAGATCTCAAAGCTGCCTATTACTATCTCATAGATCAGGGATATACTCCGGTACCGGCTAAAGATCCATATGACATTAGAATTGACAGGAGTACTGTCAATGTTGACCCCTGCCTCAATGAAGCAGTTTTATATGTTGACCTGAGTAATAATGGAACACTGGACATTGCTGAGTATTCACTGACGCTTGCGGATCAGGATGGAAATAGTCTTATCAGTGTGAATCGTACTCAATCCATTCCGGTGGGTGCCCAATTCCAGGACACCCTTATCCTTGCGGGGTTACCTGACAAGTTTAGACAGTCAGTATTATTAAGTGTGCAGCTCGTGCACGATGGCGAGACAAGAATGCTTAATAATTATGAAAGACTGGATCTGACACATATGAAGATGGAACCAAGAAAAGTCATTGTAACAGATGATATGCCGGAATTACTATGTGATGACAGCAGGATTATTCTTCCTGTTCAAATAGAAGATGCCGAATTGCTTTGGTATGGTTCAGCTTCCGGTTTTGATTTTCTGGGCAGAGGGTCTGACCCTATTCACTTCCTGGATCAGGATGCAGGGAATGTAACGATTTACGCAGATTGGGAAAAGAAAGATCAGCTGGGACCCGCAGCACCGGGTGTAACAGCTGAAATGCCTGAATTATACAAAGGTGGTGGAATTAAGTTTGAATTATATCAAAAAGTTAATTTGGTATCATTGGACTGTTATGCTGAAGAATCCGGAATCCGAATCCTTTATTTGCTGGATTCAAATGGTAAAAGTCTGAAAGAAATTAATAAAAGACTGGTAGCCGGGAAAAATACCCTTGTTTTGAATGTTGAACTCAATCCGGGAGTATATACCCTGGAGCACAAATTTGGCAGAAATCTAATGTCTGAACCATTTGCTGCTGTTTCTGCCAATGCATTGGAAATTCAGGGTATTGGTTCCATTTTATCAGGAATTGAAGGGAGTGAAATGCCCGAATATTACGGGTTTTTCTATAATCTAAACGTTCAATATCAATCTCCCTGCACCCGTATACCGTTTACATTTGACTTAAGAGACAAGACCAGTGAATTGAAAGCTGAATTCAGTGTTAATCAGGAAGAAAGACAACGGGTTTCATTTGTAAATGAGTCAGAAGATGCTGTCACTTACCAATGGAATTTTGGAGATGGGAACACAAGTGATTCGGATGAACCATCACACGAATATGATGCGGAAGGAAATTATCAGGTAGTGCTGGAAGTTACAGATATTTCAGGTTGCAAAGATTTTGCTGTGGAAGAAATTTCAATTGAATCCCTTACCACCTCAACTACCGATAATCAAGTCTATTCAAATACCCTTTCTGTTTACCCCAATCCGGTAAAGGATGAACTTAATATTTTGTCTGAACTACAATCAGGAGGACTTCAAAGATGGAATATCATTCATTCCAACGGACAAATAGTACAATCGGGAATTTGGCAAGACCGGAATGTATCTCATATGCTCACCATAGCAGATTTAGCGCCGGGAATGTATACACTTCAGGTTATTCAGGAAGACAATGTGCTGCAGAGGGCACGTTTCATCAAAATGTAGAAACTATTTTCCGAAGGACTTTGTTTTAAAAGAAATTCCACTCATTTGGGGTGAAATATGGGGATTTGGTTCGTACTCACAAATAAGAACTATTTAGTTGGAATTATAGCTGCAAAGCAATATTAATACTTGCTAATCTGCCTTTACAGGTTCATTAATTTGGTGGGATGCAATTCCATTTCAGATTAATAAAATAAAAATATGTTGATTATCAATCAAATAGTTGAAAATCGCTTGGGAAATGGCGAACTTTAACCTCCCGTACAATTATTTCAAAACATTTTTTATTTAACTAATTGCCACAGCTGGATGACTTTGGCAAGAATGATATAGATTCGTCCGCAAAAAATAAAAAAATGAGCCAGCGTAAAACCATATTGCAGGGCCGCTTAGACTTCGGTAATGCAGCCAGCTATGGAAAGGTGAAAAAATTATTTGATACAAGACTAGATGCTTATTACAAAGGCGAATTCGGGCTCAAAGATCCTGAATACTTTGATGATGAAACATTTATATTCTCTATCCCAAGATTAGTGTTCCAATGGAATGACAAAACATGGAAAACCACAGTAGAGGGATTGGAATATCTGGCTTCTTATGCTATCTCCGGCCAGATTGAAGTATATCAATCAGAAAATGGTGTTATTCATCGCAAAAACATTATTTCACCGGACAATGAAAAATTGGCCGTTTCAGAATATAAAAGAGGGGAAGCATGTATAAGAGCCAAGAATCCTAACTGGAGTGAAGCACTGACAGCTCTAAATGAGGCTATTCAAACTTATGATGCACACGTTGAAGCTTTGGAGTACAGAGGCAAAGTACTTATGCATATGTGTCAGTGGGAAGAAGCGAAAGCAGATTTGAACAGAGCGATTGCTATTTATCCCGGTGCTTACAAAGCCCATTATTGGAGAGCAATGGTGTACTACCATCTGCAGGAAACTGAGCGTTCATTACTGGATTTTGAAACTTCAGTAAAAAATTCTCTTGCCTTACAACAGACACACTGGCTGGCAAGACTGGGAAAAAGCCGTTGCCTGATAGATCTGGGTGCATTTGAAGATGCAATCAAAGAATTAAAGCTGTTCGTTGGAAAAAACTTCAGTGCAGAAATGCCTTTGACTCCCTACAAAAGAGAAGCTTACCATAACATGGGCTTATGCTGGATGGAGCTGGGATTATTCGATTACGCCATAGATGCTTTTGATGAAGCCTTAAAGGTAAAAGATGGAGATCATCTGATATCAGAAGCTGCTTGTCTGTATCATCGCGGTATAGCAAAGAAAAGAGCAGGCAATACCGGATTCAATCTGGATCTGGAAAAAGCCCAGAAAATGGGATATGCCGGAAAAGTTCAGGTCTGATATTGTACGCCATAGCAAGTAAGAGACGTTTATGTCATGTAATTCATATGCATATGCGTCTCTTTTTTTTTATAATTTCCATTTTTTTAATTGGTCAAATTGAACTTAAGGCGCAATCCGGAAAGAAGGAGCCTAAAGTAGAAACCGATGCTCAAAAACATTGGAAATCGGGTATCAAGGCCAGAAAGGAAGGCAAATTAGCCGATGCTATTTCAGATTTTGAAAAAGCCATAAAGAGCGACCCGAAACTCGTAGTAGCTTATTTTGACTTAGCTGCAGTGTATTACAAACTGGATTCCTTTCAATTATCCATTCAGAATTTCAAGACTGGACTGTCTCTCAAACAGGATGCAACTCCTTCCATTCACTTCACTATCGGGCAGGCATACTGGGAACAAGATTTGTATGACAGTGCTGCAGTATGGTTTGACAAAACACTCAATCAACCCAAGCTCAGTACTGATCTTGCACACAAAGCCAGAAAATTTAAGAGGGATGCATTATTCTACATCAGTGCTCCTAAAACTTTAGATGATCTTAACTGGTACAAGTTAGGTGAAGCAATTAATTCGGAACATCCGGAATATCTTCCTACACTGACAGCTGACGGAAAGACACTGATCTTTACGAGGAGAGTTCAGCGACAGGAAGATTTTTATATTACACATAAAAATGAAAAAGGGGAATGGGAACCCTCTGCTAGCCTTGAAAGTCTTAATACTCCCAATAATGAAGGAGCGATTTGTATAAGCGCAGACGGGAGAAAAATTATTTTTGCACTTTGCAATGATAAGGAAGGTTTCGGAGGCTGTGATTTGTACGAGGTCATAGAAAAAAATGGAGTTTGGGGCTATCCGGTTAATCTTGGTCCAAATATCAACAGTAATTCCTGGGATTCTCAGCCTTCACTTTCGCCGGATGGTAATACACTTTATTTTGTAAGTAACCGACCCGATGGATATGGAGACAATGATATCTGGTTTAGCATGAAGTCTGCAAACGGTAAATGGGGTAAAGCCAGGAATGCAGGTCCGATCATCAATTCGGATGCGAATGAACTGACACCTCTACTTCATTTTGATGGACAAACATTATATTTCTCATCTGAAGGACATCCGGGCTTTGGCGGATTTGATTTATTCAAATCTACAAAACAAGCCGATCAAAAATGGTCCATTCCAGTCAATCTCGGATCAGGGATCAATTCAAAAGGGGATGAAAGTGGCCTTGCTGTAAGTATTGACGGAAAGACTGCCATATTGACCAGACTGGAAGAAGACAACTCACAAAATATTGTCAGGGCAGATTTGTACACAACTCAACTACCTGAAGCAGTAAAAGCCCGGGCAGCGTCCTACAGCAAAATTTACCTTAAAGCTCAATTAGATTCTTTACCAATCTCAGGAATGATTGAAGTGATTGACTTGTTAACAGGTCAGCAAGCCGGAAAATACATGACCAATGATTCGGGAGAGGCGCTGGTAATTTTACAGAAAGGGATCAGGTACGGTGTTCAATCAAGTCATCCCGGGTATATGTTTGCATCACTGCATTTTGATATTCCGTCTGATTATAGTAAGGACGACATTCCATCCGTCACCTTATACTTGCAGCCAATTAAAGATACTTCTTCTGCGAGTTCAAAACCCGTGGTGTTAAATAACATTTTCTTCGAAACGGGATCCGCCTCTTTGCAAAAAATATCATTTGTCGAACTGGACAAATTAGCAGCTTTTTTGAAAGAGAATCCCAGCGTAAAGATCCGGATTAATGGGCATACAGACAATGTGGGCAAAGATGATGTCAACCTTCCTCTCTCTGAAGCAAGGGCAAAAACAGTATATGATTATTTAATCAAGCAAGGAATTGATGCTAACCGAATGCAATTCAAAGGATTTGGCTCATCAAAACACATTGCAGACAACAGCACTGAAGCTGGCAGAGCTCAGAACAGGCGCACTGAATATGAGATACTGGATTGATAAGAAATGATAACCTTAAAAGAAATAAAAATAAAATTTAGGAATAGGCGCTGCCAAAAAAGTGTGACATCCCGGCACGGCTGCGCCTGGCCGGGGTGACGCCTTTTCATTGCTACGCAATAAAAAGGTGACGTCCCGACACGGCTGTGCCGTGCCGGGATGACGATTCGGACGTCATTTTGCCTACGGCAAAATTACAAGACACCGGTTGAGGGGAGGCTTTTCAAACAATGCATTTATTTTGCCTGGGGAAAAATAGGCTAAAATATCCTCTTCATTTTGCCTGAGGCAAAATGATCGCTACATTCCGATTCTGTGTTGAGAAATGTCGCTTTTGCGGGAGCGTCACTCACGGCATCACAGATGACATGAATGTCACCTTTTGCCGCAGGCAAAACACGTCACCCCTTGCCAGGCGGAGCCGGCAAGGGGCGTCACCGCTCTCTACTCCAAAGCTGCTTCCTCAGACGAACCAATGCAACTCCAAAGTTTATTTATCACCATAATGCTTCTAATTTTGTCATCCAACAAAGCTGCAGCATTATCTATATTGCGCATTTTCGGCTCCAATTAAAAGCTTACTTTTGCCGGGATGAATTCTGGTTCAAAATATCTTATTGTAGTTTGTGGCCCTACAGCTGTAGGGAAAACAGCTGTTTCAATTCAGCTGGCGCAACATTTTCAAACAGAAATTCTCTCCACTGACAGCCGCCAATTTTATATTGAAACAAATGCAGCTACAGCAAAACCGGAGCCTGAGGAACTGGCAGCTGTTCCGCATCATTTCATTAATTCTCTCTCGATTCATAAGGAATATGATGTGGGAAAATTTGAGAAAGATGCTATAAATCTTCTGGATAAACTTTTCAAAAGTCACAATATTATAATCGTCAGCGGTGGCTCCGGATTGTACATTAAAGCATTGACAGAAGGACTTGATACATTTCCTGAAATTCCAGCAGAAAAAGTTGAATCGTTAAATTTGGAATTGCAGGAAAAAGGCCTGGAAAAATTGATCCGTGAATTAGCAGAAAAAGACCCGGAATACTTTAATGAAGTCGACAGGAATAATCCTCAGCGTATCATCAGAGCTTTATCGGTCATAAGACACACAGGAAAATCATTCAGTTCCTTCAGATCCGGAAATGCAGTACAAAGACCATTCAAAACTATTTTTATTAAGCTTGAAATGGAGCGCCCACAATTGTACGACCGAATCAACCGGAGAGTTGATTTATTTTTAGAAAAAGGGCTCACTTCAGAAGCAAAATTGCTGTATCCACAGCGTCATCTGAATGCTCTGAAGACAGTGGGATACACAGAGTTATTTGATCATTTTGATGGAAAATATAACCTGGAGGAAGCCATCGAAAAAATCAGGCAGCATTCCAGAAACTATGCCAAACGCCAGGAAACCTGGTTGAGGAAATATATTCCGGGGAAGAGTTTTCCTCCTGAGGATTTGGAGGGGATTCTTGGGTGTATTGAGGGGGAGATGGAGTAAGAATGGCTGGCCTCTAGCTTCTGGCTACTGGCTGAACAGCTCTCCTTACTGAAGGATCTTCCATTCAAACTTCTAACTTCTAAATTCTGAATTCGCTACCGCACAAACTCACTCTCCCAATTCCCTACATTTCCCATACTATCCGTGATGCTGATTTTGAGATGATTTTTACCTTTAGGAACAGTGGCTAACGGAACTGTGATATTGTTGCTCCGGCCATTATAATTGGCGAGAAACCATTCTCCATTTAAGAAGACATCTATTTGCCATTTCTCAGCATCACCGGCTCTTGCGAAATTGTCTGAAAAATTGAAGCTAAAACTATTCAATTTGCTCTTACCGGGCTGAAATTTACTTGCTTTAATCTTTGGTGGAACGGTGTCAATATATACTGCAAACCGACCGTTGGACCTAATATCTGCGATCAAAGTATCAGCTACCCATTCTCCACCATAGTTAGTAATTGAATTGCCATTTCTGGAACCAATAAACGCCTTTGACTTAAAAGAATCAGGAATATGGCCGGCTTCAAAACGCATTTCATAAAACCCGTGAAGTGGTTCCCGCCCATTAAGTATAACTAATGCATTGGACTGAGCATTATGGGTTTTCTCCACCTGACTGGACAATTGCATGTAAGTTCTTTCATAATACATATTAGACGGGATAATAAGTTCACAACCCGGAAACAAATAATGATAAGGTGTATTAGGTTCAAGAACATGTGTATGCTTAGGTGGTATAAATGCAGCAGTAGTTGTATCTCTTCCAATGATCATGGTAGCTTCAGAGCTGTTGTCCATGTAATCGTAAGATATCATTTTTATCCTTCTGAAAGTACCGGAATCCACCGGAAAGACTCCATCATCACGTAAATATGGATAAAGATTAATATTGTTCCCCGGCAATCTATGGAGTCTGTGAAAATACCTTTTATTGTAAAAATATTCGTTATAATCAGTATGAGCATTGAGATATCGGGTGTCTTTCCGTAGAAAAGAATCCATCTGATATTGAAATTGCAGGGTATCATCCACATACAATTCCAGCTTATAAATTCCATTCCGATTGGCTACCCCTGTCATGAAATCAATGGTTGACAAGCTCAATGCTGCATAATCACCTGGAATCAGCAGTGTGTCTTTGATTGGGGCATAGCCTCCATTTTTCTTAATTAATTTCAAATTTCCGGCTTTCAATTCCTGTCTTGTAGAATCCAGAGCATACCAGCGAAACACATCCATTACCGGCGGCACTTTGTCAACGATCTCATAGCCAAACATCAGTGGATTGAAAAGCATATCATCTTCAGTACGTCTGATTTCAAAATGCAAATGCGGACCAAACGAGTACCCGGTATTTCCCATATAACCTATTAGCTGACCTTTAGCAACGCGCCAAACATCCTTCCCGGGATAATAATCCATTACATATGAACGGGTTTCATATTGAGCAGCAAGAATTTTGATAGCAAGACTCGTTTCGAATTTGTCCATATGCGCATACACGGAAGAATATCCATTATCATGCCTGATTATCAAAGCATTGCCATACCCTGTAGGATGAAGCATGACCCGGTAAATGTATCCCTCTGAGATAGAATAGAGGGGATCACCTGAGATTCCCTTTGAAGATTTCAGGTCGATTCCGGCATGGAAATGATTGGATCGAAGCTCACCAAATGAACCAGACAAGCGAATGGCATGATCAATGGGTGAACGAAAATCAGGCAATTCCTGAGCAGAAAGACCGGCGATGAATAAGATGAAGAATGCAAGGCCTAAACCCGACTGATATAAATTACAATTCAACTTTATTTTTTTAGCGCATCCAGGTAAAAAGCAAAAATTTGATCGGCAGCTTCAAATGGCTGGATAAGTCCATTTTCCACCTTTTTTTCCATATCTTTAAATGCATTGGAAACCGACTCCTGAGAGTAAAAATGCTGATGCAATTTCTCCAAAACGCTTTCTTTAAGCCAATATTTTGCTTGCTGCTGTCTGTTTTCAGTCACAAAGGAGCCGATTTTTGCAAAATATTCCATCACTTTATGGAGAACTTTTTCCATTCCGGTATCAAATAATGCCGAACAACTCATCACCGGAACCTGCCATTTTTCATTTTTCAAAGGAAGCAAATGTAATGCTGATGCATAAAATCCAATGGCTTTATTTACAGCACTCATATTTTCACCATCGGCTTTATTGATGACAATAATATCTGCCATTTCGACAATACCCTTTTTGATTCCCTGCAAATCATCTCCTGCACCAGGCAATAAGAGAAGTACGAAAATATCCACCAGATTTTTGACTGCTGTTTCACTCTGCCCCACTCCTACAGTCTCTACTACAACATGGTCAAAACCCGCCGCTTCGCACAGAATAATTGCTTCACGCGTAGCTCTCGCAACTCCCCCCAAAGTGTCACCTGCCGGACTGGGACGGATATAAGCATTTTCATTTGTGCTCAGCCATTCCATGCGCGTTTTATCACCCAGAATACTTCCCCGGCTGATCGGGCTGCTCGGATCTACAGCCAGCACTGCTACTTTGGATCCGGATTGGATAATTTGTTTACCAAGTGATTCTATAAAAGTCGATTTACCCACTCCCGGAGCACCACTGATGCCGATTCTTTTTGCTTTTCCTGCAGCCGGCATACATTTACGAACAAGCTCATTAGCATCTGATCTGTGGTCAGGATGTCTGCTTTCAACGAGGGTAATACCTCTGCTCAAAGCAATTCTGTCCCCATTCAGGATGGCTTCACTCAGTGCGTTGGTATCGATGGCTTTGCGTTCCAAAAGGGAAGATTGATTCAGGATAAAGTTAGGACATTTCGGATAGATTCCATTTCCTGAAGTGTTTTCCAGGTATTTTTAACGAATTGACTTGTTGTTTCCTCAAGAAAATATGCCCCGGAAGCCGGATCATTTACTTCAGACAGATAACTTTCCATTCTCAATAAATGAGAAATATTTCTTGCGATACGACTGTTGAATGCCCATTCGGATGCCGGAGGATTCAGGTTTCCCGGAGCGATATTGATACTATCCACTCCTCCGGCAGCCAATGCCCATCCGATCAATGCGCCTTTAATTCTGTTGTAATCGGGTTCTGAAGTATAGCAGGTAATATCTGTTTTTCCCTGAATAAAAACCGGCGTTTGACCACTCAAGCCATGTAGTTTCTGGATATTGGCCAATAGTATTCGTAATGCTCTTACTCTGGAAACTTCCAGCAAAAGCTGATCCCCGGCTTTGATGCTTATTTGAAATCGTTTAATGATTTCCTCTGTCAGTTTTCCTTGTTCGCCCAGAATCTCCAGAGACTTGTGAAAGGCAAAGCAGATGAATCCAAGTTCATCCTTAAATGGCTCATTTTTGTTGGTCTCGCTGGATGCAATATGAATCCAGCGGTATTGATCGTTAAATCCCTCGTTGAAAGCATTTTCAATTTTCTCCAGATCGGAAATGAATGTATGATCCAAGGTGAGCCGGGGCAAAAATCCGCCTCCCATCTTATTTGGCTCAGTGTGAACAGAACGGAGATATTGTGAAACCTTATTCGCAGCCTCAATTTCGGGCAATTCCCAATGGAGCGAAATATATCCCGGAATGACTCCTTTAAGCAGGGTATCCAAATTCACAAAAGGGTCCACATGCTGTAACATCGGTGCTTCCAGGCCATATTCAAGCGCAATCAGCAATCTTTCATTGCATTCCATTGGATTGCTTAAAGCATCAAAGTCCTCAGCAATCAACCACCCATTTAAACTTCCACTCTTGCTGATAAACCTGCTTAATGTTTGATCTTCGGGATGATAAGCAGCATTTACATCGCGGGAATCGCCGACTGCCACGTTAAGATCTATCCATGTTTTAGGCTGTATTTCTTTCTCAATTAGCTTTAGCCACTCTTCTTTTGAGCTGCCTTCAAAGTCAAATAGCCTTAAAGTTTGTTCATCTTTCATGTTTTCCATTTCTGTAGAGCTGAGGTGTAAAGGTAGGGATTTGGAGTGATGAGTGAGGAATTATGAGTGATGAATGATTGTTGAGAGCCAGTTCGGAGGGTTATACGTGTCGAAGTGATGTTTTTTCCTCGCTTCGCAAAGAAAAAGTGATGTTTTTTCAGGGACAAGCCCTGAAAAAGTGATGTCTCTCAGAGGTGATGTGGGATCGGAGATTTTTTTGAGTTTGTGCAATTCTCGTAGGGTCGCGTGGCCATGCGACCCTACGAGAATTGTGAGGAGATGATTCCTCGTAAGTAGGGGCGATTCATGAATCGCCCCTACCTAGCGGCCTCGGCTGTTCAGCTAGGAGCTTGAAGCCAGCAGCTAGAAGCGGCTATTTTGCAAGCCACAAGAATCGAAAAATTAAAACTTCTCATTAGCAACTCCAATAGTTTCTATCTTTGTTAAAACGCACTTACAACAAGATCATGAAAGCTCGTCCTCTTTATTTTGATTACAATGCCACCACACCCATGGATCCTTTGGTGCTGGAGGAAATGCTGCCATGGTTTGTAGAAAATTTCGGGAATGCAGCTTCCAGGACACATTCCTATGGCTGGGATGCCGCTCATGCAGTTAGTGCTGCCAGATCGAAAGTTGCGAAATTATTAGATGTGTCTGAGAGGTCAATTGTCTTCACTTCTGGTGCAACTGAGGCTGTGAATCTTGCCATTAAAGGCGTCTTTCAAATGTACAAAAGTAAAGGCAATCAAATTATTACGACCAGATCGGAGCACAAAGCCGTTCTTGATACTTGTGAAAACCTAAAGTATTTTGGAGCTGAAATTATCTATTTGGATGTAGATTCAAATGGATTGATTGATTTGGTTCAACTAGAGAATGCCATCACAGACCGTACTATCCTGGTATCCATCATGTGGGCCAATAATGAAACAGGCGTCATTCAGCCAATGAAAGAAATTGGTGCGATTTGCCAGGAACAGGAAGTGTTGTTTATGAGCGATGCCACTCAGGCCATCGGGAAAATTCCTGTGCATCCGATAGATGACGGCGTTCATATACTCTGTATGTCAGCTCATAAAATGTATGGCCCAAAAGGTGTTGGAGCGATTTATTTCTCAGAAAAAGGCCCAAGAGTTAAGCTACACTCTCAAATTGACGGAGGAGGACATGAACGGGGATTCAGATCTGGTACTTTAAATGTGCCCGGAATTATCGGACTCGGAAAAGCAGCAGAACTTGCTGCTCTCAATATGAATGCTGAAAGTCTAAGGCACAAAGAATGGCAAAATACTTTTGAACTAAATCTCCGGGCTGCATTCCCTGAAATTCAAATAGCCGGATCACAAGTTGCCAGATTACCTCATGTGAGCAATCTTCGGATACCCGGAATTCCTTCAGCCACATGGTTCAGTAAATTATCTGACCGGCTGGCATTTTCCACCGGATCTGCCTGCAGTTCAGCATTGGCAGAACCTTCCCATGTTCTGGAAGCGATGGGGTATTCTGTAAAAGAGGCAGAAGAGGCGGTGAGATTGAGTTGGGGGAGGTTTACGAAAGAGGAGGAGATGGGAAATGCTTTAGAGTGGATAAAGGAGAGTTTCGTCATTCAGTGATACTTAAATATGAATTTCTCATATTTATTTTTAATAAATTCATATTTCCTGTAGCGAATTGTATTTTGAAGGGATTTAAGTAAAAGCGAAGGCAATCAAAGAAAATTCTCTGTTGCTCATGCAAATTTTAATCCCGGACATATGAAATACATTTACTACTTCCTCCTTTTGTCTGTTTTGCTGGGCGCTTGTCAAAAGAATTTTGAGGACATAGATATCACGGATTATCCGGATCCCCCTAAAGTACTCGTGAATACTTCTCTTGTCGGCATTGTTACCGATGAAAATGGTACAGAAATAACTGACTTTGAAGTACATTTCAATAATACTATTTCACACTGGTCCGGAAGCCAGCATTTCAAACTGGATGGACAATTGATTCATCAACACGGTGAGCCTCTTACAATTATAACTACAGATGGACACAAAGCTTCTTTTTCTGTAAAAACTATCAAAGATGATGTCAACTATGTGCACTTCGCCATCATCAAAGAAAAGCAGATAACAACAAATGATCTCAGCCAAAATATTACGTTGAGCTCACAAGATGAATTTAGAATTGAACTGGAAAAAAATTCATTCAGACAAAGCGGTAAAGTGTATGGTGGTAAAGTTATCACTGAATCTTACCTTATAGATCCTGAACATGTCATCCAGAGACAAACGCTACCCGGTTCCAACCAGGGATTGAATCTTCAGAAGGAATTAACTGCAGTAGACATTATTCATGCTTTTTATCTGGATATAAAATCAGAAAGCGGAAGCCCCTTGACCAGCTCTTTAACTATTCAACCTGATGAAATTGCTTCACTTGCGAATGAAAAATCTGTCTGGTGGTTTGATGGCGAAAGTGGTTTTTGGGTAATGCTTGAATCTTCATTTATTGAAGGAAAAGGCTGGCAGGCTGATTATACCAAACCCGGTTTCTATTGCATATCTGCTCAGAAGTCAGGTGTGCTCGTGAGTGGAAGAGTAAATCTAGGCACATTGCCTGTGCCGGGATGCTCAGTGGATATTCAGACAGAGGACGGACAGAAAATCACTATTCAAACTTCCAATGCCGGTATATGGAGTGCATTAGTTCCCAAAAATCAGGAATTGACTGTTCATATTTACAATGAATGCGCTTCGTTTTCCAGCAAATCCATAGGCTCCTTTGATTCTGATGCTTTCATTGGAAATACAGATATCTCTGGTTTTTCATCATTGTTCAGTGTACTGAAAACCACTGTTAAAGATTGTGAAGGGAAGCCGAAACAGAACCACTTTCTGTATTTCGAAGGAAACGGGCTGAACAACAAACTATTCAACCCTCAGAGTCAGATTGAAATTGTCATTCCGGTTTGTCAAAATGACTATCTGGATATTTCCTTTTCAGATATAAGCGGAGCTGAGAGTTGTGATAAAATTTCCTGGGCGGTAAAACCGGTAATAGATGTCAATTCAATGTTTGCCTGTGATCGGGCCAAAGGACAATATTTCAATCTCATCATAGAATCTGAAAACAAAATGTACTGGGAGGCTGTCAGCTCTGTAGCTACAGGAAGATTAAAAATCCAGCTTGCAGATCCCGGCAATACGGGATTTGATTTCAGTTTATGGATTCCTGCATTTTCCGTCACAGAATTACAGGATGATATGATCAATATTTTGCTGAATGATGCTCGGTTTGGATCGGGTGGATTTTCATTATACTGCCCTACCTCAACCCTGGGGTGTGGTTTTGAAAAACTTGTAATCACACATTATCCTGTATCGGGAGATGAATGGATACGCGGATATTTTGAAGGTACATTTTGGATAGGACGATTGTCTCCACCAGAGGCAAATAACCGGAAAATGAGAGGAGAATTTCAGATAAGAAAAGCATTTTAAGAGACTTGTTAGAGACATATATGAAAGAATCAGACATTATATCAGGTTGTCAATCAGGTGAAAAGCAGGCATTCAAAGTGCTTGTGGAGAAATATTCTCCTATGCTGATGGCTGTCAGCCAGAGATATATTGTCGATAGGCATCTCGCAGAAGATCTTTTACAGGAGGCATTTATTTTGATTTTCAGAAACATAGACAATTACCAGAATGGGGGCTCCTTTGAGGCCTGGCTCAGAAAAATCATGGTAAATACATGCCTTAAATCCTTCCGAAATCAGCGGAAGAATGAAGAATTAAAGCATCAGGATAATGCAGAAATAGCTGAACCTGTGTTTCAGGAACATGATATGGATGCTCAGAAAATTCTGAGAATGCTGAATACATTGGAAGAGGATCACAGAATAATACTCAATCTGGCTGTAGTGGAAGGTTTTAGTCATGTTGAAATTGCTGACATGCTGGGCATACAGGAGAGTACATCGCGCACAAGGCTTACAAGAGCCAGAAAAGTGTTCAAACGACTTTTATTAAAATTCAATGAGATAACATCGTCATGAAATTGGATCCACACGAAGATAAAATGAGGAATAAATTATCCTCTCAGCGAATCAATGTTGATACCGATCAACTTTGGAGTAAACTGGAAGCATTTGTGCCTGAACAAAAGCCCCGTAGACCTAAAGCTGTTTTTCTGCTATGGCCACTGCTTTTTCTGAGCATTTCACTGGGATTATTTTCACCATACAGATATGCATCTGCATTCAGTATTGGGACTGATAATTTTCAAAATGAAGCTATGGAAAGTACAATGACTTCAGATCTTACAGCCAATGTAAAAGATGAAAAGACTCAAACAGGCATTACTACAAATGTGAAAAATAAAGTAGCTACAGAATCATCATTACAGCATTCAGTTGGATTAAGTCAGAATAATCAAAGAGAAAAAAGATCGCATGCAAAACAAAATTCTACTGAAAGGATTGCTGGAAAAGCTGAAAATTCAACGAGCGAATTAAAAATACAGAAAATATCTGCAGAAGAAAATAAAGAAGAAAATGTCTCTTCTGACCAGGGATCAACAGCTGAGCAATCCCGTTTTATAATTGAACCTTTTGACAAACTGGATTTACTGGAAATGGATGCTTTGTTGGGCAAACCTTATAAAGCAAAAAAGCTTAAAAGAATTATTCGACCAAAACCAAAACAAGTAGCATTAAGCTTGGGTATATCTGGGGGAGCTGTTATTCAGCAGCATCTTCAGGCGTTTACAACTGAATTTGATATTTTGGATAAGCAAAAACAAACTGATACAGGGAGGGAATTAACTGGTATTCAGATAGGAATTGCCTATCCTCTAAGCAATAAATTCTATTTGAAAACCGGACTTAGTTATACACGTGCTGCGACCTGTTTGGCTTTATCTGAACTAAGATATTCCAGAGTTCAGGTTGAGGGAGTGAATGGAGTTTGGGAAGATAATCAGGGAAATGTGCATCAGGTAGAAGGTCCTGTGCATGCAACAAGAAAAATTAATTATCAAACGAGCTGGACCTCTTACCATCATATGCTTGATATTCCGTTATCGGTAGGATTTCGGCTTTTGCATTACAAACGCAATCTGATCTCAATTGAAGCCGGGGCGACTTATCACCTTATGCATAAATTTCAGGGAGCAGTCTGGGATGCTGAATTTTATCTGAATCGTGATGAATCGGTCTCAGACAATTTTAAACACCGAAATTTTTCTGCTCGTGCAGCACTGGAATGGGAATACAGATTTAGTACAAGTTACTCCCTTTTTGCCGGGGTGCAGGCCACTGATATTTTGCTTAAAAATGAAGGAATTGATTTGATCACTGAAAAGAAGTTATATCTGATCAATGGAATACTTGGAGTGAAGGTTTACCCTGGAAATATGTAAGTCCTCCTTTTTTGAAACCCTGCTTTGTTGACATATATGAGTATCCCAATTAAATTTTAATCCCATGAAAACATTTATTCAAACATTTTTTCTGGTACTATTCACTGTTTGTAGTTTGTTGGCTTTGGATTCCAATCCAATTGCCAAATGTAAATCATCAATTGTGAAATCTTTGGACGAACAGACCGGCGTTCTGATGCTTCAAAATTCAGATATTGATGATGGTTCCATTGATTATGTCTCTTCAAGTTTGGATCGGTTAAACTTTGGATGTGAGGATCTTGGAAAGCATATAGTGACATTGACTGTCATCGATGCAGCGGGCAAAAGGGATTCATGTACCTGTGAACTTGAGGTGGTGAAGGATTTCGGGCCTACAGCGATATGTATTCCGGATAGTACTTTGACTATTGATTGGCATTCGTGGCATACTCCAAATATTAACCGCCGATTAATTGATGGTGGGAGCTATGATTTTTGCTCCGGATTAAAAATTGATATCCTGCATAACATTAATTTTTGTCAGAGGGATAGCTTCTCTATTGTTCAGTTAACTGTAGTAGATATAGCTGGTAATATAAGTACTTGTGAGTCGACAATAAAAGTTATACCATTCAGGGATCCAAATAAATCTTTGATTTGTGCGGATTCTGCTGTTTTGTATGTCTATCCAGGGATAGAAAAAGAGTTACTTAGTCAGCAGATAGTAAAAACTAATCCTTTAGGCTGCAATAATCGTTTAGATTTTTCTTTCGTTGACGAATTTGGTGAAAATTATAATGATTGGAAATTCAATTTCGAGGATATAGGAAAAAATATATTGGCAACAGTTACTATACCTGACAATAGTGAATTTTGTCAGAGCAGAATAGTTTTGGATAGTTGCCCTTATTATCGGTATTGTGATACCTTTTGTCGTGATATTACAAATCAAACATGTGAAGATGGATTATTTGGGCAGTTAAAATGGCCTTGCGATATCACTTTAACAGACTGCCTTGAAGCGCAAGAATATTTTGATCCTTATACATTAAATTCAAAATTTGGTTATTTATTTAATGATGTCTATCCTGAATTAAATGCACTTGAATGTCAAGTGGTACATTTCTATTTTGTGGATACAATTGAGGTTGGCACTACAGAAAAAATTGTTCATCGGACCTGGAATGTAATTCACGTCGATATTAATGAATCAAGAACTTATACTCAAAAAATTACTATCCCATTTGTTCCTTTGGAAATTTGTGATTTTCTGCCTTATGGCTCACCTGTAGGAGACTGTGCATTAGGGCATAGTCTGGAGGATATGGTTGAATGGCCTGAGGATTTTGAAACCCGTCTCATCGACATTTCACCTCAAACATTACTCTACTATTTCTGGGGTGGAGATACTTTGCAATATAGAGCGAAGCCCAAATTTTATAATGTTTGTATCATTCCAGAAATAGAATTCAATGATGAATTTAGCCAATTCAATGATTCCACTTTCATAACAAAGAGAAAATGGACAGTAATTGATCATATAAATAATTCAACGTATGATTATGTACAAACTATCACTCAAATTCTCTATCGGAAAGCTGAAATATGTCTTTCAAATGTACTTGGAGAAAGACTAACAGGCTTTGACCTTGAAAGATTGAAAACACCTGTACTTGATACTATTTTCTATAATGAAAATGGTTGTATTGAGGTAGGACTAGAGATGAATATAGGTGAGGAATATTCGCTTTTTGCAGATAGTCTGGGAATTCCAAAGAGTATGGATGGAATTAATATTGTTGATATGGTAGCCATTCGAGACCATATCCTTGAGCTTGAAATATTTGATAATTCTTTGTCAGAAATAGCAGCAAAGTTTAGTGGATCAGGAATAACCACTAATGCCATAACGAGGATGCTAAGAGCAATAATAGGTATCCCGGGAGATATTCAATCTGCTAAATGGCTAATGGCAGACTCAACAAAATCTTATCCTCCTTACGATGATTATGAAGGCTTGTCTGTATTTAGAGTTACCGTAAAACTAGACAATATAGCAGAAGATTTAATTGTATTTAAAGCTGGTGATGTCAATTTTTCAGGAATAAAAGGAGAGAATACTGATGGAGAATTTAAAATTAGTATCCAGGATGAAATAATTAACATGGGCGAATTGTATCAGATCCAATTTATAGTTTCATCTGATACAGAATTGCGCGCTTTTCAATTAGAATTTAACGAATTCAATTCTGATCTAAATCAAATCAATTGGGTAAGCCCTACTATTAATATACCAATACACTCTTCTCCTGAAAATAGTGCTTTTCCAGAAAAGCATATTATTACCAGCAGTTATACCGCATATGAACCTATCACAAGAAAGCCAGGAGATACTCTGGTAACTTTAGAATTCCGCGCCCTAAAAAACGGTGTCCTCAGCGAAATGCTGTCTCTCTATCCCAGCGAAAATAACCTCGCTGTTATGCCCGTCGGACAGCTTCCAAAAAAAATAGTCATTGACTGGAAAGACAGAATTATCAATAATAATGTGCAGGAAATCGAACTGGAAAAAATCAGCCTGTTTCCTAATCCTACCTCTGAATATTTGGAGATTAAAGGAATCACAGCTACAATAAATTATCAGATAACTGACATGCTCGGAAAGGTCTGCAGCGCAGGAATTGTTTCTGAGGATGCCAGATTGAATGTTGAAGGTCTAAATAACGGAATATATATACTTACGATGATAAATGCCGCCGGAGCCAGGAAATCTTTCAAAGTCTTTGTGTCGAGATAATTTATTGATAAAGTGATTCTGTAGAATTTCTTCCCTTTTAAATATTAATCCGATGAAAACATTCTTACAATCAATTTTTCTTGTTTTAATCACAATGAGTGGTTTGCATGGGAAGGAGACTAATCTAAGTGTATCTACAAAAATCGGTTTTGTCTTTGAACTAGTTGATTCTTCGCATTTAATGGTTAAAGAATTTTCCGGTGAATTGCCCTATGCGGATCAAAATCATGCTTTTAATTCATTGGTATGCTTCGACACAACAGTGATATCAGTTTATCCAGGAATTGAAAAGCAAGTTCATCGCCACGATATACTGGACAAGAATACAACAACCACTATAGGTTTCCTTCAATCTGTCATAACTTTAGAAGATGAATTGGGACAAGAATACCCCGATAATCGGTTTAGTTTTGATGAAATAGGCAAATATATTATCGGGAGAGCTACTCTGCTTAGCAATGGAAATACATGTACGACCAGAATACTTCTTGACAGCTGTCCTTATTATCAGTTTTGCGACACCGTATGCAGCAGTTATCCCGGAATGGAATGTGAAGATGGAATATTCAGTCAATTGAAGTGGCCATGTGATATTACATTGAATGACTGTAGCGGGTCTACTCCCGTAAATAATCATTATTCACCTTCTAAACTACTTGATATCACTGGAATGGATATTTCGAATTTTTCTCCGCAACTAAACAACTTAGCATGTCAGGAAATAAACATTTATTACAATGATGAAATAATTGACTCATTAAATTCAAAAATTATCAATCGAAAGTTTAGAGTGGTACATGAGGACATTAATGAATCTAGAACTTATACTCAGGTAATAACTATTTCAATTTCTTCATTAGAAATATGCGACTTTCTTCCCTGGAATGCACCTGATGGCGATTGTGTAAGCGGCCATACTCTGGAAGACATGGTCGAATGGCCGGCAGATTTCGTTACAGGTGCCAGAGATATTGATCCCTCACAGCTCGAATACAATAACTTATTCATAACTAATGTAAACAACTTGCGTCCAGTATTTTACAATCACTGTGTCATCCCTCCTACTGAATTCACAGATGAAACGGTCCAACTTAACGATACGACATTTATGACAAATAGAACCTGGAAAATTACAGATCCAATTACAGAGGCAACTTATACTTATGTCCAGGAAATTACTCAGGTCTTTGATGACAAAGTTGTTTTATGCGTGGAAAGTGGAAATGGTGATCCAATTACACAGATTGAGCTAGAGCCCTTTGAAAGCATGGTATTTTCTAATGTTCATTACAATGATGATCAATGTATCGAAATGATTTGGGCCAACTTTCAATCTGCTTACATCCCGGAAAGTTTTTTACATATTGAAAAAGATATTTCAGGAATCAATGTCGAAGATATGCAATTGCTCAATGACCATATTTTAGGTAATACGAATCTGGAATTGGTTCCACAATTATTTGCTGGAGATTGTAATCATGACGATAGAATTTCAGCAAGTGACAGAGTGCACATTCTCAATTTAGTTTTAGGCAGGGCAAATGAGCTTTACTGGAGAATTCTTGATAAAAATAAGCTTAATGACACAATCCACGGTCCGGTCGCAGACTTATCAATTGACGAAGACAACAGATACTTAGATTTAATATTAGTCAAAACCGGAGATCTTAATTTTTCACAATTTACAGGTGAAATTTACGATGGAAATCTGGTATTAAAAGTAGAGGATCAAATCTTGAACAGGGGTGAATATTATACAATCCCACTAATCGTCCAAAACAATTCAATCTTAAGATCTTTTCAGCTAGAATTCAGTCAAAATGAATTATTAATAGATCAATTTACATATTCTCACTACAATTCTCCCGCAAGTTTTGCAGCTCCTGAAGATGTCTTTGATAATAAAATGGTGTTGCTCTATTTCAGCGATCAGCCTCAAATTCTTATGGAAGAAGATACCTTCATAACCCTTAATTTCCGGGCCATGGAAAATGGGATTTTGAGCGAAATGATATCACTCTATTCAGATGAAAACAACCTCGCAGTAATGCCTGTAGGGCAACTTCCCAAAAAAATAGTCATTGACTGGAAGGACAGAATCATCAATAATAATGTGCAGGAAATCGAATTGGAGAAAATCATCCTGTTTCCCAATCCGGCCTCACAGTATCTGGAGATCAAGGGGATCTCATCCGATTTGACTTATCATATAAGTGACTTGTTGGGCAAAGTCTGCATTAGTGGACATATTGAAAGTGATCAAAGACTGGACCTGACTGATCTGAACAATGGAATGTATGTTTTGACTATAAAGAATCCATTCGCTGCAAGTAAATCGTTTAAATTTTTTGTAGCGAAATAATCTTTACAATTGATTTACAAACAGTTACCTGCATAGAAAATATAATACCCATGAAAACATTAATACAATCATTTTTTCTTTTTTTTCTTGCCATTTCTACCCTGGCGGCAAAGAGAGCTCATTTTGAAAAGAGTGAGTCTGCCCCATTACACATTTGCGATTTACTCCCCTGGAATACTCCGCTGGGAGACTGTGCAAGTGGTCACACACTGGATGATATGGTGGAATGGCCGGCTGACTTTACCACAGGTGCCAGGGATATCGATCCTGCTCAATTGGAATTTCACAACTTTTATCATGTAGATGACAGGAATTTGCGTCCAATCTTGTACAATCTTCCACCACTTGCGCCTTCTACTGAGTGGACTGATGAAACTGTACAAATAAATGATACCACATTTCTGACTTTAAGAACCTGGAAAATTACAGATTCAATGAATGGGGCAACCTATATTTATGTACAGCAAATTACTCAGATTATTGAAGATCGTATTGTCGTCTGTGTAGAAAGTGGAAATGGAGATCCAATTACACAAATTGACTTAGACCTTTTTCAAGCCCCTACCTTTAGCAATGTCCAATATAATGAGGATGGCTGTATAGAATTAATCTTAAATAATTTAAATGACAGATTTACTTTTGATGGTTTGGGATTGGAAACTAATACCTCAGGTATTAATGTAGCTGATTTACATATTATTCAGGAAATAGTCCTGGGAGAAAATTCCAATATTACAACACTACAAATACTTGCCGCCGATATAACTAATGATTATACAGTTTCTTCTTCCGATATTGTAGCACTCAGGAAATTGATCCTGGGAAAGAATGACTATGTTTTTTGGAGGCTTTACGATAAAAACAGAAGTGCAGAAGATCAGAATAACTCTTTCACAATAGATATTAACAACCGATTTCATCAGATTATACCTATCAAATCAGGTGATTTAGATTTTTCCTGTTTCTCAGATAGAAGTCTAAATGAAGAATTGCATTTAAAAATAGAAGATCAAATTCTCAACAAAGGTGAATACTATACCATTCCACTCATCCTAAAGGAAAATTTATCTACCCGCTCCATACAGATGGAGTTTCCTCAGGATGAATTATTGTTTGATCAATTTACTTTTTCTACTCTTAGTCCTGATAATTTCACTTTGCCTGAAGATGAGTTTGCTGATAAAATTGTATTGCTATCTTATATTGGGAATGTTCAACATTTAAATCAAGGTGATACTTTGGTTAACATTCGGTTCCGGGCGATGGATAATGGAATCCTCAGCGAGATGCTTACATTTCATTCAGACGAAAATAATATCGCCGTTATGCCCATCGGTCAGAATCCCAAAGAAATAGTTTTCGATTGGACAGATAAAATAATCAACACCAATATACAAGAAGTCGAACTGGCAAAAATAAGCTTGTTTCCAAATCCTGCTTCTGAGTATTTAGAGATTAAAGGGATTTCATCCTTAATGGATTATCAGATAAGTGACATCTTAGGTAACGTTTGTAGCACTGGAAATATACAGGATAATACACGTTTGGATCTATTAAATCTGAGGAATGGTATGTACATATTGACAATTAAGAACTCAAGCGCTGCAAGTAAATCCTTTAAGTTTTTTGTGGCGAAATAAAAGATTATAGAACGAAGCAAATGAATTTTACTACTTACTACAATACCTTCTCGGATAACGTTTCGGGAAGGTATTTTTTATGTATCAATCCTCCCCCGCCATCAAAAAAATCGCCTTCCCCTCATTTTTATCATAAAGATTTTACTAAGTCTATGCAGATAAGCCTTATTTGGAAGTAAATTTGTAACATTGTACCAAATCAATCCGAATCCTTATGAGTCGCATAGTCACCCTGGATGAATTCATTATCAAACGTCAGAAAGATTTTTCTTATGCCACCGGTGAATTGACCGGCTTGCTAAGAGATATCGGGGTTGCTTCAAAAATTGTCAACAGAGAAGTCAATAAAGCAGGCCTTGTCAACATCCTGGGTGTAGAAGGAAGCGCCAATACACATGGTGAGGCTCAGCAAAAACTGGATGTTTATGCCAATGACAAATTCATCGAATGTCTTAAAAATAGCGGTGAATGTGCCGGAGTAGCTTCTGAAGAAAATGAGGAATTCATTCCTTTTCCCGCTTTTGAATCAAAAAGCGGAAAATATGTCGTCATCATGGATCCACTTGATGGCTCCTCCAACATAGATGTAAATGTATCCGTCGGAACCATTTTTGCCATTTATCGCAGAATTACTGAAGAAGATCAACCAATTGAATTAAGTGACTTTCTTCAGCCGGGCTTGAAGCAGGTAGCGGCTGGATACGTGCTATATGGCACCTCAACTATCCTGGTCTATACCACAGGAAGAGGTGTGAATGGATTTACACTTGACCCTTCGATCGGAGAGTTCTGCCTCTCTCACAGAGATATCAAAATCCCTAACCGTGGTTCATATTATTCTGTAAATCAAGGCTATTATCTCAAGTTTGATCTTGAAATGCGCAGATATATAGACTACTGTTGTGATTTAAACTTAGGCCTCAGATACATCGGTTCTATGGTGTCAGATATTCACAGAATTTTATTTCAGGGTGGCATATTCTTATATCCTAACACCCGCAAATATCCTGCAGGCAAACTCAGATTATTGTACGAATGCAACCCAATGGCATTTATAGTAGAGCAGGCAGGAGGCAAGGCAATCAATACGCAGATTGACCGAATTCTTGAAATCGAACCTAAAGAATTGCATCAGAGATCAACCATCGTGATAGGCTCACCTGATATGGTAGATGAAATGATTCAATTTGTGGATAAGTATAGCGCTGTTAGTTCGCATTAAAATCTTACATATCTGACATTCCATTCCGGATATTCCGACTTTTCATTCCGCATATTCCGACATTCCATTCCGGATATTCAGGAATCAGATTCCGGATTTGTAAGAAATTAATCTCAGATAAACAGATCGATTAGAATCGTGCAACTAATAGTCCTGGGATTTTCAAGCCATTACAGCGACTAGTGACAATGCAGCGGAAGTAATTTCTCTGTCACCTTCCACTCTGATATGCCCGATGACAGATTCGGGTCTGATACTTTTGGTAAATAATCTCCAGGCAATATCAGAAGGTATTTCAAGCACATTATCAATTTGAACATTTGTTTCACCTAAAAATCTCCATCCTTCGATTGTGCATTCCAAATTCCAGCTTCCTGCATCCCTGATGATGACTGTAAGTTTTGTGCCCGCAGTTGAATGTACTGATCTCATCGCATGAGGTAATCCCAGAATAATAGTATCATAAAACGGTTTTGACCATTGAGCATTCAACAGCGTATCGTCTCCAATGGCAAATCGGATCTGCTGCTGATGATGCCATTTCTCTGTGTACTCTCTTGCAAGATGCATTGCATTGGTGGATGTATTTTCACCTGCCCATGCAACTGAAAAAATAGCTTCCTCCATTGGATTCAATGATTCATAATATGCCGATACTAATGGGCTTGTAGTCTCATGCATCAGGATCAAAACATCCGGACTCAATCTTTTTGCCGCATGTACCCATTCCGCATTCAAGTTATTGAGCCATCTTACCATTTCTCCATATTCAAAACTTTCAGGGCCTTTTGCCCCAAAATATTTATCTCTCTGAATGGACAAAGCTCTCAGATTCCCATCCAGTAAATGCGCCACAACATCTTTTACATTCCATAATCGTGCTACAGTGGGCAATTCCCATTGCTCAGACTTCAGATTGCGCAGACAATCCAGCAACAGTGCATCCAATGGAGCAAAAAGGATTTGTACAACAGGTACTTCAGCCATACTTGAGGATTACTAGTATTCAAACAAAGTTAAATATTGCCCATCACATAGGGTTGTCATTTCACAACAAAGTTAGCGCTACCCATCACATAAGTTTTTTGCCGCTCACAAATTGACCGACTTTTATAATCTGATATAAAATGCCTATCATGAACCTGATAATTCAAGATCTGAAAAAAACTTATCCTAATGGAAAAGCTGCATTAAACAGTATTAATCTAAACATCGGTACCGGTATGTTTGGACTCTTAGGGCCGAATGGTGCAGGCAAATCAACTCTGATGCGCACATTGGCGACATTGCAGCTGCCTGATGCCGGCAGTATATATTTTAATGAAATTGACGTGATGAAGGATCCAATGGCATTGCGTCGGATATTAGGCTATCTACCGCAAGAATTTGGAGTATATCCTGGTTTGTCCGCTCAGGATCTGCTGGAATACTTTTGTGTCTTAAAAGGAATAAATTCTGCCTCAGATAGAAAGCGAATTATTGAGTATGTGCTGGAACTGACGAATTTGACGGAAGTCCGCAGACAGGCAGTTTCCCGATTTTCGGGTGGAATGAAGCAACGATTTGGTATCGCACAATTGCTGCTGAATAATCCCCGGTTGATCATCGTGGATGAGCCAACTGCAGGATTAGATCCGGCTGAGAGAAATCGCTTTTTGAATGTATTGCGACAAGTTGGAACAGAAAGTATAGTAATTTTTTCATCGCATATTGTAGATGATATCTCCGAACTCTGTAATCAGTTCGCCATTCTGAATCATGGAGAAATCTTAAAAAACGGAGATCCAACCCAATCGATTCTGGACCTGACCGGAATGATTTGGGAGAGAAATATTCAGACTCATGAAGAAGCCATTTATTCTCATGAAGTTATACGACTCTCATCCAAATATCATCCGGACAATTCAAAAGTACTCAGATTATTTGCGTCCAAACCACCTGATAATATGTGTGTTCCTGCTCAGCCCCATTTGGAGGATGTGTATTTTCTCGAAATGCACAGAAGCAATGATTCTGAACAAAATACAGCGATATGACAGGCACTATTTTCCTGTTTGAACTGAAATTTTGGTTGAAAAATCCTGCAACTTACTTGTATGCATGCATATTTTTTCTCCTGGCATTTTTCTCAGTAGCAGGGGCAGCAGGTTTGTTTCAGGAAGATATTTCGCATCAGATAAAAGTGGCGAATGCCCCCTTAGCAATCTATGTATTGAGCAATCTGGCATTTAAGCTGATGTTGTTTGTGATTCCTTCCATCATAGGTTCGTCTGTTTCCAGAGAATTTCAGCATCAGGTTCATTCCCTTCTTTATAGTTTCCCCCTATACCGAGGTTCATTTCTTACAGCAAAATTTTCCGCTGCATTTTGTATCCTTTCATTGTTTTGGATTTGCTTGATATCTGGATCTATGCTCGGAGCCTTAGTCCCCGGATTACAACCGGATTTAATTCAACCTGTGGAATGGGAGCCTTATTTCAAGTTGTTGATGGTCTATCTCCTTCCAAATACTTTGCTCGTAAGTTTAATGGTTTTTTTGATTAATATTCTGAGCAGAAATCAATTCTCCGGCTTTGTACTGGTCATTCTGTTGATGATTATCAGGGAAATAGGATTAAGGTTGAGCGCAGATATAGACCCCGGAACTCTGGCTTTGGTCTTCGAACCATTCGCTGAATCGGCCACATCCTTCATTACAAGAAATTGGACATTAGCCGAACAAAATTCATTTCCTGTTCCTCTGAGCTCTGATGTCATTCTGAATCGGATTGTATACTTATCAATATGCGGATTAATGGCAGTTTTGAGCTATCAGCATTTTCATTTTCATCAGGACGTAAAATCAATTTCCCAGGTATTAATAAAGAGGAAGAATTCCCTAAATAGCATTAAACAAGAACAGAAAAAGCACACAATATTCCCTCAGTTTGAATATGGAAGTGGATTAATTTTTAGTCTGCAACAAATCTGGAAACTGTCTTCATATGAGTTGAAATCAATACTGAAGAGCAAGGCGTTTTTACTTGTATTGCTATTTGGGTGCATTTTGGGATTTGTATTACAATCTCAGATAAATACTCCTTATGGAATCAAAGTATGGCCATTAACCTGGGTCATGCTGGTATTTCCGGTTCTATTTTTCAAATTATTTATTGCTTTTGTGAGTTTCTTTTATGCCGGAATTATCATCAATAAACCCAGGCTGGAAGGAATGTTTTGCTTGATTGATGTGACTCCCGTGAAAAACCGGGTGCTTATAGCGGGTAAAGTTCTTGCTTTAATTAAACTGCAAATACTGATATTAAGCAGCCTGATGATTAGTGGAGTTACTGTCCAGATAGTGAACACATATTACGATTTCGAGATCCATCACTATCTGTTCGATCTATACTGTATTCATTTACCTGAAATGATCATTTGGGGAATTGCTGCTATTTTCATTCAATCCATATTTTCAAATACCTGGTTCGGTCTTTTCATTCTGGCATTATTATTCTTCGGAGTCGCTGAACTGACATTGATTGGTATTGAGCAATTTATTTTTCGTTTCAATCAAAATCCTGATCCCGGGTTTTATCTTCAATATTCTGATTTGAGCGGTTACAGTCACTCACTAAAGGCCTACTTTATCTACAAACTTTATTGGCTAATTTTTTCCGGCATTCTCATGATGTTAGCATTATTGAGCTGGAAACGAGGACGTATTTTTGCAGGGACTGAGCATTTAAAAAATATTCGAATCAGACTTCAAAGAAGACCGGCATTTATCTTATTATTTCTTTGCGCTGGGTTCCTATCCTTAGGTATTTGGATAAATTTCCAGGAGGGCATTACACTGGTACCCTTTGGAGAAAAGTTGGAAATCATGGAAAAAGAATCTGATAAAAAATGGTCCCATCTTGAAAGCCTGCCTCAGCCAAGAATTATTGACGTAATGGTCAAAATGGATATTTTCCCGGAGGAGCACAGATTTCAAAGCTCCGGACATTATCTTCTGGTCAACCGATCAGAAGTTCTTATAGATTCGATTTTAATCCGCACCTCTCATGAAGTTTTGACAGATTTTTCAGTAGACAAACCCTATTCTATCATTTTGAAAGATACTGTTGCAAGGCTGAATGTATTGAAACTGGACTGTCCTCTCTATCCGGGAGATTCTTTGATTCTACATTTTTCTTTGAAAAGCATAGCCAATACATTGTTTCATAAGAATAATCAGGTGGAGAAAAATGGTACTTATTTCACTTCTCTTATTTATCCTACAATCGGATACAGAACTGCCAGAATGGATAGAAAGGCAAATGAGACAGGCGCAAGAGACAATCATTACAGATCCTTTGATTCGGATTACATTTCACTGGACTTGTTGTTAAGCACCAGCAAAGATCAGCTTGCTCTTGCCCCCGGATATTTAACAGAATCATACTCTGAAAATGGAAGGAATTACTTCAAATATGTTTCTAAGTCCCCTGTGACTAATGATTACGCTATTGTTTCCGGTACATTCAAATTGCATAAAGAAAAGTGGAAAGGAACGGAGCTTGAGATTTATTATGACTCAGAACATTCTTACAATCTGGATCATATGATTCTGGGATTAAAAAAGACACTCGATTATCAGGACACACATTTGAGTCCTTATCAGCATGAGCATATTCGGATAGTAGAATTTTCGAGGTCGCTGGGAGGATTTGCCCAATCATTTGCCAATTTCATGCCTTTCTCAGAAATTAGTTTCGTGATGAATATTCAGGCACCCAATAAAAAAGGTCTCAATCTGCCATTCCTGGGAGCAAGCCATGAGTTGGCCCATCAATGGTGGGGTATGCAAGCCATTCCTGCTGATGTGGAGGGATACAAAATGATTACAGAAGGCCTGGCAGAGTATACTTCTTTAATGGTTTTGAAGAAAGAATATGGACCCGAAAAAGCGCTCGAATTCCAGAAAAAGGCACTTCAAACTTACCTTGCAGGCAGCAGAAATATGGAATCCACCGAACCGGCACTCATGTACAATCAGGGCAATGAACATGCATTTATCCCCTATCAAAAAGGAATGCTGGCTTTTAATGGAATGGCTGGAATGATTGGAGAAAATTGTCTCAATGAAGCATTGAAATCCTATCTTCAAAATGTGAAAGGTAAAGGAGCTCCATATTCAACAACTTCCGATTTTATTGAACATCTTCTGCTGTTTACACCTGACTCTATGCGATACCTGATTCATGACATGTATGAATCAGTTGTTTTTTATGATAATTCTATTGACAGTGTTGTGGTAGATTCAGTATCTGATGGAACTTTTGAATTAAATATATATTTTTCCATTCAAAAATATTCACTCAATGAAAAAGGTGAAAAGCAATTCTTTAAGGATTTTGATGTGATAGACAAATCACCAGCCCAGCCTGACCTATTGCTTCAGGATTATATTCCGCTCGGAATCTTTAAATCTTCAACTTATGATGATCCATTGTATCTTTCTCTGATTAAAGTCACAAGCAGGTACAATCATATCCGTATCAAAGTAGCTGAGATACCCCATAGAATAGAACTGGATCCCCGGATGTATCTGATTGATATAAATAGTAAAGATAATGCGTTTCGCATGGCTGAATTTAAATTTCATGAAAACTGATAGGAATTCAAATATGATAAACAGATACCTTCGTTTCAACATATGAAAAAATCGCCCTCCATTAAAAGCCTAGAGCAGATTATCCTGCTGACATCAGGAGTCCTGTATGTATTAATGGGCGTTTTTGGAAGAGGAACTTTTTGGGAAAAATTTGAATCATATAACTTACTGATGCAGTTCATCACATTTCCGCTTGCCTTTCTGCTAAACACATATGACTTCATTCCTGCTGATGCCAGAAAAAATAGATGGTTTATTTATGGAGTTAAAGTTGCAGCGCTATTGCTCCTTTTGGAGACGATACGAATTTTGATCTCCACCATTCCGGACACCTCCATTCTGGGCGCTCAAAATGTAAGCATTCCTTTCATAGCAGGAATTTCCCTTTCCTGGTTATTTACATCCACCCGGGATTGGTTGGTTCAGACAAGAGAAATTGATACTTTAAAAGCAGAAAAATCAAGTGCTGAACTTGCATTTTTAAGAACACAGGTGGATCCACATTTTCTATTTAATACACTGAACAGTATGTATGCATCTGCCCTGGAAGAAGAAAGCCCCAAAACAGCGGAAAGCATCATCATGCTCAGCACCCTGATGCGCTATAATCTACACGATGCACAAGCTGATAGAATTGAAATCAAAAAGGAGCTGGATTACATTCAGAAATATATTCATCTCCAATCTCAGCGACTTGGGCCGAATAATTCTTTACATTCTGATATTCAAACCGAAAGCCCTGACATCGAAAAACTCAGAATAGCACCATTATTATTGATTCCACTTGTAGAAAATGCATTTAAATATGGGCTTAGTCAAAGTACCCCGACAAGTATCAATATCAATATTTCCTTTGATGGCTGCATGATGAAAATAGAGATTTCAAACACAATTGTTTCCGGCCCGGAGCCAAAAATTAAAACAGGACTGGGACTGGAAAACCTGCGAAAAAGGTTATTAATTTTATATCCCGGCAAGTTTGAATTTCACAAAAAAATTGAAGACAATACTTTTACTTCATTTCTGAATATAGATTTACAATCATGATCAAATGTGTAGCCATAGATGATGAGCCCAAAGCGCTGGAAATCATTCGCCATCATATGGCAAAAATTGACTTCGCTCAGTTGACTGCCACATTTTCCGATCCATTTGAGGCGATTAAATATCTGAATACTCATTCAGTCGATTTGCTTCTCCTGGATATTCAAATGCCTGATATAAATGGAATGCAATTGTTAGATCACTTAAATAATCCGCCATTAGTAATCTTCACAACAGCACACAGTGAACATGCCATCCAGAGTTATGAGTTAAATGCAATCGATTATCTGTTGAAGCCATTTGATTTTTCCCGATTTTTGCTTGCTTTGAATAAGGTCAGGAACAAATTGTCACCTCAATCACCTCTCCAAAATGAATTCTTTTTTGTCAGTTCAGGAAATCAAAAGCGTAAGCTTCGTTATGAGGATATACTCTTTGTAAAAAGCGAAGGCAACTATATCATTTATCAAACTAATAATGATCGCATAATGGTCAGAGCTACCATCCCTGATACATTGAAGCTGCTTCCTTCCGGCATATTTGTTCAAATCCACCGATCCACTATAGTTTCATTGAATCGGATTGATAAAGTGGCAGATAATCACGTTCACATTGCTGAATATCAATTACCCATAAGTTCAGGATTCAGAGAAGCCTTTCTGAAACTGCTCTGATATATGGGTAAAAAAAATGGGAGAGAACTTCTCCCCTCCCATATCCCAACAAACATAACCCCAATTTATTTTTACATAATCTATACTTTGGGTGCACTATCTTTTTTAATATTGAATGTACTATTTACACCTATTGAGAATATGCCCTGATTGAACTTCATTTCAGGTTTTCCCAGCGGAGCGAGATATCTGTATTCCATGGAGAATCTGCAGTACTCAGGACCTGCTTTCAGGAAAAATCCCGGTTCAACAAAGACAACAGTTTCTGAATATTTGTCAAATTGCTTTTCTTTTATTTCACTTGCGCTCACATGGCTATTTACAACTGTATTTTTCAGAAACATTCCTGCTTCGAAGTATTCCAGTTTTACCCCAACTGAAGGCTGGGCATGAAAATTGAACCACTGCGCTGTGTGTGAGCCATACACTGCTCTTCCGGTTCCTCTTTCAAGATGACCTTTAAAATTGTTCCTTGCATATCCCAATCCACCGGCTATCTGGGCTCTTATTTTACCTCTGGTGATAGTCTTAGCTACTCCGATCTCAGTATGCAGGTTTTCATAACTTCTTGTCAACTCATAATCATACCTTCTATAGTTTTCCGTAAATTCACTTGAATGACCACCGGTGAAAACTATAGGAACCGGTAACCACACATAATAATCTGTATTGTAATGATTGGTCACTAAATCCCACATTTCTACATATGGCTGATAAGTTTTAGATTCTTTGCCATATGCAATTCTTCCATATACAGATAGATCATTGGTAATGGCATAAGCAGTATTCATTGAAAACATTTTTACTTCATTGATCTCCTGAGTACTTTGAGATGAAGATCTTATGTTCAGGTCGCTTTTCAGATTCGGATCATTATTGGTGTTTTCTCCTGATTTATTAAAATCAACACTGATGCTTAAATCTCCTGCTTTATCCAGGAATAAAGGCGCTGCTGAAGTAGGTTGATACAAGTGTACCGGAGCCGCTACTTTATGTTCGTGAACAATGTTTTCTACTTTGGTAGAAGAAGTCAGAGAGCTCACTCCACAACTTGTGATAAAGAATGAAACAGCAGTGATGGTGATGATGAGGTTGTAGTTTGACTTTTTCATGATAATTCTTTTTGGTGTTGAAAATTTTGTATCGGTTTGATGACTCAAAGATGCACCCATGAGGAGGGCTCAAACAACACCATACATAGGGATATTCATAAAATACCTGTTAATGGGTACTAGTGATTAATACCAGATTTTATATACCGGAAAATGGGGAGACGGGGAAATTCAGAAGGTAGAATTAAGAAGGTAGTGTTAAGCAGCCGACGATTCGGTGATTCGGTAAATCGGGGAATCGGTTAATCGATTAAGGGTTTAATCGAAGTGTGAGTGGGGGTGTGGGCTTGGAGTTTGGTTCGTTAAGGCGTGGAGAGGTTGAGGCATTGAGGAATTAGAACAGCCGGAATGAAGTTGCCCGTTCTTTTTAGCGCCAGCCATCACCTTTATATTTTCGAAGCGGAGCTGAAGGAAATTTAAAGACATCACTTTTTCATGGTTAACTCCATGAAAAAACATCACCTTGCAAGCCGCAGGCGCAGCAAGACATCACCTCGTTACGAGCAAATCCCCGGCAATAGACGCATCAAATGCAATCAAAGCTAGGGTGAGCGAAATAGCTAGTTATCGGTTATCGGCTAATCGGTTAATCGAGGTGAGGGTGTTGAGTGCGGGTAATTCTAAATAGAAAAAGCCGGAGAATTTTCACTCTCCGGCTCTTCAAAATATTTTTAATATAAGCTTACAGACTAGTCTTAGTCGGTTTTGCTTCAGGAGTTGCTTCTACAGAAGCAGAGGAAGCTTTTGCTTTGCAACAAGCTTTTCCTTCAGCCTTACCTGCACAAGATTTTGCTTCAGCAGCATCTTTAGCCATGCAAGATTTAGTAGGAGACACGTTTACAAATTTGGCCAGGTTCTCATCAAATGCAACTTCACTAACGGAAGCTTCACCTGAAGCCAGGTCCACTTTGCTGATTTGATAGGAAACAGTTCCTGATGTAGCACAAACTTTTTCTACCACGTTTTGATCTTTCATTGCTACCAACATAGCTTCAGATTTCGCAACGGAAGCAGTTGAAGAAGCTTTATCCTTGCTGCAAGATGCACCTGCAGTGGATTTTGATTTGCAGCACGCTTGTGCATATACGTTATTGCTGATGAAAGTAGCAGCAACAAACAGGATTGAGAATACTATCAATTTCTTCATGTCTAATTTGTTTTTTAAATGATGGTTCAAATATGAGCATTTAAGACGAATTATCCCAACACTTGGTCTGCATTCCTGCAATTTTAACAAGTCTTAACAATTCAACTTATGCCCGGTCTGAATTTTATCTCCAAAATCATGCCATACTTGAAGGTAGAATTTAGAAGGTAGAAGTGAAAAGTGAAAAGTCAATAAGGGATAAGGAAAAAGGAAAAAGAGCCAAGGAAAAAGGAAAAAGAGCCAAGGAATAAGTTGCTCAACTTTCAATTTTCAACTTTCTCCCGAAAGCTTTGGGGATCAACTAAAAATGTAATTTGTACTTTTACCTTTCATTCTTTCCGGGAAATATAATTTCACATTCCTTCATGAAGCGCATTCTGGTCATACGGTTCAGTTCCATCGGCGATATTATACTGACTACTCCGGTATACCGGTGTCTTAAACAGCAGTCAGAATGCACTATCCATGTCTTGACAAAACAATCTTTTGCCTCCGCTCTCGAGGCCAGCCCTTACATCGATCGAATCATTACCATTCAGAAATCAGTCAAAGAAGTCCGGCAGCTGTTAAGAGATCAGAAATATGATCTGGTACTGGACCTGCATAGTAATATCCGCAGTATGAGAGCAAAATTTCATGCAGATGCGCATAGTGTTGCATTTAATAAACTGAATTTTAAGAAGTTTTTACTTACACAGTTTCATATAAATTTATTGCCGGATGTTCATCTGGTGGATCGCTACATGGACACTGTAAAGCAGATTGGAATTGTCAATGATGGGGCAGGTCTGGACTATTTCATTCCGGAAAAGGATCAGGTCAATCTTTCAAAATTTACGGATTTGAATCTTGATTCAGGCTTTGTAGCAGTGACAGTTGGCGCTCAACATTACACTAAGGTATTACCGCTGGAGCATCTCAGTGAAGTTCTTGCCGGGCTTGACATGCCAATTCTCTTACTGGGAGGCAAACAAGAAGCATCCCGGGGCGATGTGCTTGCCGAAAAGCGGACTAATATTATAAATCTATGTGGTAAACTTAACCTCAATCAATCCGCGGATGTTGTTCGCCAATCTTCCGTAGTAATGGCCCATGACACAGGTCTGATGCATATGGCTGCCGCATTTAAAAAACCAATTGTGTCCATCTGGGGTAGCACCATTCCGGGATTTGGAGTGGCACCTTACTACGGAAGCCTTGAAATAGATAACGCTTTATTCGAGGTCAATGGTTTATCCTGCAGACCCTGCACAAAATTTGGCAAATCATCCTGCCCAAAGGGTCACTTCAAATGTATGAAAAATCAGGACTTAGCCGGAATCATAAGGTCTGTAAAAGAATTATTTGCTTCAAATGCGAAGTCTGTATAATACTTATATCATATCACCGGATCAGATACTGAAAGATATTTTTTCTTAAGCCACTCAATCAAAGTTCCTGCTTCTCCCGGTTCATTTATAGCTTCAATCATCTCATTTTCAATCCATTCATTTTCCTTTTCCCTCAGGATTTTTTTGAATTCTGATTCATGGTAGTATGAATTCTTATTTAAATACTCATTTAACATCAACCATCTGGGTGCATAAAATCCATTTAGTAATCCATGCTGCAACCTGGCCCCGTAGGCTGGTTTGTCAGCAGAATAACTGTCTATCATCTGCATATAGCTGGCATAAAGTGCCTTCTTGTCTTCATTATTATTGCTGAAATGTTTGAAGTTTGATAATAAATTTTGCCATTTATCCGGATCAAAAATGAAACTTAATCGATCCATCTGATGCATATTTTCCACTGCCTTTATGATGAGAGAATTTCTTAAAAGCGGTTGTTGAATAAGGTGCTTCTCAGCAGCTGTAGCGAGCATACTATCTGTTTCAACAGCAAGCAAATGAATCGCAACATGCATCAGGTCAAAACCGTATAATGTATTGTCCTTGTGGGATTCATAGTTTCTCAAATATATTTGCAAAGCATACCTGAGTCTGTCATTGGTATATCCTGCATTTTCATAAATGGTCCACTCTAATCCGGGTGATTGCTGCAAAACGAATCTTTGAATGCCGTAATGTCTGAACATATTGCTTTCACCGGCTATATCCAGACTTTCATATATGAGTTTTTGTGCCAGTAATAAATCTGTTTTACAGGCTCCGTAACGAGCATTACACCATTCTTCCTGACAAACAATAGGATTAAAAGTATCCGAATTCCACAGAATCTCAGTCAATAGGTGATATTGCACACTGTTATTTCCCGTTCCGTCAATCTGAATTCCCCAACCATCGATCCTGTTTTGCTCTTTTAGTCGCAAAAATTGCTCCGCCCAGTTCGCCGGAAGTTGATTATAATGATTGTTTCCACCCTCATTCAGTGTAAAGGTATAGATTGTCAGTATTTTATCAGGAATATGTCTTTGATGCCAGAGAGGATTATTCCCCAATGAAAGATTTTCCAATCCCATTACTATATTTTCCGGAAATGCCTTGAATAAGAGTCTGATTAAATTGGGCTCCCAGAAATTACTTTGTTGCTGAAATGGTTCCAGATTCCAAATGATTTCTTCCTGATTTCTGAATGCATTAAATAAATTAGCACCTATTTTTTCCAATTCTGTCTCTATCCTGCCAGTAACAAAAGTAGCAGGTGCATTGTGAAAAAAATTGCAAAATGGCATATCAGGTCTCCCGTATGTAAGCGTATATTCTGCCCAGTATTTATTCTGTATCTCCACATAAAGCGGATCCTTTAAATCCAAAAGTGCAACAGGTCTCTTATCCCTGTTAACATATATATTTGCTTTCGGCATACGCTCTTCAAGAGCTATCGGTACTACTCCGGAGAATACCGGAACTACTGCCTTCATTCCCAATTCTTTGACCCTTTCAAAGATCTTTTTTTGTAACTCTGACTTTTTCTGAAAATAGGACCGCGGCGTATTTCCCTTCCATCTGATATCGATTCCCTGCTGTTGAAAATTGAGTTGTGCCGGTCCATAAAAGAACATGTCCAGTTCATCATCCCTGATTCCCATAGATCGCCAGACCTTCCACCACACCAACTCAGTTCCTTCTGTCAATAAAACTACATTGACACCATTAAATGCCATCAGGTCCAGTTCTCTTTCCCATCTGTCCCATTCCCAGAAAGTGCTTTCATAAGTATTTTGCCACACACTCCCGTTCCATCGCAATGGTATGTCAGATTTTATGGTATCCGGAGCTGTCTTTGGCCATACAACCGGTAATGAAATTCTTGATCCTTCCCAGGTAAAATTGGTGCTCTGTAACCTCCTGAGTAATTTTGCAATTCCTTTATTGACAGCTGACACACTATTTCCCCGGACAGTCGGCGTGCTATCCCTGATCTCCATAACAGCATATTCATAATTGTCCTGACCCGGCTCCAGGATTACTTCAAAATCTAATGCTCTGTCCCCTATCCATCGGTGCAACAACCTGTATGAAGCCCCTTCAGGCAGCGTTTTCGCCAATTTTTCATGCGTACAGGAGCTGGTAAAAAGTACAGTGCAGACTATCAGAAATAACCCACCAAACTTGTGCAGGTTTCGCTTATTTTCCGATTGACATTTTTTAATAATTATACTCATATTATCCTGACAAAACTAAACTCCTCAGAAAACAAAATTAGCATTGCTTTTACATGTACGAATTCAAACATACTTTGATCTGCATTTCATAAAGATGATCGTTTTCAAAGCAAAAATTACTTAACATCATCCAAACTTTTGAATAAAATCTACAAAATATTGTTCTCCTGCACTTTAAGTATTAATAATTATTTGAATTCATGAAAAAATTACTCAGGTCGAAGCAGTGTATCTTACGATTACATGACTAACTTTTCCCTTAGAAAAAAGTGCTAATCTAATGGTACTTTTTTCTGCTGCTGTTTCCTCATCCCTTAAACGCTGTAATGTTCTCTTTCTGTGAATATTCATAGTTTTTCAGACTTAAGACAAATAAATATGATGTAGTTTATTTACTTTGGAACTTCAAAAACCAATACCCTTATGACTGAAGATACTGTAAAAGTAAAAAAACGTCCGATAGATCGTTTTTTAGATATGATTGAGAAAGCGGGCAACAAATTACCCGATCCCGCCATCCTCTTTCTGGTACTCATGTTGCTCATCTGGGTACTTTCAGCCATTTTTTCAGGTTTTCAATTCTCCGAAATTGACCCCCGAACAAACGAAGCTATCAAAGTCAATAATCTGCTTACAGGCCCTGCTTTGGCCGCTTTTCTCAGCAGTATGGTGACAACATTCACCAGCTTCCCTCCGCTCGGTGTGGTCCTTGTAGCCATGTTGGGCGTAGGAGTTGCGGAACAATCCGGCTATATAGGAGCAGGTCTAAAGTATCTGCTGGGTATCACTCCGAAGATGCTGCTGACTCCCATGGTTATATTGGTGGCAGTAGTGTCCCATACCGCCACGGATGCCGGATATGTATTGGTGATTCCATTGGCCGGCGTTATTTTTTATGCAGCAGGACGACATCCATTAGTAGGGATTGCTGCGGCATTTGCCGGAGTTTCAGGTGGATTTAGTGCCAATTTTATCCCCTCTGGAATAGATCCATTGCTGCAGGGATTTACGCAATCTGCAGCTCAGATCATTGATCCTGCCATACTTTTGAACCCGCTCAACAATTGGTTTTTTACCAGCGCCTCTACATTATTAATAGTGCTGCTGGGTTGGTACATGACAGATAAAGTCCTGGAGCCCCGTATAAAGAATATAGCCATTGATGAAGACATGAGCGATAAGCCGGAAATGAAATCCTTGACTGCAATCGAAAAGCGCGCCTTCTGGATATCTACCGCTGCCATGATTCTTTGCTTACTGGCTTTTTTCCTTTGGGCCAGACCTGCAGATTCAGCATTGCGTGCCGAGGATGGATCTATCGCCTCCCTGAGTGCACCGCTCATGCGCTCCATTGTTCCACTGATTTTTATAGTGTTTTTGATCCCGGGGATGGTCTATGGATTTGTAGCCGGAACCTTCAAAAAAGGCAAGGATATGATAGACGGCATGTCCAAAACCATGTCCGGTATGAGTTATTATATTGTGATGGCTTTCTTCTGCGCCTTATTTATTGATGCATTCGGTAGGTCTAATTTAGGTGCATTATTGGCGCTCAAGGGTGCTTCATTCCTGCAAAGCATGGCACTCCCCGGTCAGGTCACAATCGTAGGAATAATTATCCTAACCTCATTTGTCAATCTGTTTATAGGCTCAGCTTCTGCCAAGTGGGCATTGATCGCACCTATCATGGTTCCTATGCTCATGCAGGTCGGCATCTCTCCTGATCTTACCCAGGCCGCTTATCGGGTTGGTGATTCAGTATCCAATATAATCACACCACTGATGCCCTATTTCCCGCTTGTGGTAGTTTTTTGCCAGCGATATGTGAAGAAAACAGGGATAGGTACATCGTCTCTATGATGCTACCTTATTCACTTGTATTTGGTATCATGTGGACCATTTTCCTGCTGGTTTACTGGTGGCTGGGCATACCGCTGGGTCTGCAGTCAAATTATGTGTATCCGGCAGTTAATTAATTTAAATAGAATACATTTTTGGGCGAGACCCCGGGGTAATATGAAATTTCAATTTCATATTACCCCGGGGTCGGGCTATCCGCTTTACTTCGCTCCTGCGCTCGTGCTCGCTTCTATCCCTCTCGCTGTGTGGGTGAAGAGTTATGAATGGGTTTGGAGTGGTGATTCAACCGGATTGTCACAAATAATTGTCCGGACTTCTAAAGTGAATATTTTCGTAAAAAGCTGTGACATCTTGCATCGCCGGGCTTGCAAGATGACATCTTTTGGCTTCGCCAAAAGGTAACATCCCCGAAATAAATTGACTGCAAAGCAGTCAATTTATTTCGGAGGTGACAGCTGGCGCCCAAGACAAGCAGGCAGGTCACCTGCAATACATCTTATGGCTGCTTCCCGGCTGTTCAGTTAAAAGCTAGCAGTCAGTCAACAATGCATAGGGGAGAAGCAGCTGTTAGGCTGTCTCTCAACTCATCAATCATAACTGATAACTGGCTGATTAATCTAATCTCTCATAACTCATCTCTTATCGTGAGGTATAATTGCACTACACTTGTAATCCTACTGATATCTGGCTGTTCATTTTCTCCCCAAAGCTTTGGGGATCAACTTTCAACTTTCAAGTCTCCTTTATCCCCGGCTGTTTACGATTCAGCGCTTCACCATTTTAACCAAGCTGTTAACCCGGCTGTTCATCTAATATCTCATCTCTTATATCTTATATCTCAATCCAAAACATTTTAATTTTCTTAAATTGCAATAAAATAATTGGCATCTGCTCAGAAATTAAAAATGATAAATATACATGGTCAAAGGTTTTTTAGAGGGATTGGCGGCATACATCAAGGCGATAGACACTGCCAACAAATATCGTTTGTGGAAATATCTCTGGGTACCTGGAATCGCCGGGGTCCTGATTGCTATTCTTATTGTTTGGTTGGGCCTCAGATTTGCCAATCCTTTTGCAGATTGGTTGCTTTCTATGTATCCCTGGGACTGGGGTAGAAGTATTTTGGAATGGACTGCACCCTGGATCACTGCATTTACCTTTTTAGCTTCAGGATTCATGCTGTACAAATACCTTGTTCTGATTGTTAGTTTTCCATTCATGAGCTTCATCTCACAGAAAATCGAAAAAGAAAAATATGGCGATATTCACAATGACCCGAACATAAGCCCTCATTTCCAATTTGTTAAAGATATGATACGCGGAGCAGGCATATCCTTCTTTTTATTGGCAGGAGAATTGTGGTGGACCTGCATTTTACTCTTAGTCAGTCTGATACCGGGTGTAGCATTTTTTAGTGGGATCGGATTATTCTTACTGCAGGCTTATTATGCCGGGGCAGGTAATATGGATTATACCCTGGAAAGATATTATGGAATCCATGACAGCAGGAGATGGATGCGCAAAGAATCCGGATTGGCTATGGGTAATGGAACCGGATTTTTATTCATTTTGGCGATACCCCTCATTGGTCTTTTTGTTGCACCGGTTCTGGGCACTATTGCTATGACATTACCGGTTCTCGAGCGGCTGGAGAAAGAAGTTGTTTAACTTTATATGGATTAATTTCGCATCACCTCTTAATATTCAGTTAAATCTGACCGCACCGTTTAATGGCTTCATATATTTCAATCAATATGGATGCGCAAGATTTGATCTTTGCTGACTCAATAAAAAAAATAGTCACCAACTTTGCCAAAGGGAATAACCTGTTGCAAATATTGTTTTTCACCTTCCGATATTAAACTGCATTTAATACCGCAAGAATCTCCTCACCAAACTTTGAAATTTTCTGTTCGCCAAATCCTTTGATTTTACTCAAGTCACCTAAAGTGAGAGGTTTTACTTTAGCAACAGACAAAAGTTCAGAATTATGGCAAATCATATAGTTTGCAACACTCAATTGTGTCGCTTTGTCCTGGCGCCATTGCTTTAAAGTTTCAAAAATAGTTTTTTCCTCATCAGACAGATCTGTGGAATCCTTCAAAATAACATTGTCCGGGGCTAAAGCTTGCTTTTCTTGTTTGTATTCATCATAGAAAACTAATATGGACCAAAAGTTAGACTGCCCCTGAATAAGCTCCGTTGCAGTTTTCTTAACTGATACACTATTAAGGAAATTATTTAAACTATCCTGGTCAGATTGCAAATTATCGTTTGTCAATCTTAATTGAAAAACTTGTGCTTTCATATGCTTTATTTTAAAATGTTTTTTAATTTAATAATCAGCGTAATAGATAAAGTAACTTACTTATCCGGAGTGACAAAAAGAGTCAGAAAAGTCAGGGAATCTCACTTTTGGGATTCCCTGTCTGATTAAACAACCTTAACAAATGCAGTATCTTTATTTCACAATGACCATTGTGAAAGTGCTTGCAAAAACAATCTTAATATTTTACCTATAATCATCCGGGGTTAGATGGGATGATTGACGCATTTATCGAAGCATTGAGGCTACGACATACTATCTGTATAATTCTTACTTTCTTTTTATTATTACGCTCCTACGCATCTGAACCCATGTTCAGTTTATATAAATGCTTGCATTATGGGATAATACACTCCGCATCAGAATAAATGTCATCAATATTGCTACACCAACTGCAAAAGGTGATCTAAAACTAAGTAATTCTGACATAATATTAATCATCTTTTTTCAAAATAAATCGATTTTTTAATAAAAAAATAAATTCAAGTGCCGGTATATAATAATTTTCTCTAATACTATACTTACAGGCCGTTCATGTCTGTCAGGCTGATAGCAGTAAAAATATTAGATGATTATACAATAAAAAAATTATATACATCATTGATTTACAATTGAATGTACATTGTAGTCATTTATAATCAATAAAAATTTTGCGGTACTGTCTATCAGCCAGTTCTTTCTCAAATTTGAATAAAAAATTTATTATAAATATTTTAAAAGCTAATATTGATACTTTAACCCAAATCCAGTAAAAACCTGTAGTTAACAATTATGAAAACATATCCGCTGACCTGCATCAGGTTAAAACATTGCAAGAATACCCCTTCCCGTGTTCCACATATGGAAAATAATAAAAAATGAACGAACATTCGTTCGTATTTCTTGTTTTAACACACTGATCGTTATATCTTTGCAAAGTAAAACTGTATCATGAAAACCACACATTTAGAAGATAATTTCCAGCAAAAGATCGACGCTGAAGAACGTATCGAGCCAAAAGACTGGATGCCTGAGACCTATCGCAAGACTTTGATCAGGCAAATTTCCCAGCATGCACATTCTGAAATAGTGGGAATGCTTCCGGAGGGTAACTGGATTACCCGTGCCCCTACGCTTCGCAGAAAAGCTGCTTTGCTGGCAAAGGTGCAGGATGAAGCAGGTCATGGTCTTTATCTGTATAGTGCTGCCGAAACGCTTGGTGTCAGCAGGGACACGCTGCTCGATGAATTACACACAGGCAAAGCCAAGTACTCCAGTATATTCAATTATCCTACGATTTCCTGGGCTGATATGGGTGCCATTGGTTGGCTGGTGGATGGTGCGGCGATCATGAATCAGGTGCCGCTTTGCAGAGCATCATATGGGCCGTATGCAAGAGCTATGGTCAGAATTTGCAAGGAAGAGAGTTTTCACCAGAGACAGGGATTTGAAATCATGCTCACACTTTCTAAAGGAACTCCTGTTCAAAAAGCAATGGCGCAGGATGCGCTCAACAGATGGTGGTGGCCTTCTCTGATGATGTTTGGACCCAATGATGCTGAATCACAACATACTGAACAATCCGTTCGCTGGAAAATCAAGCGATTCACCAATGATGAATTGCGTCAGAAATTTGTTGATGCCACTGTTCCTCAGGCAGAGATCCTCGGAATCAGAATTCCTGATCCGGATCTGAAATGGAATGAAGAACGAGGCCATTATGATTTTGGTGCGATCAACTGGGATGAATTCTGGCAAGTGGTGAAAGGCAATGGTCCCTGCAATCAGGAAAGAATGGAAGCCAGAGTTAAAGCCCACGAAGAAGGTGAGTGGGTCAGAGAAGCGGCTATGGCTTATGCCAGCAAACAATCACAAAAATTAAAAGAGCAGGTTGCCTGATAAGTCAACCATAAAATTAAGTTCAATGAGTGCAGAAGAATGGCCATTATTTGAAGTATTTATCCGGTCCAAATCGGGTTTACATCACAAGCATGCCGGTAGTCTGCATGCTGCTGATGCCACGATGGCACTGGAAAATGCTCGCGATGTTTACACCAGACGTCAGGAAGGAGTCAGTATATGGGTCGTGGAATCCAGACATATTTCAGCATCTGATCCTGCGGACTCTGATGCGTTTTTCGAGCCGGCAAAGGACAAAATATACCGGCATCCTACTTTCTATGACCTGCCCGATGAGTTGAAGCACATGTAGTTTTTACAATAAAATTGGGGTTTAAAATGATTAAAGAATCTTTTAAACTGTCCCAATTATGCATGGAGGAATTAAACGTTTGTAAGAGTAGGTTCCCACCTTGTAGGATAAGCCGTAAAAAATGGTTTTGAGTGTAGCGACCAAGACCGGTACTGTGTGAGCATTCGATAAGTCCAAGCAGATATAGAGATTGCCTGAGAGGAAAAAGCAGGGGCAAGAAAACCTACGGCGAGTTTAGCGGGCTTAGCGAAACGAAAGCGCATTTTTAGGCTTAAACTACATAGTGGGCGGCTTTTTTTTGTATCTTTTTTTTGGCTGTAGAAAAAAAGAAAAGCCCGACCGGCTTGAGGTCAATTAGAAGTTGTTAATTTCAATTAATATAACAAAGAAGACAAATTCCAGTATTTTGAAATTGGATACAAAAATCACAACATAGCAAATTACACATGAGTTTAGAATTTGAGTCATCTAATCCTTTAGTACAATACTGTCTTCATCTGGGGGACAATGTCCTCATTTTGGGACAGCGTCTTGGTGAATGGTGCGGACATGGACCTACCCTGGAGCAGGATATTGCTTTGACAAATTTTGCACTGGATTTTGTTGGACAGTCGCGGCTATATTACCAATATGCAGCTGAAGTGCTGGGACATCCTCATACGGAAGATAGCCTCGCATTTCTTAGAGATTTACCTGCTTATAATAATATACAACTGGTAGAGCAGCCCAACAGAGATTTTGCTCATACTATCATTCGTCAGTTCTTGTTTGATTCCTGGCATTATTACTTTTTGGAACAATTACAGCACTCAGATGATGAACGCTTATCCGCCATTGCTGCCAAATCCATCAAAGAAGTTGCCTATCATTTGCGATTTAGCTCAGAATGGACCATTCGGCTGGGAGATGGCACAGAAGAGTCCCACAAAAAAATGCAGACAGCATTGAACAGATTGTGGGTATTCTCTCAGGAATCATTGCATCCGGCAGACTATGAAACAGATCTGATTGCACAAGGAATGGCTGTCGACCCAAGTCAAATTTCATCTAAAGTTGCTCAAAAAAGAAAAGAAGTTTTCGAAGAAGCCACACTGAACATGCCAGACCCGATTCCTTTTTTCGGCAATGGCAAGAAGGGATTGCATACAGAGCATTTAGGTTATATCCTGACTGAGCTACAATTCATGCAAAGAGCTTATCCCGGTCTGCAGTGGTGATATTATAATTCAGTCCCTTTCCAAAGCTTTGGGGATTGCTGTTCGATAAAAGATAACAGCGTGGAGCCTTGAGATTTCAGGTTTCTCCCCAAAGCTTTGGGGATCAGCTGTTAGATTTCAGATTTATTACATGCCGAAGTGCATTTGAGTCTATACAGAAATTTGTGCTTTAATGGGGTGAATTTGAGTTTTAAATTGCAGTGTAATCAGCATTTTGCAAAGAGTTATACAGGAAATCAAGAAGACTTATAGGCTTTAATTCCTTTTAAAACCCCGAACGGGGTTTACCAAATAGTAGCCCCGGATTACAATCCGGGGTAGATAAAATTAAGAGCAATTGTTTTGGCGGTATTTTTGCATCTCATTTAAAAATCATGACAAAACAATAAGCCACGAAAAACATCCAATCGCGCGTATTTGACAAATCTTTCATGACAACACAACACACAATACAGGACATCTACACCATACTGGACCAGGTATGTGACCCTGAGATTCCGGTTTTGACGATCCTGGATTTGGGAATCGTGAGGGACGTCAGAATGAACGAAAACGAAACAGAGATCATCATCACACCTACTTACTCCGGTTGTCCTGCTATGAATGTTATCGAAGCTGAGATTCATTCCGCCCTGGAAGATGCAGGAATCTGGCCAGTCAAAGTCACCACAGTCCTTTCCCCTGCCTGGACCACAGAATGGATGACAGAAAATGGTCGCGCCAAACTCCTCCAATACGGCATCGCCCCTCCAGCCGAGAATGCCCGACTGGACGCCATGTTGGGAATGGATTCACCGAAAGCCTGCCCCAATTGTGGCTCATCACATACAGAAATCATCAGTCAGTTTGGATCCACCGCCTGCAAAGCATTGTACAAATGTCTGGACTGCCAGGAGCCCTTCGATTATTTCAAATGCCACTAGTGTTGTGTTAAGCATATTTTGGCCAGCCCAAGTTTTGATCTTTTTGCTACATACTTCACAAAAAAATACTTACGTAGCCATTGCTATGCTCGCATTTTTTTTACTCGTCTGAACCAAAAATATCTGCAACTTAACTGACATAATACACTTACCACAACACTGAACAAATGTTTTTTTTGAGCAATTAATATAAAAAGTAGAAGCTATCCTTATATTTGCACTCGCTTTGAAGAAAGCAATGTAAATGATCCATATATGGCGTGGTAGCTCAGCTGGTTAGAGCGCATGATTCATAATCATGAGGTCGGCGGTTCAAGCCCGCCTCACGCTACAAGGTTTACGAATGAAGCCCCTTTTTAGGGGCTTTTTTTGTTTGAGTTCAGTCCAAATAAAGCCCCTCCCTTTGTTTTATACCAAAATACGATACTTTAGGCTAATAATAAAAGAGCATCTTAAAAAGCTAAAAGGGATTAAAGCAAAATCCTGTATATTTGAATTTTCTACATTATTCAAATTTTTATTCAATGGCTATTAAATTAGAAGATTGCGAAATCAAAGCCTATGCAGAATACACTATGCGGGGTGATGAATACTTCATAGCAGAATTATCACATATCCACCTAGGTACCTTTCGTCGAATAAGAGATAAAGATAAGGCTATACTGGATCATAAAGCTTCTTCCCAACTGAACAAGTGGTGTGATCTATGGGAAAAAATGGAGAATTAGAAAATTGAACGAGCACCGAGAGTCAAATTTAATGCTCGCAGAAGAAAGAACCGAAATTGCTAAAGAGGATTTAGAATCTTTAACTAATTTACTGAAACACACATTATCAGTAAATGATAAAATTGAATGGGAGACTTTAAAAAGAACAGATAGTTTTAATAAACCTATCCCATCCAATAGTTTCAAACAAAAATCTGCTTTAATTTCGAAGCCTGAAAAACCAATTCTTTTAACTCCACCCTCTAAACCAGAGGAGTCGGCATTTTTACCTTCTATTGGCTTAATAGATAGATTATTTTCAAGCCGCAAACAAAATAAAATACAATCATCACAGAAACAGTTTGATGAAGCCCAGCTGTTTTGGGAATCTGAGTGTAAGAGAATCGAAAACAAAAACCGACAATCTTTATCTGAATATGAATTTAGTTTAGAGGAATACAAACAAAAAATTGCAAGGTTGAAGAACCTTCTTCAAGAAGAGGACAATTTCTGGACCGAAGAAAAAGTACTCTTTGATAAAGAGAAGCAAGAGTATAACAACAAAATCGATCAACTTAGAGAAGAATATTTTAAATTCAACCCTGACGCTGTAATTGAACACTTTGAGCTTGTTTTGAATGGTTCTGATTATCCGGATTATTTCCCTAGAGATTTTAATATAGAATATACTCCGGATAGCAAAATGTTGTACATAGATTATTCACTTCCAAGTTTAGACAGTCTTCCAACGCTAACCGAAGTGAAATATATTGCTACAAAAAAAGAACTTAAGGAATCCCATTTATCTTCAACGGCGTTGAACAATCTATATGATCATGTAATTTATTGCATCTGTTTGAGAACTATCCATGAACTATATGAAGCTGATGAAGCCAATTCTATTGAGTCTGTAGTTTTTAATGGGTGGGTGAATGTTTTAAATAAATCAATCGGTAAAAAATCAAATACATGTATAGTTTCTATTCATGTTAAGAAATCTGAATTTTCAGAAATCGATTTAGAGCATGTGGATCCAAAGTTATGCTTCAAGAGTTTAAAAGGTGTTTCGGCAAGTAAAATCAGCTCAATTACAGCAATTCAACCTATTGTGCAGCTTAGTAAAAAAGATAAGCGTTTTATTCAAGGATCAGATGTTCTGGATTCACTCCAAGATGAAGCCAACTTAGCATCAATGCCTTGGGAAGATTTTGAACATTTGCTTCGTGAAATCTTCCAAAAGGAGTTTAGTTCAAATGGTGGAGAAGTGAAAGTTACACAAGCCAGCAGAGATGGAGGAGTGGATGCGATCGCTTTTGATCCGGATCCCATCAGGGGAGGAAAAATTGTAATTCAAGCAAAACGATATACCAATACTGTTGGTGTGGCGGCTGTAAGAGATCTATATGGGACAGTTATGAATGAAGGGGCTACTAAGGGAATTCTTGTAACAACATCTGATTATGGTCCAGATGCATATGAATTTGTAAGGAACAAACCATTAACATTAATGAATGGCTCAAATCTTTTGTATTTGCTTGAAAATCATGGAAGAAAATTTAAAATCGACTTGCAGGAAGCAAAAAAGCTGTACAAATAAATTATCCAATTTTACTTTTCTATAATTTCTCTTTTACAATTATGAACGAGATTCCAGAATTTTCGCCACTTTCATTGAGTTCAGTAGTTTTGGAATTATATTTTTCAGAAACATCTGCATTACTAGGCACTGGAACGGCTTTCTTCTATCGAAGAAATGGATCTGTTTTTTTAATTACAAATTGGCATAATTTTTCTGGTTTAAACCCATTTACTAAAAAACCTATTACTGCACATGGAGGAAAACCTGATAGGATTGTAATTCCATTATTAGAGCAAATAGAGAATGAAACCATATTTCATAAGAGATCCTATGAGCTTTATAAAGAAAAAAACCTATTAAAGCCAAATTGGTTGGTTCATCCAATATTAAAACAATCGGTTGATGTCGTTGCATTGGAAATACAAATTCCACATGAATATTCGTGTCTGGCAATTAATGATTCAGGTCTTGGATTTAAAGAATTTATACCAGCGGTAGCTGATGATGTTTTTGTTATTGGATATCCTTATAATATTCGACAAGAGGGAGTATTACCAATTTGGAAAAGAGCTAGCATAGCTTCTGAACCACAATATAATTATGATAACAAGCCTCTTATTCTAATTGATACTGCGACTAGATAAGGTATGTCTGGATCTCCTGTAGTAGTTAGGCGAAATTCTGTCTGGCAGACACCTAAACCATCTTTCGGGACACGGCAGTGTTTCATTGGAGTGTATTCTGGCAGAATGTTAGGAGATACTGAATTTGAAGCTCAATTAGGATTAATCTGGAAAAAGCATTTGATTGAAGAAATCATAGATGGTAAAATGTATGACACCTAGTATGATAACTAAAGCACTAGTGGCTTAAAAATGTTAATGTTGCCTGGCAAAAAACTTCAGGTACTATCCTCAATTTTAATATAAACTCTGAACCAAAATCTCATTCAATGATTGTTATTTCAATCAAATAAACTATATTTGTATGAAATATAAATCATTAGTATTCGCATGAAGAAGAAACGGCAGGTAATTTTTCCTAAGTATAATCAAATGCTGGAACAAATGGGAGAGAATATTAAGCTTGCCCGTAAGCGTCGCAGACTCACTACTATTCAGGTTTCGGAACGTGCAGATATAGCCAGGTCTACACTTTATCTGATAGAAAAGGGAGATGCCGGTGTGACATTGGGTGCGTATTTCAATGTGCTCAGAGTGTTGGGATTACAATCGGACATTTTGAAACTGGGAGCTGATGATGAATTTGGACGGAAACTTCAGGATTTAGAATTATTGAAGTAAAATGACATCAAATAAATTTGATATATACGTTTATGCTCATTGGAAAGGGATGCCCTTACCCAAAAAAATTGGCATACTATCAGCTCACTTCGCCAAAGGGAAAAAAGCATTCAGTTTTGAATATGATAAAACATGGATAAAGTCTGAAGAACAGCGATTGTTGGATCCGGATATTCAATTCTTTACAGGTATTCAATTTCCGTATAACAAAGAAAATTTTGGTATATTTTTGGACAGCATGCCTGATACCTGGGGCCGGACATTGATGAAAAGAAGAGTTGCTCAGCAAGCAGCAGAGCGGGGAGAAAAAGCAAACAATTTATATGATATAGATTTTTTATTGGGTGTGCATGACCACAGTCGAATGGGTGCTTTAAGGTTCAAAACGGATCCTGATGGTCCATTTCTGGATAATAACAATTATGCACCAACCCCGCCATTCTCATCTATCAGAGAAATCCAGCATGCAGCTGATATTCTTGAAAATGATGATGATCGAGTCAATATAAAAAACTGGTTAGCCATATTAATGGCTCCGGGTTCTTCATTAGGAGGTGCTAGACCCAAAGCAAATATTGTAGATGAGAATAATGACATGTGGATTGCAAAATTTCCTTCGAAAAATGACAGAATAGACAAAGGAGCATGGGAATTCCTGACATTTCAGTTAGCCATTAATGCAGGCGTGCAGATGTGTCCATGCATCATTAGAAAGATAGCCGGAAAATATCATACATTTTTTACATTGCGATTTGACAGAGATAGGGATGAACGCATCCATTTTGCCTCTGCTATGACTATGACAGGTAATAATGAAGATAGCATCCGTGACAATCCTGCGAGCTATTTGGATATTGCTGAATTTATTCAGACTCATGGTGCTAATATCGAAGAAAACCTGCATCAGTTATGGAGGAGGATTATTTTCAACATTGCAATTTCAAATACCGATGATCATTTGCGAAACCATGGTTTTATATTACAGGAAAATGGATGGATTTTATCTCCTGCATATGATTTGAACCCTTCAGTAGATAAGTCAGGTTTGTCTTTAAATATTGATATGGAAAATAATGCACTGGATTTTGAATTGGCTAAAAGCGTAGGTGACTTTTTCAGGCTTGATAATAAAGAGATGGATAAAATTATTCAGCAAGTGATTAATAGTGTCAGAAAATGGGAAGTAGTAGCTGATCAAACAGGTATTTCAAGAAGCGAAAAGGAAATTATGCGGGCAGCATTCAATTTTAAGAGGAGCTAAACTATTTATATGAATTAATATTTTTATCAACATTTGCCTCTTAAACTTTTTAACCTTCCATTCATTATATTGATTCAAAATGTAATTTGTCCATCTTCTATCCATGTTTGAAAACTTAACATCATGAATCCATCCCATTTTAAACAAACCATTACCATCCATGCTTCTGCTCATTCAGTGTTTGAAGCTTTAATTTCAGAAATCTCCAAATGGTGGACCAAAGAATTCAAAGGTCAAAGCAGGAATATGCTGGATGAGTTTACGGTTCGTTTTGGCAGCTCACATAAAACCATGGTTGTAGTCGGTGTCATGCAGGATGCCAGGGTTGTGTGGGAATGCCTGGATGCAGTGATTGATTTGCCGGAATTGGACAATAAGTCTGAATGGGAAGGAACCAGAATGGGTTGGACCATTGATGAACAGGACAGTTATACAGAGCTGACCCTGATGCATATCGGCCTGACACCGGAATTGGAATGCTATCAGGTTTGCGAGCAGGGATGGAATACCTATATGCAAAGTCTGAAACTATATCTGGAAACCGGAACCGGCAAACCTTATATTCATGCCGGAAACAATTGAACCCTGATATGAGTTTGATTTTATATTTTAATTCCAGCTTGTTACGGTAATCTACTACCCCGAAGTGGGTAAAATATAAATAACCCGGGGTAAAACCCCAGGTATGACTGGCCAAAATAAGTTTTGGCACGTATTTTTGCCTTCTGCAAAAATCGTGACAAAACAAGAAATTCATAAGTTACTTCGCACTCGATTTTATCTCAGCTTACTGTAATATGAACCAGAAACTCAATGTCATCATCACCGGAGCCACAGGAATGGTAGGCGAAGGCGTCATGCATCAATGCCTTCAAAATGAGAATGTGGCCTCCGTTCTGTTGATAAATCGCAAACCTTATGGTTTACAGCATCCCAAACTCAAAGAAATCATTCATCAGGATTTCTATGATTTATCTGCCATCGAGAGGGAATTGAAAGGATACAATGCCTGCTTTTTTTGCCTTGGGATTTCATCGGTCGGGATCAGCAAGGAAGAATATTATAAAATAACTTACTCCCTGACATTGCACATGGGAGAGACTTTATCCCGGCTGAATCCGGACATGGTAATTACCTATGTCTCTGGAATGGGCACTGACAGCAATGAAAAAGGAAATGGCTGGGCAAGCGTCAAAGGCAAAACTGAAAATGATCTCAGAAAACTACCATTCAAAAAAGTACACGCCTATCGACCCGGATTTATCAAACCCATCCCCGGCCTGAAAAATACAAAGTCATTTTATAAATACATCAACTGGATGTTCCCTATCGGCAGGACACTCGCTCCCAATGCCTTCATCTCGCTGGAAGAACTGGGCGATTCCATGATCTATGTCAGCCTGAATAAATATGAGCCTTTCATTCTGAATGGCAAAGAAATTGCTGCAACTGCAAGGTTGTTGAAAGCTTAGGATTGAGATACAGTAAGAATTGGGATTTGAGGCAGATGAATTTAAAATTCATAAACTATAGGATCGAAGTTATAAACTTCGACCATCGGTTTCATAAAATATTGGATCGTACCCAAAGCTTTAGGTACGACCATCGGTCGTCTTCGAGAATTTTTGGCTGATTCATCCGGCCTTTTAAAATTTCCGTAGTTTTCAAGCTGTTTGTAACACAGTTGTCGATCAGAATTTGACGACAAGCAAGCAGGCACAGAAGTCGAGCAGAAGAGAAAGCTTAGTTCATCTCAAATTTAAGTTTGGGAATCATAATTTGTCTCAGTTAATACTATCTAAGCGAGCGGCTTTGCATGCGCTGAGTGAAGAATAGCGTAGGAAAACAAGGAAAGTTTAAACAGCCTTGATCTTTTGTTACTTTTGGATCAAGCCAAAAGTAAAAAAGACTATGAATTGGCAGCTTAGCAAAATCTGCATCATCAGCTAATCTCAATAAACCATAATTTTAATACTCATCCTTCCACTTGCTGAATAAATCGTAAAAAAATAAACCCCGCCAACAATCTCATTCAAATAAACCTGTCCTTCTCCTTCTCCCGAACTCCCCCGCAAAATAACTTTCCCCTGACTATCACTCAGCTGATATTTCACCGGAATATTCTTCTCATTTGTCCAATTCACTGATTTATTCCCATTATTGTAAACAGGAATGATGCCTTCATCAGCCAGGCTGAAATCTTGAGTGGAGGTAGTCGAGCTGAACAACCATTGATAAGCAGCAGTAAATGATCTTGCCCAGTAGGATTCACTATGCGTCCCATTCGGATCTACCAATGCAATGACTTCGGTCTCAGGATAATCATTTTGAATAAGAGAATCCTGCATCCTTTGCATATCTCTCACCTGTCCCTGCCCCGAGCCTTCCATTCCTCCTGCTATCATATAAATCTTAGTGTCATCCTGAAATTCCCATTCACCCGGCAAGGAAAAGGAAGCACTTGAAAACCAAAAGGAGTTGGAGAAGGCTCCAATTTTACCAAAAACATCCTGACGGGTAATTCCTCCATAGAAACTAATGAGGCCTCCCATTGAACTGCCCATGATTCCGGTATTCGCAGGATCGGTCAAAGTTCTGTAATGCTCATCTACATATGGCTTCAGTGTCTCAATGATAAATTCAATATAATCATCTCCCTGCCCGCCTCCATGTTGTGGATGAATCCAGGGGGAATATTCATTGATTCTATTGGCTCCACCATTATCAATTCCTACCACTATGCAACCTGGATCGCCCAGTAGGAAGAGGGAATCTAAATGTTCATCCACTTTCCATTCTCCCGCAAAACTCGTTCTGACATCAAACAAATTCTGCCCATCCTGCATGTAGAGAACCGGATAACGTTTTCCGGCACTGTTATAATCAGGAGGAAGATAGAGCCAGATTCTCCGGCTGCGATTGAGTTGTGGCATGAAAAACTGGGCGTCCAGAATGCTCACATTTGGCGAGGCGGTAGATCCCTGTGATCCGCCAAGGTCTTCCCATCCCGCGATCTGAATATCCAGAATAGTATCCTGACCATTATAAACAAATGTCCTGTTCGGTCTGAATCCTCCCTGAGCGTTGGCTTCCACAGAACTCCATGCCCCTCTTGTAAATTTGAATTCAAGCACTCCGGGCGTGGGATTGAACTCTATGAAATAAATACCTGAACTATCCTGCTGCAACAAGCCTTCTGCACTGCCCGGCTGCCAGTTGTTAAAACTGCCGGCCACAAATATATCGGCATCAGGAGGAGTATTTGCAGGAATCGAAATAACCCGAAAGGTTAGCTGAGCAAAAGTAGTTATGCTGCCCAGGATAAGTATTATTAGTCCAAAGATTATTTTTCTCATTGGGTAAAAATACAAATTCTGATGTACATTGAGAAATGCAGAAAAAGAAGATTAAGTAGCTTAAGTTATTCTCTACTTACTCTCCACAGGAGTAAGTTCCTCAGGTTTAGTCCCCATTTTCTCAAGAATTAAACCCCATTTTTCAATACCTTTAATCGAGTCACGACGTGTAAACTGCTCAAAAGAAATTTTGTGCAATCCGGTTTGATTGAAATACATATTTTCAGATAAAATCACCCTGACAGAACAATCCTCTCCGCTGCATCCTCCAATCCATTGTCCGTTTGGTTCCTGCAATTCCACAGAATGCTGTTTTACATTTATGGTATCATTTGGGAATACAGAGTGAATTCTCAAATAAATATTTTGAAAGGGATAATCTGACGTATGGTCAATGTCTACAGCCATCCTGTACAAAGCAGTTGTATCTTCTATTTCAAATTCAAACGCAGCTTGCTCACTGTATGCCCATCCATACGCTGGAATAGTATAATCTTCATCAAAAATTACGTCTGAATTACAGGAGCTCAGGCTCAAAAGAGCGATTCCCATAATACTTAATATGCCTGCAGTAAGCTTGATATTGAATGTTTTTATCATGAAAAGAAATCCTTCATTCGATCAAAGAATCCTCTCTCTCCTTTTGCTGGAGTTGGATTGAAGTTAGGCATTGTTTTCATCTTCTCCAGAAGTGATTTTTCATCATCATTCAATTTGCGGGGAGTCCAGATGCTTACATGAATCAGCAGATCTCCTTTGCCATAACTCTGGACATTCGGAAATCCTTTGTCTTTTAATCTGAACATTTTACCGGCCTGGGTTCCGGGTGGAATTTTGATTTTTACACTCCCTTCCAATGTAGGAACTTCTACTGACGTGCCGAGGGAAGCATCTGCAAAATTCAAATAAAGATTGTGAATCAGATTAGAGCCTTCTCTTATGAAGTGATCATTAGGTTCTTCTTCAATACTAATGAGCAAATCACCGTTGGGCCCACCATTCGCACCCGCATTTCCTTTGCCGGAAAGGGAGAGCTGCATTCCTTCTGCAACTCCTGCCGGGATATCTATATCGATGGTTTCCTCGCCGTATATGCGGCCTTCACCTTTACAATTATTGCATTTGTCAGTTATAGTTTGCCCCGCTCCATTGCAGGTAGGACAAGGAGTTGTGGTCTGCATTTGTCCCAGGAAAGTACTTCTTACCTGTCTTACCATACCGGCACCCCCACAAGTCCCGCATGTGCGTACACTACCTTTATCTTTTGCGCCTGACCCTGCACAAGTCTGACATCCTATTTGCTTTCTGACTTTGATTTTTTTATTGGCGCCTTTCAGAATTTCTTCCATCGTGAGCTTGACACGAATACGAAGATTGCTTCCACGCTGACCTCTTCCTCTGCTTTGCTGAGATGAGCGACCTCCAAAAAATGACTCAAAAGGTGAATCTCCACCACCGAAAATATCGCCGAATGAGCTGAAAATATCTTCCATGTTCATTCCGCCTCCATAACCGCCTCTACCCATATTATTGGGATCTACACCCTGATGACCATAACGGTCATAAGCTGCCCGCTTATCCTTGTCACTCAGTATTTCATAAGCATGTGCTGCTTCCTTGAATTTCTCTTCCGCCTCCTTATTATCAGGATTGCGGTCCGGATGGTACTGAAGAGCAACTTGTCTGTATGCTTTTTTGATTGTTTGATCATCAGCATCTTTTGCTACACCCAGTATCTCGTAAAAATCTCTTTTTGACATTGTCATTTTTTTAATAAATCTCGCATCTAATCTAAATTCAGAATTCAGTCCCCAAAGCTTTGGGGAAGAATTCTGAATTTTCTATACTTCGAAGCTCATAACTGTCACGTTGCAACCAACGTGACTACAGCAAGTACCAAATCGGATATTCCTTTTTAATTGTTCTATCGATTACCCAATTGTTAAAATGGCTGTTAAATCGGCTGTTTCCTGCTGTTTCAAATCTGAAACCTGATCCCCAAAGCTTTGGGGACTGAAACCTGAAATCTGAAATTTACTTCCCTACAACCACCTTAGCGTATCTAATGATTTTGTCATTCAGAAAATATCCCGGCTCTACCGTATCAATTACTTTTCCTACCATATCCTCTGAAGGAGCAGGAATTTCTGTAATAGCTTCATGCAATTCAGGATCAAAAACCTCACCATTAGATTCCATTTTTTGCAAACCCTTTTGTTTCAAAACGGATTGAAGTTTATGATAAAGCAGTTGAATTCCTTCGGAGAAGGTTTCTTTGGAATCAGGTTTTTCTGCAATTTGCTTCGCCCTGTCAAAATCGTCCATTACAGGCAATAATGATGACAAAATTTCCTGACCCGCTACTTTGCGCAATTCAAGACTTTCTTTCGCAGTACGTTTTCTGTAGTTTTCAAAATCGGCGTACAATCTCAGATATTTGTCTTTTAATTCAGCCAATTCTGCTTTTGATTTCTTCACTGGGTCATTATTTTCTGTTGAATCTCCTTCTTCCGTGGAGGCTTGCTCTGCTTCGTTCTCAGCACTTTCATCTGAAATTTGTTCCTGATGGAATTCTTCATCTGAAGTTAGTTCCAGCTCATTTACCTGATCCTCTGTATCAGACATAGGAATCTCATCAATATTCGAATCTTTATGTTTCTCGCTCATGGTTACAATTTTTTCAGAATAGGAAATGACAATTAGTTTGCCAAAAATTATTTCAGGACAAATTGTCAGTCATATTTAATCCGTTTATTTAGAATATTACGAATTTCCATATCATCTGAATTCACTCCAATTACAATTCCTCTGGGATCCACCAGAAAGGTGGCGGGAATATTGCGGACACCATAAGCCTTTGCCCATTTTGAATCAAATCTGTCCATCGTGCTGATGTGGTGAGGCCAGAATAATTTATCTGATTCAATAGCTTGAATCCATGCTGCTGAATCCGTTTCAATTCCGATGGAAAACACATGGAAATGTCGACCATCTATGAATTGCTTGTCATGATATTCTTCATACAGTGACCTTATTCCTGCATTTGCTTTTCTGCAGGGGCCGCACCAGCTTCCCCAAAAATCGATCAATACATAACTTTCTCTCAGCGAGATTAAGTCCACCCCATTACCCTGATAGGACAATCCGTTGATCATGGGTGCTTCGTCGCCATTTACGATTCCCGGCTTCTGATATAAATATCTCGCCAGTAAAATGACGCCCATAATGCCCGCCATTGCTAAAATTGTCTTTAATGTTTTTTTCATCCACAAATGATCTGCAGATGAGCAGGAAATTTAATTCCAAAACTCATCCTGATAAATTGTCCTTGTATCAGGTTTTATCTGATTCAGGCCTCTAAAGTAACGCTTCTGTTTACTAAATATCTTATTGCGGGTAGAAGTTCATCCACTATAGCCTTACATTTGGTTAAAAAAAGGTGAAAATTCATTCTGTATTGATAAATGGTGTATTGTCGGCATTGGAAGAAATCTTCTTTACCGGACGATATGCAGACAAGGTAATTGAATATGTTCTCAGGCAACATCCCAAGTGGGGATCACGTGACAGGGGCTTTGTAGCCTCCTCTGCTTATGATATTGTCCGGCACAAAAGATATCTGATGTACCTCTCCCGGCTAGACAAACTGGAGACCAGTGAAGATCTGCGAAAATTACTGGATATTTATCTGCTTTGGAAAAATGGAGACCGGCTTCCGGATCAGGGAATCAGAGGAAATAGCAGTGCTGAACCGGGTTTGGGAATTAAATATTCTTTCCCAGACTGGTTTGTCGGGAAATTGGAAGAGGATTATGGAGCAGCAACTGAAGATATTCTCATGAGTCTGAACAGAGAAGCTTCCGTGGTACTCAGGACGAATACTTTAAAATGCAGCAGATCTCAATTGCAACATTCGCTTCAGGAAGAATCTATTAACACAAAGCCTTTACAAGTGGCTGAGGCTTTAGAATTAAGCGCCCGAAAAAATGTCTTTCAGACAAAGTCCTTCAAACTGGGCTGGTTTGAAGTACAGGATACTGCTTCTCAGGAAGTGGGACATTTTTTACAAACAGAACCCGGAATGCAGGTTATAGATGCTTGCGCAGGAGCAGGAGGAAAAAGTCTTCACTTATCAGCATTGAGCAAAGGTAAAGGCCGGGTACTTTCCATGGATGTAGAAGCACATAAGCTGGAAATACTGAAGAAAAGAGCTCGCCGGGGAGGGTGTGGCAATATTGAAACAAGGATTATTACCGACAATAAAGTAATCAAAAGATTGGCTTCCAAGGCTGACAGGGTACTCCTGGATGTTCCTTGCAGCGGATCAGGGGTCATCAGGCGCAATCCTGATTCCAAATGGAAATTGAGTCCTGAAATGATTGAGGATCTGAAGATTAAGCAATTTCAGATTCTATCTCAATACGCTCAAATGGTCAAACCCGGTGGCAAGCTGGTGTATGCTACCTGCAGCATATTCAAACAAGAAAATGAGGCCCAGGTAGCCAGATTTTTATCAGAAAATGATGCATTTGTCCTTGAAATTGAACAAACTTTGCTGCCTAATGTCTATGGTTATGACGGCTTCTATATGGCCCGGATGAAACGTAAAGATTCCAGGGAATAAATTCCATTTTTTTCAAAATTATCTATATGATCATCGACCCTAAAAATATTGCCGTAAAAGATCTTCATCAATTCATAGTGGGGGCTGTGGCACCACGCCCAATTGCTTTTGTAAGCACTGTTGACGAAAATGGAGTCCCCAATCTGGCACCTTATAGTTTCTTCAACGCATTTAGTTCAAATCCTCCCATCCTGGTTTTTAGCTCCAACAGAAGGGTAGGCAATAATACTACCAAGGATACACTTCACAATGTTCAGGCTACAAGACAATGTGTAATACAGGTTGTGACGCATGATATTGTACGGCAAATGGCATTAAGCAGTGTAGATTATCCGGCAGATGTGGACGAATTTAAGAAAGCTGGATTTACTCCACTACCATCCATCCATGTGAAGCCATTCAGAGTCAAAGAATCACCCATTCAAATGGAATGTGAAGTACAGGATATTATTACATTGGGTGATCATGGAGGAGCAGGACATCTCGTGATTTGCAGGGTACTTTGCATGCATGTGGATGAAAAAGTACTGGATGAAAATGAAAGAATTGATCCAGACAAACTGGACCTGATGGGCAGGCTTGGAAGAGCATATTACACTCGTGCCAGCGGTGCGGCGGTGGAAACAATTTATCAGCCATTCAATGAAATAGGAATCGGATTTGATCAACTGCCGGATGCTATCAGACAAAGTTCCATTCTTACCGGAAATGAAATCGCTGAATTGGCAGCACTGACAAAAGCTCCGGAAATCAGCGAAGAAGACAAACATTTCATTAATGACCTGAGCAGGGAAGATGTCCATTTTAAAATAAGAGAATTGCTTTCAAAAAAGGATGTTATGCAGGCTGCTAAAATAGCATGGGCAGATGCTGGCAGAGCTTAGAGTAAATCTCTTAGTGTAAACTCAAATTTCATCTTCTCCTCCCCTCTCAATATTTTTAACCGAATCTTTTTTCCCACACGGGCAGTCAGCTTATTTGTGACCTTGTCAAAAGAATAAATTCGGACCGGGAAACCACCTATGGATAATATACGGTCTCCCGGCAGCAATCCGGCCTCTGCGGCAGGGGTCCCGGACAGGACATCCAAGATAGATATTTCATCCAGAAAAAGACCTGTATTAATCAGAATCAGGCCACTCCTGTCATATTTGATACCTTTTTTGAACAATTTGTTGGGCTTGAAGTATAAAATCTCCTTTCGATAATCCAGGACCAATGTAAATCTGCTAAGCAACACATTTCCAATAATCCCATCCCTTGTCTGATTGATCATGAAACTATCTGACTCCTCCAATTTTTGATAATTTGCCAGGAGTTCGTTGAATGCATAAGGACCAAACCCCAGACTTTGGACCTTGCCTACATAACCTTTAAGATTTCCACCCAGACCAATACCCAGATTACCGGTCACAAATTTTTCCGGAATATTGATATTATTTTTATCAGATGAATAATACAAAGCGGATAAAGATGCCCCCGTATCTAATAATAACCTCGCGACACTTTCCTTTTTATCTGCAGTTACCAGCTTTGAATCAATATATGGCTTACCTTTTTGTATAAACATCGGCATACTTTCAAAGCGTCTTCCAGGTCCGGAATATTGAGCAATTGGATGTAGTGTCATTTTCAATTGCTGGTAATTGAATTCAACTATGAAGTTTTTTAACACATTCGAACCCAGAATTCCGAATATGTTTACACCAACCAATTTGTCCAGTTCTATAAAATCTTCCTCCAGGATCAATAAATCAGTACGAATGGATATTTTATTTTCCAGCTTTAATTCCATTCTCTGCGAAATAAAAGCATACAACTGCGTGGATAAATCTGCTCCCATAATACGAACTCTCCTATCGTATTGCATTCCCAACAGATCCGAAATTTCTTTTTTCAACAATATTGTATGCTCCGCACCGGTATCCACTATAAATTTCAGAGGTAGCCCCTGGACGTTTACAGTAATGACAATAAAATTATTGTGATACTCAAATGGGACTGCGACTTTTTCTATCCGTTCCTTGTAAGTAAGTGTTTGTCCATACAAAGTGCACTGACAAATGAAGCTGATGATAAGTATAAGTATGTATGATTTAAACACTTATGATTACTATTATTTAAATTCGGATCCAGATCTCTGATTCAAACTAACTTATTTAAATTTCCCTATGATCTATCGTTTTATATTTTTCAGTTCCACCCCGGGTTGTATTACGGTAATTGATGAATCCGGCCAGGGCAAATCCGGAAATTAAATGCCAAATTGCCCACCATGCAGCTACAAGAACCATGCTTCCCAGGCCATCATAAAAATTGTAGATGATAATTAAACCCAGTCCTGAATTCTGAATACCGGTTTCAAACATGATCGTAATTCTATCCTTTTTATTCAGACCGATTAGTTTGGAAAGTGACCACCCGGCAGCGAATGCAATTGCATTGTGGATCAAAACCAAAATGAAAACCAGCCTGATATAAATCAGCAGCTTGTCTGCGTTGGAAATCAAGGCTCCAATTACAATTCCGGAAAAAATCAACATGGATATTATTTTAACCAGTTTCTTTATTTTTTCAGTCAATGTGGGCAAGTAATACACAAAGAATAGTCCAAGCACGAGTGGAATCATCACCAGCTGAACCAATATCCATATCAGTTTTAAGGGGTCCAGCTCAAACTCTTTTAAAATCTCTTGTGTGGGCTCGTATTGATTTCCATAAAATATCAGATTTAATGGAGTTACGATGAATGCGAGCACAGTAGTAATAGAGGTAAGTGTCACGGATAGTGCTGCATTGCCTTTAGATAGATGAACTAAAAAATTTGATATATTCCCTCCCGGGCAAGCCGCTACCATCATCATACCTAAAGCTACTCCCGGATGAGGTTGTAAAATCAAGACCAATACAAATGTCAGGAAAGGTAACAATAGCCACTGTGAGGCAAGTCCAGCTAAAATAGGTTTCGGTGTCCTGAACAAGGCTTTGAAATCTTCCAACTTGATATCCAGCGCCACTCCAAACATGAGAAATCCCAAACAAATGTTGATCCAGAACAATTGATCAACACTTACAACTAAGTTCAAATTATCAATATCGACAACTTCATTCATAAGCGAAATATAGCTCAGATTTTAACAGGATGATTACTTTCCTGCACATTTGAATAAGTCAATTTACTTTAGATCCCGAATTTCAATACTTACCAGCACATAGGTATCATGAGAAAAAAATAACTTTAGGCAGCGAAGGAGCCAGTCCATTCGTTTCAATAATGAAATTTAGAACCTACATATCATGAGATGAGTTTTGTAATCAGTGTGAATTTTAAAGAAGCAGATATCATAACCGCTTGTGTCAGGCAGGAACGCTGGGCGCAAAAGCGACTGTATGAAGAGTACTATGGAGTGCTCATGGGAGTCTGTTTAAGGTACGCTGATGATCAAAATACTGCTATGGATATGTTGCATGACAGCTTTATGAAAATATTCAGATCAATACAGTCATACCAGGAAGGCACTTCACTTATTGCATGGATGAGACGAATCGTAATCAATACCTGTATCGATCATTATCGCAAGAGCAAAAGACATCAGGTAGATCAGCTGGATAATGCTGTCAATATTTCAGAAACAAGTGCAGATGTTTTTAGTCAAATGAGAGAATCAGAATTACTGAAAGCTATCCAGCAATTAAGTCCTATGTACCGTGCAATCTTCAATTTATTTGTAATCGAAGGATTTTCACACAGAGAAATTGGTGAACAACTTGGAATTATGGAAAGCACATCCAGATCAAATCTGGCAAAGGCCAGACTCAAATTGCAGGAAATAATTCAAATGACAGAGCTCTGAAAAAATGAAGAAAAGACATCCATATAATAAGCCGTTGAACTCTGATGAAAATATCAGGAAAATGTTCCGGGACTTCCAGGCACCATATGCTCCGGAATCATGGGATAAATTGTCTCAAAAAATGGACAATGCAATACCTTTTATTTCCTTAAATGATTCAGAAGTAAAGTCAGATCTTGCCAATTTAACTATGCCATACAATTCCGGTTCATGGAATGTTTTGGAACAAAGACTGGAAACTTATGAGAAAAGAAAAAAATCCATACTCAGAGGCAAGATTGTTGAGTTGGCAATGTTTTTCTTTGTTTTTTACTTCTTTGCCGGTTCACTGAACAAGCCTTTTGATCTTTCGCATAAAGAAACCATTATAGTAAGTCAGGATTCAAACCTACACCCTGAATCAAAGTCTGATTCACAAGTAAATAATGGCAATCTTAATGATTCTGAAGCTGCATCCTCAGCATCCATCATGCTGAACTCTGAATCAAAGAAATTACCGGAGTCTTCATTGAAAAAATCTCCGAATGATAAGCCTGTCAACTTTGCTAAGAAAACTTCAGCTGCCAATTCCAATCAGTCCGGGGTTATTTCAGAACCAAATTCAGTTCAAGCTAAACAGGCAGCAACAGTTGAGTCGCCGCTTCATTCTAACAGCGAATCTCTGATAGCTGAAACCCCTGCCATACCGGGGACATCTTTGGAAATGACTGCAGTTTCAAATGATATTTTGATCAGTGAAACAAAAACGGACCTTGAAAAATTGCCTCTTCTCACTTCACAAATTGAGCCTGAAAATATAGATCAACAAGAATGGGTTCTTCCTACTTTATACCCCGGCAATTTTGACAATAAGAAATTCAGCTTTCTTGTAGGTGCAGTCATCGGTTATGATAAAGATTTGATCAAATCTCCATTTCCCAATCAACAGTCAGAAGTGATGTTGGGTCGGATTGAAGACAATTTCCGTATGGGTTTGAATCTGTCAATGGATATGAATGCAGTGGAACTCAGTGCAGGCATCCATTACCTGATCAAAAATTATAAAAGCGTGTATGCCGGAGAGAATCAGGTTCGAATTGCCAGCATACCGCTCATTCTGAAGCTAAAATTACCATTTGCAGGATTCATGAGAGGCTATGTTGCAGGAGGAGTATCTGGAAATTATGTAATTCACGCCAATTATGCGGAGCATGATTATTTCAGAGACAGACCACAATTGGACTATATTGAAAACAACGCGAGAGCTGCAGGTTACAGTCTGCTATCCAGTGCCAGCTACAAAAACGGAATATTCGAAGGCGAAACTATACGTGGAAATCATTTCTACACCGCAAATATTGCCATCGGCCTTGAAGCCCATCTCAACAAAACATACAGTCTCTTTTTTGAGCAGGCATACAGCCATCATTTGAAGGGAAGTGCAATCGGACCGGCATTTGACCACTTTTTTTCATCTACTACCCTGGCAGGATTGAGGTATAGGATTCAAAACAATTCTAATAAACTTAGCTCTTCAAAAACCGCAAAAAACGTTCGTTGATATACCGATAAGAAAAGATTCGTCTATAAATATTGCGCTATTGACAGAATCCGTCTACTTTCGAAAAAAAAAGCATTCGCCCACTATTTCTGATATTATTCCTTACGCAATTCTGCAGTATTTTAATGGCTGCAAATGCACCTCTGAAAGCTCATCACGAGCCATTACAGTTTTTTCATTTAGGGACATATCAGGGAAGCTCACTGGATCTTCATATACTTGAAAGTACTCCTGCCTTTATCAAATTCCCGTTTAGAAAAGTAAGAAACCTGATATTGCTGGAAGGGATGGCTAACCGTCTGGATGGATACTTTATACTTGATACCGGGGCGCCTTATCTGGTTTTAAATAAGACATATTTCAGGGATAGTCAAATCAAAGCTGAATGGCTGGCAGGTGGCGTCGGTGGCGCACAATCTGCTGCTTTTTCAACACAAATTGAGGAATTAAAAATTCAGGAATTGTCATGGACAGACGTCGAGGCAGATGTGCTGGCACTGAATCACATTGAAAATAAATTAGGAGCAAAAATTCTCGGACTACTGGGAAATGCTTTGTTTGAGAAATATGAAATGGAGATCAATCTGGAAGAACAAGTGATGATTCTTCACACTCTGGACAGAAAAGGTAACAGGATTCAGAATCCGGAAAAATGTAACTACAGAAATTCAAAATGCAGAGGCAAATTGAAACCGCACAGCAATATGATTCTGATAGATGCAAAAATTGCAGGAAAGAAAATGGTACTTTGCATGGATACAGGTGCTGAGATGTTGGTTCTCAATAAAATACTAAGAAAGAAAGTACTCAATCAGGTCGCAGTTGATAAACGTATGATCCTGAATGGAACGGATGGAAATAAAATCGAGGTTCTTGGCGGTACCTTGTATGAACTAAATCTGCCGGGAGCGGATTTATGTGATATCCCTGCTATCATTGCATCACTTGATGATATGGGTAAAGCCTATAATATCCATATAGACGGAATGATTGGGCATTCATTGCTGGATAAAGGCATTTTTAGTGTTAATTTTGTAAGGAAAGAATGGAGTTTTCGACCGTTTAGTCAAGAAGAAGAATGAAGAGGTCAAATAAAATAAATAGCATTGTTACTCTTATCGCTGTGCAGCTTTTTACAGCTATGCTATCATTTGGCCAAAGCTCCAACTTCAAGATTAAAGATGGTAACATGATCATCTCGATTCCAAAAACCTGGACTCAGGCAAATTGTGACAGCACAATGAACACACTGAATTTGATAACAGTAAATATGGATAGCCTGGTTCAAATGAATCTACTGGGAAATCTCGGCAAGGAGGGCTGGAAAATACTGAGCAATTCCAAATCAAAAAATACGATTGAATTGTACAAACCGGTGTCTGAGATTGAAGGGCGGTTTATAAAAAGCATGAATACTGACCTGCTGAAAAAGGCTCAGGAATCTACCACCGCCTATGTGCAATTTGGCCGGAATAAAACCACCTTTTCCAGTATCAGAGAAGATAAAGATGGGTTCACAATTTTTGAACTGAAAGGATATACTGAGGCAAGTAAGGTAGTGATCTCAGGCAGTTTTAATCAGTGGAGTGTCATGCAACATCCAATGCAGAAAACTTCATCCGGCTGGCAAATCAAACTTCCGCTTCCATACGGCAAGATTACATACAAATTCATTGTTGATGGAAAATGGATGCATGATCAGCAGAATCCTCAAATTGAACCTAATGGTACAAATGGCTTCAACTCAGTATATTTTAGAACCAATCATACGTTTTTGCTACAAGGATTTGAATCAGCCAAAATAGTAACACTTGCAGGTAGTTTCAACAACTGGAATCCCACAGAGATAAGTATGATTAAAAAAGAAAATGGCTGGCAGCTGCCGGTTTATTTGGAAGAAGGGACACATACTTATAAATTTATTGTGGACGGAAAATGGATCCTGGATCCACACAATGAAAACTCGCGTCCTGATGGATTTGGAAATACGAATTCAGTCATTAACCTGGGGCACAAGACCAAATTTGTATTGCATGCCTATCCTAATGCCCGCTCAGTAAGCGTCTGCGGTACTTTCAATAATTGGAATCCGGAAGAAATTATTCTTAAGAAAACTTCTGACTACTGGGCTACTAATTATATCGTACCAAAAGGAAATCATGAATATAAATTTGTGGTAGATGGAAAATGGATAATGGATCCACACAATCCTTGCAGTATCGGCAGTGGTGAGCAAAAAAATTCTGTAATAAGTGTGGAGCCCAATCATTGCTTTAGTTTATCCGGATTCAAAAAAGCCTACAAAGTAATAGTCACAGGAACTTTTAATGATTGGAATCCCAGCGGATATACTATGCAGCGAAATGGCGAAAAATGGGAGCTAAATCTATATTTGCCACCCGGTAAACATTTATACAAATTTATAGTGGATGATCAGTGGATGATAGATCCGGGCAATCCCCACTGGGAGCAAAACGAGCACAATACCGGAAACTCAATTCTCTGGATGGAGTCAAAAATCACAATGAATAAATAATCGTTTGTTTATATAAGAATTTATTTTACTTGTAAAAGTATGATAAACTGTATATTACAAATTTTTATTTTGAACGCTTATTTTGTTTCCACTAAATTTCTTTCTGTGAGAATCACAAACTCAAAAATATAATTTGGCGAAAGCGAAATTTTCCCAAGTTATTCTTACTTTAAATGAAGTAGTTATTTACATTTGTGCCTAAATTTTTTATCACACTTAACCTTCTGATTTCCATGAAGAAAATTTTACTATTTGCTATTGCTTTATTTCTCTGTTTACCCATGTGGTCACAGTTTCAAAGAAAATCACTTGTAGAGGAATTTACAAATGCATCATGTCCTCCTTGTGCATCCCAAAATCCTGCTTTTAATACATTATTAAAGGCTAATCTTTCGAGAGTAGTATCCATTAAATTCCAAACGAATTTTCCGGGTTATGATCCAATGAATGAACAAAACCCAGCTGAGGTACAGGCAAGATGGAATTATTACGCTCAGGGAGGTGTACCGGTAGCAGCTTTAGATGGAACGGTTCCAACTTCATCCTACGGTGGAGGAGGCTTAGGAACATGGACAGCAGATTATGCCGGCGGACCTTATGGATTCAATAATAATGTATTTAATTATTCTGTAGGGATTACCACTCCAATTGAATTATTGATAAACCACTCATTTGATGAGGAGCTGAGGACGGTTAGCGTAGAAGCAAAAATCATTAACCATGGAGATACAGAAATTGCACCTGCCAACTTACGTTTGCACGTTGCTTTAGTTGAGGAAGAAATCAACTTTCCTTCTGCACCTGGTTCCACTGCAGAAAGAATTTTTGAAGGTGTAATGAGAAAAATGTACCCTGATCACAATGGTACTTCATTAACTGAGGCATTAGCTGCCGGAGATACAATGACCATTGCTTTTGACGCACCTATTCCTGATTATATCTATGATTACAGAGAACTTGCAGTAGTATCTTATTTGCAGAACCATGCCACAAAAGCTGTTTTCCAGGCAGAGATTTCAAAGCCAATAGCTTTGGACGGTATTGCTGATGCTTCTCTTAAAAGCTCATTTGGACTTCCACCTACTTTTTGTGATAATATTTTAGGTGCTTCATTTGAAGTAGCAAATACTACAACTGATACTGAAATTACTTCTCTTGAATTGGAAGTAAATGTCAATGGTGCCATTACAACTATTCCATGGGAAGGAACATTAGCGGTAGGCGAACCACTTGTAATTGATGCAGAGGATCAAGTTTTGTATCCAGGTGCAAATCAAATATCAGCCAGGATTTTATCTGTTAATGGCCTTCCTGATATTTATAAATTTAATTCGATTGTAAAACCCGTAACAGTGCCTACAGTACCTGTTGACCCTGTAAGTGACAGCATGGAAGAAGGTTTTGAAGAAGTTGCAAATTTTGCCACTCCTGAAAATATAATATTACTCAGAAATGCTGAGATAGATCTGGCTGTGGTTGATAATACAGAATTCAGTACAGCAACATGGAGAATCGGTGCATTTGAAGCGTCTGATAAGGCAATTTTTTACAATTTTTATGGGCTCCTTGCCAACCAAAGAGTAACCATGATGACTTATAAAGCCGATTTATCAGGTAAGGATTCAGTTGCGCTCACTTTTGATCATGCATATGTTACTTACCAATCTGAATCAGACAGGTTACAGATTGAAGTTTCAACAAATTGCGGAGAAACCTGGACTTCAGTTTTCAACAAAGCTGGTTCGACTTTGAGCACAGGTCCTGCGCAAACAGGCTTCTTTATACCAAGAACCGCCAGATGGAGAAATAACGTTGTAGATCTTTCCAATTATAATGGAGCAGAAGAACTGATGGTTCGTTTTGTAGGTGTCTCCGCGTATGGAAATAACCTGTGGCTGGATAACATCAAAATTGCCGGTATTTCCGGAACAAGTTCTGAAGAAAAATTCCTTGATGAAAATGCACTTAGTATTGCACCAAATCCGGCAAGACAAGACCTGAATCTTATCCTTTCTCTGGACGAAGCATCTGATTGTCAGATTGTTCTGCAGGATCTTACAGGTAAGAATACAGAAATTCTTGAAAGAAATCTGAAACTTGGACAAGGCACTCACAACATACAGTATCATGTGCAAAAACCTGCAGGTTTATACTTGCTTACATTGAAGACTCAAAAGGGTCAAATCACTCAAAAAGTGACGATCGTCGAATAATAACAAACTTTAACATAATTTTAGAAGGCTATTCATTGGATAGCCTTCTTTTTTTGTTTAAAAAATCTCATCTTTGTCGTATATAAAAAAAATCGAACTTATTTGATAGATATTTTACCCCAGTGACCATGAAACATTCTCTTACAATCTTAGGTATCTTCCTGCATTTGGCTCTTTTTAGCCAGATTTCGTTGTCCACAAATCCTGCAATAAAAACTGTCGATCTGGCAGAGTTTTTCAATAAAGCAGTAACCACTGTTAAAAATAACAGCAATTCAAAAGTGACATATGTCTGGACAGTAACTCCTGTGACTTCTCCAAGTTCCTGGATTTTTCAGGTGTGTGATATCAATCTATGCTATCTCCCGACAACATTGACACAGGAATTTGATCTGGAAGCCGGTCAGGAAGGAGAATTCTATATTCAGGTTTCTCACAACAACTTCAGAGGAGACGGAGAATACAAAGTTAAATTTGTAAACAAAAATAATCCTGCTGACTCCATCACAGGCACTTTCATTTTCACAAGCAGCGTTTCAACCCGTGATATTACATTTGGAGAAAATATCAAAATTCAGCCAAATCCTGCTAACCAATATTTTCAAATCTCAGATACCAAGCAGATAGGCAAGGTACAGGTTCTGAATATGGTGGGAAGTGTAGTGAAAACATACTATGCACAAAACACTGATCAGTTTGATATCTCTGATCTTCCAAGTGGCATGTATATGGTCAAAATGATTCACAAAAACAGCAACAAGGTCAAAACCCTTCGACTGCGTAAAAGCTGATTTTTGATTCTTCCATTTTACTTATTGGTTACTCTTTGATCCTGAAAATTTGCGAAAACATTCAGCACCTGCAACACCCGCCAATCAGGCCGGCTTCGACTGCAAGTGAGTGCAGCTATTTCCTGGAATATATTCGAAGTAATGTGATGTCTTTCTGCGGCTACGCCTTGAAAGGTGATGTTTTTTCAGAGAGCAAACTCTGAAAAAATGATGTCTTGCGATTATTTTCGGCTACGCCTCAATAATCACAAGGTGATGTGCTTCGCGAGATTTTAAAGATAGAAACTGTTCCGGCTGTTCACCAACGGCAGCTTGGCTGTTCTCCTTTCCCTTCAAAAGGGAAAGGGCAGGGATAGGGTTCACACTCAAAACGCACAACTCACACTCAGGCTGTTTGGCTGTGCAGTCTGTTTCATTCGAGATTGGAGTAGCCAAGTAGCTCGAAGCTACTTCTTCCCGTCTGTTTTCTCGAAGCTCGCAGCTACTTTTTCCCGGCTGTTCTGGCTGTTTACTTACGCCTTATGACTTATTCCTTACGCCTTCATCAGGCTTGTTCCCTTACAGCTTGAGCTTGTGGCTTGTAGCTTCTTCCCTACTTCTACCGCCCCATATGCACCAGCAATACAGAAATATCAGATGGATTCACTCCGCTGATTCTGCTGGCCTGGCCAATCGTTTGTGGTTTTACTGTGGAGAGCTTTTGTCTTGCTTCATGAGATAAAGCATTCAATATTTTGTAATCAAAATCCGGTTTGATGCGGATACTTTCAAGGCGCTCCATCTTGTCGACCATTTCCTTTTCTTTCAGGATATAGCCTTCGTATTTCATGTGAATTTCAGAAGAAACCAATTGTTCCTCATCATATGGACTCAATAATACATCCAGCCAGGATACATACTTGCGCATCGCCGGAATATCCACACCCGGCCTTAGTAAGATTGTATACAATTTCATCTTCTGACGGATAGGAGCAGAATCCACAGACTCCAGATATGGATTGATCTCCTCAGGAGCGATACTTTCGTCTCTGAAGACTTTACTGATAGCAGAAATTGCTTCATTCTTATCCTTCACTCTTTCCATGCGAGCCTCAAGATGATGCATTCCAAGGTCTTTTGCGAGCGGAGTCAATCTCAGGTCGGCATTATCCTGTCTCAATAATATTCTGAATTCTGCCCGGGAGGTAAACATTCTATAAGGCTCATCAGTGCCTTTATTGACCAAATCATCAATCAACACTCCAATATAGGCATCCGAGCGTTTCAAGATGAAAGGCTCCAGATCATGGATATATTGATGTGCATTGATACCGGCCATCAGACCTTGTGAAGCTGCCTCTTCGTAGCCGGTTGTGCCATTGATTTGTCCTGCAAAAAACAGCCCGTGAATCAACTGTGTCTCCAGATTCAATCTTAATTGAGTAGGTGGGAAGAAATCATATTCAATTGCGTAACCCGGCCTGAACATTTTAACGTTTTCAAATCCGGCTACTTTGCGCAAGGCTTTATATTGTACATCTTCCGGAAGTGAAGAAGAAAAACCATTTACATAAATCTCGCATGTATTCCAGCCCTCCGGCTCTACAAAAAGCTGATGCCTGTCCTTGTCGGCAAAACGATCAATTTTATCTTCTATAGAAGGACAATACCTCGGGCCAAGTCCTCTTATCCTTCCATTGAACATGGGAGATCTGTCAAATCCAGTTCTCAGTAAATCATGTACTTCAGTAGAAGTGTAGGTGATATGACAAGGCAATTGCTTCTCCAGTTTTGGAGTTTCAGTAAATGAAAAACGGGAAGGATTTTCATCACCGGGTTGTACTTCCATTCTGCTGTAATCCAGACTGCGACCATCCACTCTTGGTGGGGTTCCTGTTTTCATGCGACCGGCTTGAAAACCAAGTTCGACAAGTTGTTCTGTAATTCCTGAGGATGCCTTCTCTCCTGCTCTTCCACCACCCAGCTGCTTTTCTCCGATATGGATGATTCCATTCAGAAAAGTTCCGTTTGTCAAAACAACAGATTTTGATGCAATTTCAAGGCCCATGGAAGTGACGACGCCTTTGACCTGGTCGCCTTTTACAATGAGACTTTTGACCATATCCTGCCAGAAGTCAATCAATGGATTTGCTTCCAGCATTTCACGCCATTTTGCTGCAAAAAGCATGCGGTCACTTTGTGCTCTTGGGCTCCACATGGCTGGACCTTTGGACAAGTTGAGCATTCTGAACTGCAACATTGTATGATCTGTAACAATACCGCTATATCCGCCCAACGCATCTATCTCGCGTACGATCTGGCCTTTGGCCACGCCACCCATGGCAGGATTACAACTCATCTGAGCAATTGTCTGCATATTCATCGTGACGAGAAGGACTTTCGAACCCATATTAGCGGCAGCCACGGCTGCTTCGCAACCTGCATGTCCGGCACCTACCACTATCACATCATACTCTGGAAACATCATCAATCCTTGTTTAAGGCTGCAAAGATACTACCAATTTGCTGTACAGAAAATTTTAACTGTTAAAGGATATTAATGCTCAACGGATTGCGTTAGGAAAAAAGCTTATCATTGTATTCATTCTGCTTGTTTTGCATATTCCTTTATTATTTTTATACACCTTTAAATTCAAAGGACATGCGATTATTGATACTATTATTATTTGTTTCCAATTTAGCCTTCGCTCAAAAGCAAAGAGGTTTTCAGGTCAGTGTTGCCTATGGTGTTGACAGAGATATCTCTGAATTTTTCAACAGTTTACCTCAATTGGAAAAAAATGGCCTGGACTATACATCGGTTCGATCCAGACACCCCATGATATTTTCTGTTGATTATTACACAAACAGAGGTAATTTCAGGTATCATGTTAGTAGTGGTTTAATCCGCAGAACTTTGCAAACCTATTATAGAGATACAAATACACAGACAGGTTATAATAGTCACACTACTTACACTTTAGGTGTTGGAGCTTCACGATTCTATACCATAAATGAGAAATATGAATATGAATTTGGGCTTGATTTGATAGCAGGCTATTACACACATGGTTTGACAATAATAGATGGGGCAAGATCAAATAGTTTTGACACACCAGCCTCAATCAATTTCGTTCAGATTGATTTTCGGTCTTATGGGGTTAATGATGGCGCCATAATTCCGATGTTCAACATTTATAACCAGATTGCCATTCCTATTGCCACCGATACAAACTTATTATTTGGAGCAGGAGTGAGCGGACAAATGAATAAAGCCTATTCCTTTGGAATGATAACGAACTCAGTCGTAAATGGACCCGCAATTACTTCAAGTCAAGGTTTTGCTTCCAAAGACTTCTTCATGTGGTTTCCATATTTGAAAGTTGGGGTTCAGATATAAAACATTCCTGTAAAGAAATGCTAAAAAAGGGCAATGCTTCAAATCTAAGCGTTGCCCTTTTTATATAAGAGAAGGATTAGCAATCCCTGGCTAATTTTTGAATACATTTAGCCCCTGATTAAGAAGCAGAAATGACAATTTAAAAAAGGAAGGTGCAGTCTAAGCTGGCAGAAATTACAGATAAACTTTTGCATGAAGAGAAGTTAGGAATAGCGTTGCAAAGTCTTTGCGGGGATTTATATTCACTGCTTTTGGAAGTATCAGGATTTGATCCTGAAAAAAATGAGAGCAGAGATAATATCAAACTGAAAAGCGGAACTGCGATCGGAAGCACCTGGGCAGCAATGTGTATTCACGACATTATCAGGACCCAAAGATTCCTGAAAGCGATACATCAGGCTATTAAAGATAAGTTAGAAGCTCAGCCGGGCTCCCCTGTTCAAATATTGTATGCCGGATGCGGACCTTTTGCAACGCTCATATCTCCTTTGTTGACCTTGTTTGAAGAGGATCAAATTAAATGTACATTCATAGATATCAATCCGGTAAGTATTGAATCACTCAGAAATACACTGAAGGTTTTGAACCTGGAATCTTATATTCAGAAGATTGAACTTTGCGATATTTTGGAGTATGAAATTGATCCAATAAACTCTCCGGATATTGTAATTTGTGAAACACTTCAGGCTGGATTAAGGAAGGAACCCCAGGTTGCCATTTATCTCCACCTTGGCCCACAGGTGAAAGAAAGTACCATTTTCATACCTGAAAAAATTGAAGTTCATGCAGCATTACTGGATTCAAATCTGGATCAAAAAAGAATGATGGGAGAATTGAAAGATCATGAATCATGCATTCAAATTCTTGCTCCATTATTAACACTTGAAAAAAGTACTTATCAATTAATTGATAAACATCATGATGATTCCTGCATACATTTTGCAACAAAAATCCTTATTCCGCAGGAACTTCATGGGTTCGATCGTATTTGTCTTTTGACTAAAATCAAATTGTATAAAGATATTGAATTGGATTATTGGGAAAGTCCGCTGACTATTCCTATTCAATACAGTAGCCTCAGTACGCAGCATGCAGGAAAACTAGTTCATATCCATTATGAGCTCAGTTCAGAACCAGAGTTTAAAATGAAGTTTTTATGAGTTTTCAGACTATTTGGTCCGACTAATTATTAACGGGTTGATATTCTTCAAACTCAAAGGGCAATCAAGAAATGCCGGTAATCAATATTTTTTAACCTGGATGCTCATTGATTCGACCTTTTGGTCCGGCTAATTTATTAGCCCAGTTAGTAAGCTTCGCGCTAAAGGTGGAATTAATAAAAGCTGGAACATTCAAGTTTTTTTGTTGGATACTCCACGACTGCCAATAAATTGGCAGTACCAAAAGGTGTTCCGTCCTGCCAATTTATTATCCCGGATAAGAAGCTTCGCATTTGTAAAGGAAGCCCTGACACCCTTGGCTAAACCTGGATGCTCCTTGACTCACCATTTGGTCCGGCTAATTTATTAGCCCAGTTGGAAAGCTTAGCGCTGAAGGAGGAATTTATAAAAGCTGGAACATTCAAGTTTTTTTCTTGAATACTCCAAGGCTGCTAATAAATTGGCAGTACCCAAAACCAATACAAATATTATTCTGCCCCAATTTTTGTAATATTGCAGATAACAATCACCTAACTCATTCCGGTATGAAGTCAATGTCACCCATTCTCCTTGTTATCAGTTTTCTGTTTATGCAATTTGCTGCCATTGCACAAAAAAAACAAGCTGCAAAAGTCACTACTCCTCCCCTTCCTGCTGCTACTTCTGCAGATATGCGAATGAAAGGATTCTCTGCAAAACAAAGTTTGAAAGATAATTCTTTGCTGAATGGCGTGCCCTTCACTAATATTGGACCGACCATCATGAGCGGACGGGTGGTGGATATAGATGTGAATCCAAATGACCCAACTGAATTTTATGTTGCATATGCCACCGGAGGAGTTTGGGTGACGAGAACGAATGGTCAATCATTCGAGCCGGTTTTTGATTCTGTTTTGACTACCAATATTGGAGACATCGCAGTGGATTGGGGCAGAGGAGAGATTATCTGGGTAGGAACCGGTGAGAGTAATTCCAGCAGAAGTTCTTATGCAGGTACCGGAATTTATAAGAGTGAGGACAAAGGCAAAACCTGGAGTCACAAAGGGCTCGCGGAAACACATCATATTGGTAAAATCATTTTACATCCCAATAATCCGGATGTTGTATGGGTAGCGGCTGTGGGACATCTTTATACATTTAATCATGAACGCGGAGTTTACAAAACTTCTGATGGCGGAAAGACATGGAAACAAACCCTGTTTATCAATCCCAAAACAGGCGCTATTGACATGGAGATTGATCCAAAAAATCCGGACATCCTGTATGCTTCCATGTGGGAAAGGGAGCGTTATTCCTGGAATTTTGTGGAATCCGGAGGTGGTAGTGGTATTTACAGATCCAACAATGGCGGTGAAGCATGGGAAGTATTGAGCAGGCCCGGAAGCGGGTTTCCTGTCGGCGAGAAAGTGGGTAGAATTGGATTGGCCGTTTATCCTCAGAATCCAAACATCATCTATGCATTGCTGGACAATCAGGATTTCAGGCCAAAAGATCCTAAGGAAGAAGTAAAGAAAGGTCTAACAAAAAATGATCTGAGAAACATGAGCAAAAAGGACTTCCTTCTTCTGGAAGCAAAAGTCATCGATACTTACCTTAAAGACAATAATTTTCCAGAAAAATACACTGCAAAGTCAATCATTCAGATGATCGAAAAAGATCAGATTCTCCCTGAAGCGCTGGTGACTTATCTCGAGGATGCCAATCAGCAATTATTTGATACACCCATTATCGGAGCAGAATTGTACCGCTCGGATGATGCGGGCCGCACCTGGAAAAAGACGCACACTGATCATTTAGATGGCATTTACTATACCTATGGATATTACTTTGGTAAGATGACTGTGTCACCGGTAGATCCCAATAAAGTGTATTTGTACGGAGTGGATATTGTAAAAAGTGAAGATGGTGGAAAAATATTCAGCAGCATCCTGAAGGAAAATGTGCACGTGGATTTCCACGGACTCTGGATCAATCCTGCCAAGCCCCATCACATTCTGTCAGCTAACGACGGAGGCTTGAACATGAGTTATGATGATGGCAAAACCTGGAACAAACTCAATGCTCCTCCGGTCTCTCAATTCTACTTTGTCAATGTGGACAATGCCCGACCTTATAATGTGTATGGCGGCATGCAGGATAATGGCGTATGGTATGGCCCCAGCAATTATTCTTTCAGTAATCGCTGGCATGCAGATGGAGAATATCCATATAAAGAACTCGGAGGTGGAGATGGCATGCAAATCGCCATTGATACAACCAATAAATATGTCTATTACGGATATCAGTTTGGACATTATTTCCGGAAGCATATGCCAAGTGAAGAGGTAGAATATATCACTCCAAAGCATGATCTGGGCGAACGTCCACACAGATGGAACTGGCAGACTCCCGTAGTAATTTCCAAGCATAATCCATCTATCATTTATATGGGATCCAATCATTTCCACAGATCACTGGATTTCGGAAAGAGCTTCCCACTGAAATCAAAGGACCTGACCAACGGGGGTAAAAAAGGAGATGTTCCTTACGGTACTTTGACTAGCATAGATGAATCCACTTTACGTTTTGGATTACTATATGCGGGTAGTGATGATGGATTGGTGCATGTATCCAAAGATGCCGGTCAGTCCTGGGAAAATATCAGCAAAGGCTTGCCTCCTTATTTATGGGTTTCAAGGGTAATTGCTTCTTCACACGTGGAAGGCAGAGTTTATGTGAGTCTGAATGGATACAGATTTGACCACTTTGATTCTTATATATATGTGAGTGAAGATTATGGAAGTACCTGGAATAAAATTGGAACAAATCTGCCTGCCGAACCAGTCAATGTAGTTACAGAAGATCCCGTCCAGGCCCATGTGATTTATGCAGGTACAGATCATGGAATGTATATTTCTATGGATGGAGGTAAAAACTTCTCAATTTTCCAGTCAGGTATACCACCGGTAGCGGTGCATGATGTGGCGATTCAGGCCAGAGATCAGGAAATCGTTATTGGTACGCATGGAAGATCTATTTTCAAAGCAAGTTTGAAAGAAATTCAAAGCCTTCCTAAAGATTCGTTATCATCTCCGCTCTACGTTTTTGAACCTTCAACACCGACTTATCAGCCGAATTGGGGAAGAAAAAGACAAGTCTGGAGTACGGCACCTGAAGCAAAAATCAAGTTGCCTGTCTTCATGGCAAAACCGGAAGTATTGAGTGTTCAGATAAAGGCAGGTGATCTGGTGCTTCAGACTATTCCGGCAAAATCTTATGCTGCAGGTTTTCAATACATCGAATATGATCTGAGTATTGATTCAACTCAATTGACTGCTTATGTGGAATGGCTGAAAAAAGAAAATCCCAAAGAAGCTGAAGAGATCGTAGTCAAAGCAGCTGACAATGGCAAAGTATATCTTCGTCCGGGCAAGTACACAGTGCATATCCAATCAGGTTCAGGCCTTACCCGAACAACTAACCTGGAAGTTAAGAAAGGAAGAATGGGATTCAGGTGGGGAGTGAGACCTTCACAAAGAGAGGAGAGGAAGATTAAGGAGTTTCATTGGGATTGAGCTTAGATATAAGATATAAATTATAAGAGATGAGATGAACAGCCGCGGGGAGAGTTATGAGTTAGGAATTATGAATTTTGAGTGAAACAGCCAGGAAACCGCCTTTTTTCTCGCGATTCAAGTTTAAAGTTATAAAGTAGGGGACAATTTTGTAGTAGAGACGCGATTAGTCGCGTCTCTGCTACAAAATTACGACTCTAAATAAATATCCCCTTAGAATTGAGTCATTTCAAACTTGGAAGCTTATACTTATAAATTGTTTTATTGGTTGCTACATAGCAACTGCCATCAATAGGCGAATAAACCACTGCATTTAGATTTTTCCTGATATATGTGTTTAAATTCTCAAGTTCATAAGGGCCCCATCTTATTAAATACCTTCCTGAATTCATGTCAATAATATTAATAACGGGAACTGATTGCCCCTCAGTTGTTAAGGTTGAAATGAAGAATGCACTGGCGGCATTTTCAACCATTGCTAATGAATATTTTTGTGAAATTATATTTTGCCTCCATATTGGGTTTCCACTCATGTGATCAACTTGTTGTAATTCATCCCGCACCTTATCCCAACTATATAATTTTCCGTTAAAAACATATGTTCCAAAATAAGAAGGAAACACAGAGGCAGAAAGCCCACCACTTTGTCCCTTTCGCCATAGATATTGATTTGTCTCAAGATTTAATCCTACAGTCTTATTATCTGTCTCGTCAAAAATTAAAAACTTATCCTCAAACAAGGTGAAGTTTTCAAATTGAAAACTACCTTGATGAACGCTGCTGCTAATCTTGGTTAATGAATCTTTTTTCCAATCGTACATATATTTTCCATCTGTTAGTTCGGCATGCAGACATATCTCCGTTGAAAAATAAATTTTTTCGCTTCTTGAATCCAGAATCATGGGACAAACCAGGTTTTTACAAGATACTCTCACACTATCTATGCGGAGGAACTCCTCTTTTACCGCATCTTCCAATCCATACTTGTAAAATACAAGAGTTTTGAAAGAATTATTTACTGGCCGCTGATATTCAATAAAATATAAATAACCATCTTGATAAGTGATCCATGACATTTGATTGTTTTCCTCACTTGTCAGTCTCCTCTTTTCCAATACTTGTCCAGAATTAATGTCAAGTATTAAAAGTTCCCGATTAATATCAAAAGAATATATTTTATCTCCGAGCACTTGAATTTGACTTCCAAAGACATTTTCTGTCAGTGTCGTATTCCACAACAGGTCATTTGTTGTTACTGAGAAAGCAGTTAAAGTTCTGCTTGACATCGCTAGCAAGGTTTCACCAAATACAAACAATTCGGTAATACCTTCAACCATGAATTCCATTTCTAGTACTGGTTTACGCTCAGGAAAAACTAAAGAAGAATCAGTGTGATTTAAGTGTGTCTTTGAACAACCAAACAAAATCAAAATAAATATTGCCAAATATATCTTCATATAAGTTAATTTTAAAAAAAACAAATATGAGGAAATAATTTGACAGGATTTTTAATATTTAATTACAATCATATATTTATTTATATAATTTCGATATAGAAATCGATATTTTGAGGAGTTAAACTTTTCTCCTACCCCCACTTCCCCATCACCCTCAATCCAGCTTCCAGCCACCTATTGCTGCACTTAAAAACTCTGGAATATTGTGTCATCACTCCACCAAAACCCAGGAAAAGTGGAGCAACTCCCGGAAGCATGGAGCCTTCAAAATCCAGCACCTTCACCCTTTGTGAATAATACTGAATCGCTTCCCAGTATAGCAGCTGAATAGCGCCATGTGCACCCTGTCTGATATCGGTTCCACTCACAAGGATGTAAGCAGTGTCAGCATCGTGTACACACATGATTCCTGCAACAATTTTTCCGGCGGCATCTTTGGCAACCCAGGATTGAGTGGCTGAGTTTTGCCGGCAGCTATTATAAATTCCTTTGAGGTAGTCCAGACTTATCGGAGTCTTATTGTTTTTGCGATCGAAGGAGGCTACATGTACTTTGTGCAGACTCTCAATATCATTTGAGACTTCCACCTTCAATATTTGTTCGGCTTTGCGGATATGGGTTCTGATATTTCCGCGAAACTGTTCGAAAATCTTGTTCGCATCTCCCATTTTCATCCGGAAAGTATATTTTGTAGTTTGCCTGTAGCCTTTCCAATGAAATGGCAGCCAATCTTCCATCTCCGGATTCAGGTGAAATGCTTCTATTTGAACCACTGGAAGAGCAGAAATCAGCTGTTCCATAATTTCCCAGTACAAGGTCTTCGCTTTGATTTCCGTCCTTTCATTACTGGGAGGCAGTGAGAAATATGGACCGGAAAATGGCGTCATGAGGGCTTGTATCCTGGTTTTCAATCCCCACTTACTACCTATCGGAAGAGCTATTGCAGCACGTACTTCTTCGGTCGAATCATACACTAAAACCGCCGTCCAATTCTCAGCCTCACATACAGCATCCATCCACCAGGATCTCTGAAATATGGGCAATTCCGCCACCTGAGAAGACCATTCCCGGTAAGCTGACTGACTGTTGATGGTTTTAAACTGGTTCATCTGACAGCCCAAAATTGCAAAAAACAATGCAGTATAAGCAAGCAGACCGGGATAATAGTTTGCATTTCAAGAAATCCGCTTCCCAGAACTTAGGAATTCAGGTGATTTTCTGCTTCCTTCAGATAAAATTTGTAGTCCACCAACACATAACTTCTTAGCAAAAACATCCCGGCAAAACTGACCATCACAGCCATGATGACTTTCAAAACAGCTGAACCGGCCTGATCATAAGTAATAAGGATTAAGGCTAATGATCCCAGGATGATAGCCAGATACAAAAGCCAGAAGGATGCCAGTCGCTGACGAAGATACATGGCCCAGTAAGCCACTCCGATAGCTTTGTTGACAGGTATTTTGTTTTTGGAAGGGACAGCGAGTAAAATGAATATGAGAATGATTAATCCCATCAATAGTGTAAGTCCCAGCGATATCCACCCTGTCACCTGCGTATAGACAACCTGATCAATAAATGTATCTATTATCAGACGAACCCCGGCCACCAGTAATACCGGAGCAAATATCTTCTGAAGCCTTCTGGTTTCTTGTTCCAATCGTTTAGCAACAGGAAAGTCTGTTACTTCCTTTCCCGATCTGTCGATAGCTTCGAAATACTTTTTATATCCTTCTTTATATCTTCCGTCTGCCATAATGCTTCTTTTACTTTTGCCTTGATGCAAAAGTAACAAAAGATCAAGGCTGTTTAAAATTTCCTTGTTTTCTACGCTGTTCTCCACACCGCGCATGCAAAGCCGCTCGCTTACAAACTAGTAACAACAAGAGGATTAACATTTTAAAATAAATTCTGAAGATGGTCGGTGCGAATGCGTTTGCTCGACTTCTGTGCCTGCTTGCCTGTCGTCAAATTCATATTAACAACTGAGTTGCAAACAGCTTGAAAACTACGGAAATTTTTAAAGGCCGGGTTTAACAGCCAAACAGCCGGAAAAGCAATGGATTCTCCGATTACTTGTTAGTGCTTCGACTCACCTAAACTCCGAATGGTGTTTAAAGTAAATAACCCCGTGCAAGTGAAGCGCAGCTCGGGATCCAAAAAACAACACAGCCCGAACTCCGAAGGTGTTCAATGTAAAAAACTTAAGATTAGAGTAGCTCAGTTAAAGTCGCAAAGAATTCAAGAAACCTAATTACACTTTAATAACTCTATCCTTCAATTTTGCCATATTTTATTTCTATAATGATGTATTAAACACAATATATACAAATATTTAAATTGCTTTTCAATATTATATTTTAATCAATCGTTGATTTTTACCCGAATTTCATTTAAAAAATCCCGATCATCAAAATATAAAGTCTCGTAATTAATTTATTATCAATTCTTTACGTATATCTTTATAGTTAAAATTGGAGCAAACAGAACTTTACCCATACATTACACGTTTATTCTTGTTTGTTCGAACATATTCAAAAGTTATGACAGCAGGATTATTAAGTATCGATGTGATGAAAAGCAAATTATTGCTACCCATCATCGAGACCATACAACCGACGCCTCAATTCCATGAGAAAGACAGACAAGTAAGAGTGCTGCTTCCTCACGATTATCATACATCCACCCGTTTTTACCCGGTATTATATCTTCAGGATGCTCAAAACCTTTTTGATATTCATTCGCCATTTGGCAATTGGGGAATCGATAAAGCAATGGCATCACTTGCCGAGATCAATCAGCATGAAGTGATTATAGTCAGTATAGACCATGGTGGTAAAGAGAGAATCCATGAATTTTCACCATATCCGCGTCCGGCCCTTGAAAAAGCAGAAGGTACAGAATATGCTGATTTTATCGTCCATACATTGAAGCCCCAAATTGACGAGCAATATCGTACGCTCAAAGGCAGGGCATTCACCGGGATTGGAGGAAGCTCCCTGGGAGGATTGATTGCATTATATGCCGGTATGCAATACACTCATATATTCGGAAAGTGGATGGTGTTTTCTCCCTCTCTATGGGCAGCAGCCCCCATGTTCAATGAGGCCTCCAGGTTCAAATTCATCCAGCCTACAGAAATATTCTTTTATGCTGGAGGGAAGGAAAGTCATACAATGGAGCCTCAACTAACCCGATTTGTCAAGACTTTACAAAATGCAAACCGCAAAAATGAGTGGTTTCGTTTTCAACTTGTGATCCATCCGGATGGCGGCCATAATGAAACAGAATGGGGCCGGGTATTTCCAAATGCGTTAAAATGGCTATATTTCGACGCAATTGAATAAATACAAGGATGAAATTCACGCTACAAGCCAGGCCAATACAGGAGAAACATACGATTATACCCACTGTAGCCCCGGAGGAGGCTGTTCTGCAAATTCAAATTTCAGATACTGTATCGCTGCAGACGGATCCGGAAATTTATAAAAGTGCAAAGGATGAAACGCTTGTGATCCAGCAGGATGATCAGGTTTATTGGCTGGTAGGTTTGGGCAAAAATCCGGGTAACAAGGAAGCTTCAAATATCTTGCGGAAATTTGTACAAGGTAAAGCGAAGAAATTTCAATCCGGATTTCAATTAAATTTGAATCATTGCGGTTCCCAAAATTCAGACAGCCAATTTGTATGCGCTTTGCTGAGAGGAATTCAATGGGGATTTTTTGATACAAAACAATTGTCCCCGTTGTGGAATGTTGACTATCTCCCTGATATTGAGGTGGGATGTAATCTTGATGGCATTGACATTGATGCATTTGAATCTATTGCGGAAGAGGCTCAGCATGTGGTCGAATCTCAGATGAAAGCCAGCCAGATTGTGAATGCACCCGGCAACTTTAAATACCCTGAGCTGTGGACAGATTTCTTCCAAAACTGGTTAAGATTGCCCGGTGTTGATCTTCATATTCTGAATCCACATGAAATAGAAAAGCGTAAAATGGATGCTTTAATGGCAGTGGGCAGGGCAAGTCAGTATCCGCCTCATTGCATTGTGGCAAGCTATACCCCGGATACTTATACAAAAAGCATAGGTCTGGTTGGAAAAGGAATCACTTTTGATACAGGTGGTATCTCTATTAAAAATTCTAACAATCTCCATTTCATGAAATGTGACATGGGAGGAGCCGCTGCAGTGGCCGGAGCATTTGAAAGTATAGCAATAGCAGGTCTTCCTGTACAAGTTCATCTTGTCATACCTATTGCAGAAAACGTCATCAATGGAGATGCATATAAACCCGGCGATGTAATTGGCTCACATGCAGGCAAATCTATTGAAATAATAGATACAGATGCCGAAGGTCGTTTGATTCTTGCTGATGGGCTAAGTTACATGAATGCTGAGTTCAAGCCCGATTTCATGCTAGACCTTGCTACTTTGACAGGGAGTGTCGTGACTACTTTGGGATATGAAGCTGCGGGTATATTTACCCAATCAGAGGAATTACTAAAACTCTTACATCAAGCTGCCAGTATTAGTGGAGAAAAGGTATGGCAATTACCTCTTTGGGATGAATACAAAGATGATTTGCATTCTGATGTAGCTGATATCCGCAATTTCAGTGGAAAGCCAATAGCCGGCGCTATCACTGCAGCTAAGTTTCTCGAAGCATTCACTAATGATCATCCTGCATGGGCGCACCTTGATATAGCAGGTGTCGCATTCAAAGAATCTGAGTTTGGAAAAATGAAGAATGCCACCGGATGGGGAGTGCATTTTTTATATGAGTTTGCAAAGTTGGTGGCGCAGGAAGCAGAATAATGTCAATTAAAGAATTGTGATTTTTTATCACAAATTGAAGTCATGCTGTAGAGCGAACCCATGATGAGCCTGTTTTTGATGAGCGTAGTTGTCCTTTTCTCAAGCTTGTTTACCTTACACCTACATGAAGTCAACCAGCCTCGCAGTTGCGTTCGGCTGAGCTCATCTTCAAAGCTTTTGGACCTCGGTTCGCTTCCTTGAAAGGTACATTTATTACCTTTCTGCGTTGTTCATACTGAGATATTTACGTTAACCTCCATAGAAATTAGTTTGGCCTCGCTATATTCCGGCTGTTTTGATTTCTAAATCCGGCCTTTTAAAATTTCTGTAGTTTTCAAGCTGTTCGAAACACCGTTGTCAAACTGAATTTGACGACAAGCAAGCAGGCACAGAAGTCGAGCTAAACAATAAGCTTCGACCATCATTAAAAAATAAATTTTGGGCACATTATTAGTTTCAATATCATATAATCTAGGCGAGCGGCTTTGCATGCGCGGAGTGCAGATCAGCGTAGAAAACAAGGAAATTTTAAACAGCCTTGTCCCCAATCCCCAAAGCTTTGGGGAGGGGATTGGTACTTTTGTATCAAGTTATCGCAGTTATTAAACTGAACGTCAAAACAGATAACTTTGTGCCTGAACCTGGCCTGAACCGAAGCCCGTTTTTTTGTCAAGGTTAAGTTAATTCCGTGATCAAGTGTGGGCTGGGGCACTCATTGGAATTTCAATTGGATGCTCATTAGTGAGACACCGTATAGTAGAGCAATTTCATTTTAAAGTGTCCTGTTCAGGTCTTAAAACCTAATGAAATGAAAAGGAAAAAGAATGATGACAAGCTGGCCAATTCAACTAATTCCCAAAAGAAGAACTTAGGTCAGGGGCTTCCAGTCTACAATGCGCATGCAGCTGGTATTGACGTTGGAGATACTATGCATGATGTTGCAATTAGCCGTGAGAATACCCATGAAGTGCGGAAATATTCTGCATACACGGAAGATTTGCAAAATTTAGTAGCTTGGTTGAAAGAAGAAGGAATTACAACAGTTGCAATGGAAAGTACGGGTATTTATTGGCTTAATCTATACTTATTGCTAGAAGAAGCTGGTATTGAACCCTATTTAGTGAACGCCAAACACGTTAAGAACGTAACAGGTCGAAAACGAGATGACACGGATGCTATATGGCTGCAAAAATTACATAGTTGTGGTCTTTTACAGAAAAGCTTTCAACCAGAAGCAGAAATAAGAGTGCTGAGAACATATGTAAGACATCGAAAGAAGTTAATCATGTTAAGTTCAGACGCAGCAAGACGTATGCAAAAGGCATTGGAGCTAATGAACATTAAAATACATACAGTTATAAGTGACTTATTAGGGAAGACAGGGATGAAGATGGTATGTGCCATACTCGCGGGTGAGAGGAATATTGATGAGCTGATAAAATTAAAGGACGGTAGGATAAAAGCAAGTGAAGAGGATATCAGGAAGTCACTTAACGGAATATGGAAAGAAGAATATTTGTTCATGCTTAAGCACGCTTATGCGGGTTATGGATTTTACCAATCTCAGGTAAAAGAATGTGAAGAAAAAATAAAGGACTGTTTGTTACAGCAAGTGGCCAAAATATTGGATGGGGATATTACAGGACTACAAATAGAGAAGAAGAGAAAGCTCAAAAAGAATGAGTTAGGGTTTGATGCACAATCTTTACTGGATATTATTGTAGGAGTAGATATTTGCCAAGTTGAAAGTATATCGGAAATAAGTGCACTGGAATTTATCTCAGAGGTAGGCACAGATATGACTAATTGGAAAAACGATAAGCACTTTGTGGCATGGCTAAACGTTGCACCAAACACAAAAATAACAGGCGGGAAAATCATCAGTAGTAAGATGCAAAGGAAGAAAAATCAAGCCGGCCTAACATTGCGTATGGCAGCAAGCAATCTGACAAAAAGCAAATCGCCATTAGGAGATTATGCTAGAAAAATGAGATCCCGCATTGGCAAAAAAGGAGGGGTGGTCGCTGGGGCTCATAAGCTAGGCAGAATCATCTATAAATTGATAAAAGATAAACAACCATATGACAAAACATTATATTTGAAGACTCAAGATAAATGGAGAGAGAATAGAATAAAGCATTTAGAGAAGCAAATACAAAAGCTCAAAGATGTGGCTTGATAATCTGTGAATTATGATTTGTTATATAGTAGACAAAAGTACAAGAAGATTGTATAAACGCAATACAGCAAAAACTGTCTACTCGGCTATAATTTAAAAACTAATTTTGATCCTTCATCTGGTTGATATGTAAGGCTCCTGTCGTTGGTAAAATCAAAATATTTTTGCTTTATCTACTAACCCCCACGGGTTAATTCTCATGTAATTTAATTGTAAAACCCTAAGTTTCTTGCCGGAATAGCGCTCCGCGCGTACCTTTATAGGAATTGAATCACTAATTCCTGCTTTAGGAGTAAAAATATACTCATGAGATTTCTTATTATTTGCCTATTTTCTTTTTTACAACTAACTGTTTATGCGCAAGTTGTAGAGACAGATCCTATTTTTCCAAATGAAAACAGCACGGTCACCATCATCTTTCATGCTGACAGAGGAAACAAAGCCCTGGAAGATTGCAATTGCGTGGTGTATGCTCATGCAGGAGTCGTCACTTCTGCCAGTGCGACCAATACCAGCTGGAGACATGTGATTGGCAATTGGGCAACAGATGACAGCAGGGTAAAAATGACTTCTCTCGGTAACAACAGATACTCTCTTACTTATAACATCCGGAGCTTTCACAATGTACCTGCAAATGAAACAGTTTTGAGATTAGCATTCGTTTTCAGAAATGTAAACGGAGGTCTTGTAGGGAGATCAGAAAACGGTTCAGATATTTTCCTGGATTTATATGATGCTAATGCCGGATTGCTGGCTGTCATGAGCAGCCCATCTCAAAACGGATTCCTCGCACAGGAAGGAACAGAAATCCCTGTAAGAGCATTCGCGTCCGTACCGGCAAAACTTGAATTGTATCAGGACGATAATCTTGTCCTGAGTCTTGCAGATGCTAGCGAACTGACGTATGATCTGGAATCAGGAGCGAGCGGCAATCACGAAATACGTTTTGTGGCTACACTGGGAGCAGACACAATTACTGAAACGCGTCAATATGTAGTGCCCCGGGAATCTCAGGTACTTGAAGTTCCTGCCGGGACAAAACTTGGAATCAATCATATTTCAGATACTCATCTCAGAATGATGTTGGAAGCTCCCGGTAAGCAACAAGTATTTGTTAAAGGTTCTTTTTCTAACTGGAAACTGGACGCGGATTATCAAATGAATATCAGTCCTGACGGAAGATATTTCTGGATGGATTTTGAAAATTTGACTGCTGGCCAGGCTTATACTTATCAATATGTTGTAGATGGCACGCTGACTGTGGCAGATCCTTTAAGTGAAACTATCCTGGATCCGAATGCAGATAATTCAATTCCTGCGATAACCTATCCTAATCGCCCTCTCTATCCTCAAGGTGCGAGCGGAATTGTCACATTGGTAGTTCCGGGCGAGGAAAAGTATGAATGGGTCACAAATGACTTTGAAAGACCCAGACAAGGTGAATTGGTTATTTATGAGTTATTGCTCAGAGACTTTATTGCAAGACATGATTACAAAACCTTGCTGGATACACTGGATTATCTCGAAAGATTGGGTGTCAATGCAATCCAACTAATGCCTGTGAATGAATTTGAAAACAATAATTCATGGGGATATAATCCTTCTTTTCATATGGCCCTGGACAAATATTATGGCACGAAAAATGATTTCAAAGCCTTTATAGATGAAGCACACAATAGAGGTATTGCGATCATTCTGGATGTGGTCTACAATCATGCATTTGGTCAGAGTCCGCTTTGCCAGTTATATTGGGATGCTGCCAATAATCGTCCTTCACCTGACAATCCATGGGTCAATCCCATAGAAAAACATCCATTCAATGTAGGGTACGATATCAACCACGAAAGTCAGGCTACAAAAGATTGGCTGGACAGGGTTATGCTTTACTGGATGGAGGAGTTCAAAATTGATGGATTCAGATTTGACTTGTCCAAAGGTTTTACACAGACACAATACAACAATGCAGATGCCTGGTCAAAGTATGATGCAGGAAGAATTGCTTTATGGAAAAGAATTTATCATGTAATTAAAGACGTATCTCCTGACTTTTATATCATCCTCGAGCATTTTGCAGAAAATTCTGAAGAAAAAGAACTCGCTGAATACGGCATGATGCTATGGGGAAATCTTGTACATCAATACAATGAATCCACTATGGGCTATCCTTCTGATCTGAGATGGGGTGTATACCGCGAACGCAGCTGGACGCAACCCAATCTGGTAACTTATATGGAAAGCCACGATGAGGAAAGACTGATGTACAAAAATTTACAGTTCGGAAATGCCAGTGGTAATTACAGCACAAAAAATCTGAATACTGCACTTGAACGCGTGGCATTGGCCAGCGCTTTCTTTTACACTTTGCCGGGGGCCAAAATGCTTTGGCAATTTGGTGAGGTAGGGTATGACTTTTCCATTAATTATTGTGAAAATGGTACCATCAATCCTGATTGCAGGACCTCTCCCAAACCCATCAGGTGGAACTATACGACGCAGGAAAACAGGAGAGCATTGTACTATACAACAATGGATCTCATTTACATCAAGAAGTTATTGGATAGCAGCACTCCACCGATATTCGACTACACACTTACAACTATGCCAAAACGCGTCAGAGTAAGTACAGAGGATCTTAAAATCATTGTGCTTGGAAATTTTAATGTGCAATCGAATAATATACAATCCAATTTTTATCATGAGGGATGGTGGTATGATTACTTTACTGGTGACAGTATTCAGGTAACAGATACTGCACAGACTTTCAGCTATGCTCCGGGAGAGTATCACTTGTTTACTGATAGAAAAATTGACAGACCCAGCCTTGAATTTACCACTTCAACTGAAAATATATTCGTTCAGGAAGGTAATTTCAGAATGTATCCCAATCCGGGAAATGGAAAAGGATTTATTTTATCGGGATCACATACGGGAGCTGTTAATTTGGAAATCAGAAATCTAAATGGGACTGTGATGAGTTCACAAAGACTGGATATGGTTCCGGGGGATCATTCGATAAACATTCAGTCGGACCTGCCATCAGGAATGTATTTGGTTTATATAATGGATCGGAGCGGCCGCCATTTCGAGGTCAAAAAATGGATGGTACAAAACTGATAAGCAGCAATCTGAGTTGGATCTGAGTTGGATCTCAATTGATTTTTAATCCTTCATTTGTGGAAATTTAATTATGTCTAATGCAAAATTCGACTCGTCGTTCCTTTGTAATCTGAAAGTCATATTTTATTATTCTTCTACAATATCCTGCACAAAATTTGTCCGGATTATTTGCCATCGTATATTTGTTTCAATTTAGACTACGTCCAAATAAAAACAATATGCGTCAGCCGGAAATACTTCCTTTTCAAATGAGTTCTTGCTTCATACCACTCCCGGTGGTTCAAGGTAAAAAGGATAAAAAGAAGTGTTGTAAGAAATACAAGGAAGGGAAGCGGTGTGGGAGATGTCCGGGGAAGAAGAAGCATTAAGGCTTAAGTATTAAGGCATAAGGCGTAAGTTAAAAGCAAAAGACATAAGGCATAAGGCGTAAGTCAAAAGACAAAAGCAAAAGCAAAAGCAAAAGGCATGAGGCTTAAGTCATATTATAAAAGGCAAAAGGAAGCAAGGGTTAAGTCATAAGGATTATGCAGTGAGAGGGTTAAGCTATAAAGTTTAAGATTCAAAGCATATGTGATGAGTAGTTAAAGCATATTGCATATATTAACATCTCTATTTCCAAATTCAACATCATGGCAATACAAAAATTTGAGGATATTATTGCATGGCAAAAGGCTCAGGATTTAGCGGTGAATTTTAATGCTACCTTTTTGAATCTGAAAGATTATGGATTTAAAGATCAAATTTGCCGGGCTGTAGTTTCTATATCTAATAATATTGCAGAGGGTTTTGACAGATGCAGCGATCCTGATTTTTCCAGATTCTTATATTTTTCCATAGCATCTTGCAGTGAAGTAAAATCTATGTTACATTTAGCTTTAAGACTTAACTATATAACCATTGAACAACAATCTTTACTTTTAGAACAAGCAACCGAGGTTTCTAAAATTACTCGTGGCCTCATCAAGTCTTTGACTTATAAAAAACTTGAGCAATAAACATTATGTTTTATGCTTTCACTGGCTGTTCGAATAGCCAAGGTATTGGTGACAGGGGAACAGTTAAAGGCTAAAAGCAAAAAGCGGCTGTTTGCCTTACGCCATAACACTTAAGCCTTACGCCTCTGTATTTTAAAAACCCCGAATCACATCGCAATCCGGGGTCTCACCAAGTCTTTGACTTATAAAAAACTTAAGCCTTAATACTTACGCCTTACGCCTAGGTCTTACGCCTTATTACTTACGTCTTACGACTCTGGATTTTACCTATTCTTCTTAGGAAAAGGAGGAATCATCAATTTCTTAACCGGATTCTCTTTCAATTCCTTCAATAATTCTTCAACTGCGCGGGTGAGTTGGGTATCATTGTTCAGGTATTCCTGATAAGGATCATTGACCACTTCGATATCTGGATCGACGCCATATCCTTCGATAACAAACTCATTTTTCACAGGATCAAAGTGAGCAAATTCTGGCTTGCGCAAATCGCCTCCATCCACAAATGGCAAACTTCCGCGAATACCTACTACTCCGCCCCAACTGCGCTGACCTATTACTTTACCAATTTTGTAATGCTTAAACTGATAAGGGAAAAGATCCCCGTCAGAAGCAGAATATTGATCAATCAAACAAACTTTCGGTCCCAGATGTATTTGAGCAGGACGGGTTGTCGCTCTGTCACCATTGCGCCAGGAATTACCAAAAACCAGTTCTCTTCTCAGTCGCTCGATCAGCATGGGAGATACATTTCCGCCACCATTTCCTCTGTCATCTATGATGAGCGCTTCCTTCTCCAGCTGCGGATAAAAGTATCTTGAGAAAGCATTGAGCCCGGCCGGACCCATATCGGGAACATGAATATATCCGATTTTACCACCGGAAGCTTTATCTACTTTATCAATATTAGCCTGAATCCAATCCGCATAATACAAATCTGCTTCATTGGAAACAGGCTTGACATACACTTTTCTTGCACCTGATTCCGATGCCTGAGCATTGACAGTTAGTTCCACCATCACACCGGCTTTTCCTACAAGTCCTTCATAAATATTGGACATATTTTTGACAGAATTGCCGTTGATAGCGATGATAAAGTCGCCCTCCTTTATATTCAACCCAATCTCATTCAATGGTGATTTCAGAGCACTGGACCAGGAAGCACCTTTCAGTATTTTTTTAATTTGATAATATCCTGAACTGTGTCTTTCAAATGCGCCACCCAGGAGACCCATAGAAACTATATCTCTGTCGGGTCTGTCCCCATCATTGACATATGCGTGGCCTACATTAAGCTCACCAATCATTTCACCTATCAAATATGTGAGGTCATTTCTGTGATTCACATGTGGTAACAATGCGGCATATTTATCTCTGATTTTCACCCAATCAACGCCATGCATTTCAGGGTCATAAAAGAAATCGCGCATCTGTCTCCAGGATTCATAATAAATCTGTGTCCATTCTGCTTTGCGATCCACAGTCATTTTCACATCCGTCATGTCTAGTTTATTCTTAGGGTCCAGTTCTCCTTTTGGCGCATCTTCAATGTAATAAACCGGGCCTTTACTGAGCAGTACTTTTTTGTGATCATTCGATAAAATGAATGTTCCAAATGCTCCTATTGATTTTTCCTTTTTATCCTTAAACTCCATGTACTTCACAGTACCGGGTTTATTGAAACCTGCGAATCTGTAATAAATTCCATCCTTGGTCGGCTGCAATCCAAAATAATTTCCGGCATCCAGCGGCAATGATTCTACCCTGTCCTGAATGCCTTCCCAATCAACTTTAACTGTCAGTTCAGGCTCTTTCGTTTGTTCAGGTTTTGCTCCTGCCTTGTCTTTTGCGGATGCTTTGGATTCAGCTGCAGGGGCTTCTTTCTTTGGAGTTTCCGCGGCTGAGCTATTCACTTCGTCATTTTCATTCTTGAAAAGAGATGCTGTTGCATTGCTTAGGTGCAAAACATAAATTTTTGCCATATCCACATATGCGTGATTCCATTCTGTATTAGAATAAGTGGGATTGTAATCTCTGGTAGAGACAAAATATAAGTACTTGCCATCCGGGCTAAATCTCGGATTAAAAGCATTGTACCATTCATCCGTGGCAGGGCGATCAGTTTTATCTACCAAATTGTATAGATGAATGCGATTGGTACCCAGTTGATTAGGGTTTGTGTAAGCAATCCATTTATTATCCGGTGACCAGCTGAAATCAGTAATCTCCCATTCCCCTGAACGCTTAACATTTGTTTTTTTCTTGGACTGAACATCGTAATAATACAAATTTTGAGATCTGTCAGATAGCAATATCATCTTACTATCAGGTGACCAAAGTATTCTATATTTGTAAGGGCCGCCTCCTGATGAAACAGCTGTCGCAGCTTCAGAACCATCCTGTTTTTGTATATATACCTCATCTTCTCCGCTTCTGTCAGATACAAAAGCAATCCATTTGCCGTCAGGAGACCAGGCCATGTCCCTGTCGTGGGCGTTGCTGGATTGAGTCAGGTTTCTCACAACTCCATTTTTTGCAGGAACAGTAAAAATGTCTCCTCTTGCAGAGAAGACAGCACGTGCACCATCAGGTGCAATGCCGACTCCATTTATGTTTTTGGTGGCATCCATTTGCTTGTTACGACCCACAGCAAAATCTTCCTGAACCTGCACAGTCACTTTACTTTGCTGATTTGTTTTGAGGTCATACAAATAGATATATCCACCATTTTCAAAGGCAATTAAATCTCCGTTTAAGCTGGGAAATTTGACATCATATTCTGTGAACTGAGTGACTTTTCTTGTTTGTTTAGTTTTCAAATCGTATTCAAAAAGATTCATGATACGATCTCTGTCGGAGCAGTAATACACTTTTTCATTGTGGTACATTGGAAAAATATCCTGTGCTGGATTATTGCTCAAATTTTCTGTTTTACCATTCGTCAAATCCACCATCCAGATGTCGTCAGCCTGACCACCTTTGTAATATTTCCAGGTGCGAAATTCTCTGAAAACCCTGTTGTGGAAAAGCGTTTTTCCATCTGAATGATAAGACGCCCAGCTGGCAAAACTCAATGGTATTCTGGAAGATAACTCACCACTAACCGGAGCTTTCATCAGATTACCTTTAAATGCATTAAAGGTGGTCGCTCTTGTTCGGTAAACGACTTCTTTGCCGTCCGGAGTCCAGTCCATTACTATATTATTGGGCCCCATTCTGTCAGACACGTCGTCTCTTCCAAGGGTAGCAGTATAGGTAATTCTTTTAGGCTCTCCACCGGAAGCTGGCATAACGTACACTTCAGTGTTGCCGTCATACTGGCCTGTAAATGCAATCTGTGTTCCATCAGGGGAGAATTTTGCAAACATCTCCATACCGGAGTGATTGGACAATTTGCGGGCAACACCCCCCGAACGGGGAACGGAATATAAATCCCCGGCATAAGTGAAGACTACCTGATTTCCATATGCTGCCGGAAATCTTAATAATCTGGCTTCTTTATCTCCGGCCTGAGCAAAAGCGAGACCAGGAAAAGTGAATGCAAAAAGCAATAAAATTTGGCTGAATCGAATCATTTGATCATTTGGTTTGGTGAAAAATAGTTTTGGTAAAGTTATGTATTATTTACCTTGTTCATATTAGGCTGTCACTAAAAAACGGTTTCATTTCGAAGAATAGATGAACTATTTCTTTTTCAATTCTCAAAAACCTGAAGGAATGACTATTGATTTTTATCCATTTATGTACTTTGTGTTTAAATTACATTAACATATACCATTCTTCACTCTTGCCAATTTGAATTTATTATGAAAATATGCATCACCCTTTTGACAGTTTGTTGTTTGTACTTTTGCAGTCATGCTCAAATCAGCAAAGTTGAACCTCCAAACTGGTGGACTGACATGCATACATCAGAAATTCAAATCGTGTTTTATGGTCAAAATATTTCCGGCCTGCAGATAGAAACCGACTCGCCGCTTGTCATCAAATCGGTTTTAAAAACTGATAATCCTAATTACATTTTTGCAACCGTAGAAACCCGAAATGCAACACCTGCAACCTATACATTCAGATTTAAAAAGGACAATAAAGTTGCTCAGGAAATCAGTTACCCGATTCTGGAGAGAGAACACAATTCCAGATGGAGAAAAAGTTTTGATGCTTCAGATGTTATGTACCTGATCATGCCTGACAGATTTGCAAATGGGGATCCAAAAAATGATGAACATGCAGAGACTACTGAAAAGCCTGACAGAAAAAATGCGGGAGGAAGACACGGCGGGGACATTCAGGGAATCATTAAAAACCTGGATTATCTGGAAGACCTGGGTGTGACGGCTATCTGGAGCACACCGATGTGCGAGGACAATGATGGCAGATACTCATACCATGGATATGCACAATCCGATGTATATCGCATCGACCCCAGATATGGAAGCAATGAAGATTACAAAAGGCTTTCTGCCGAAATGAAGAAAAGAGGAATGAAGCTGATCAAGGATTATGTGACCAATCACTGGGGATTACATCACTACATGATAAAGGATTTGCCCACTTACGATTTCATTAATCAGCATCCGGGTTTTGCCCAATCGAATTACAGAATGACTACCCAATTTGATCCGAATGCCAGTGAACTTGATTCCAGAAAATGCATGGACGGTTGGTTTGTGCGCTCTATGCCTGACCTCAATCAAAGAAATCCGATCATGTTGCAATACCTCATCCAGAATGCAATCTGGTGGATTGAGTATGCAGACCTCGGAGGATATCGCGTGGATACTTACTCCTATAATGACAAGCATGCCATTGCTAAATGGACTAAAGCCATCACAGATGAATATCCGCATTTCAACATTGTGGGTGAAGTGTGGATGCATGATCAGGCACAAATGGCTTACTGGCAAAAAGACAGCAAAATAGGAGCCATTCAAAGCTATAATTCAAATCTTCCAAGTGTAATGGATTTTACTTTACACGATGCGATTGTCGATGTTTTTAATGAAGACAAACCATCCTGGGACAAGGGAATGATCAAAGTGTATGAAAATTTTACCAATGATTTTTTATATCCCGACCCTATGAAATTGCTGGTCTTTGCAGAAAATCATGATACCCGCAGAATCAATGAAGTGTACAAAAATGATGTTGAAAAATATCGTCTTGCCATGACCCTGATCATGACGACAAGGGGAATCCCTCAAATCTATTACGGAACTGAAATTGGAATGGAAGGGGACAAATCTAAAGGTGATGGCGATATCCGAAGAGATTTCCCGGGCGGATGGGCTGGGGATACCAACAATGCATTTGATGCAAAAGGCAGGACAGCTGAACAAGAGCAATTCCATTCATTCACAAAAAAATTAATGAACTGGAGAAAACAAAGCAAAGCCATTCACGAAGGCAAACTGCTTCATTTTTTGCCGGACAACAATGTCTATGTCTATTTCAGATACACAGAAACTGAAACAGTGATGGTGCTTATAAATAATAACCCGGAGGCCCAAAGTTTAAATATGGAACGATTCGCAGAAGGTATTAAGCAATTCAAAACAGGTAAAGATATTTTGAGTGATCAATCATTTGATTTGAAAAAGGCTGTTCAGGTGAGTGGAAAAAGTGCGCTTGTGATGGAGCTTAAGTAAATGTTGGATCGCTTAATTGGTGAATCGGTTAATCGCGATAACAGCCGGTTGGGGAATGAGGAGGTTAGAAGGTTAGTTAACAGCCAGTTGAACTGCCGTTACTGGTTGCTGGTTGCTGGTTGCTGGTTACTTGTTAACAGCCAGTGTAGGAGTTGAGGAGGTTAGAAGGTTAGAAAACAGCCGGGAAAAGCTACAATCTTCAGCTTCAAGTGAACAGATGGGTTAGTGTTGAGATGATTAAATAACAGCCAAACAGCTGGGAAGAAGCTGCGTTCTCGTTATTGCGCCAGCCATCACCTCCGATACAAATTGACTGCATAGCAGGCCATTTGTATCTGAGACATCACTTTTTCATGGTTAACTCCATGAAAAAACATCACCTTGCAAGCCGCAGGCGCAGCAAGATATCACCTCGTTACGAGTAATTCCCCGACAATAGCTCCAACTATTGCAATCGAGGCTACAGCCGAAGATCGTAGGGGCGATTCACGAATCTCCCCAGATGGCACGCCCCCAGGTTTACAGTTTACACTTTACTGTAAACTGTAAATTGTCACCTTTCCCTCCGGCATCATTCCGTTAGTGTACAATTTACACAATCATTAGTCCATTCCCTTGGTTTTTACGTATAATTCCTTGATATTTGAACAACTGATTCCCCGGCATTTAAATTAGCAGATTATGCGGCTCATCTTCCTTTCAACAATTATTTTGTTTTTTCAAGGCAACTCATCTGCTCAAACAATTTATTTGGGAGCAGATCTTTCATATGTAAATGAGATGGAAGATTGTGGAGAAGTGTATAAAGAAAATGGTAATGTCAAAGATCCTTATCAGCTATTCGCTGATCATGAATGCAATCTCGTGCGATTGAGGCTTTGGCATACTCCTTCATGGTATGACAATCTCAATGCCGGAAACCGCTACTCTGATTTTGAGGATGTCAAAAAATCCATTGGAAGAGCTAAGGCTGCCGGAATGTCTGTACTTCTTGACTTTCATTTATCTGATAATTGGGCTGATCCCGGCAAACAACGAGTTCCCAATGCATGGCTACCTGTCGTAAATAATCTGCCGGTTCTCAAAGATTCGCTCTACAATTATATCTACAATACCCTCGATTTACTGTATCAGGAAGGGCTTGCACCTGAAATGGTACAAATAGGAAATGAAACCAATAAAGGCATTCTCCTCTCTCCTGCTGATGACGCTGTATGGACGCTTAACTGGCCCAGAAATGCGCAGCTCTTCAATGCTGCCATTTCAGCTGTTCGGGCTTTTGAGGCGGCCAGAAATCAATCCGTATTGGTAGCTCTTCACATTGCAGCTCCGGGGGAAGTAAACTGGCTTTTAAATGGATTTATAAATAATGGAGTGACAGATTTTGACATCATCGGAATGTCCTATTACTGGCAGTGGCATAAGCCAACAACTATTGCGCAGACAGGTACTATTATTAAAAATCTGCGTGCCCAGCACCCGACGAAACAAGTCATGATTCTGGAAACAGCTTATGTTTGGACAACCTCCAGTGCAGATAATGCCAATAATACCATGAATGAAGCACATCCTTCCTACCTTCCCATCAATCCTGAAAATCAGAGAAAATGGCTGGTAGATCTGACCAAAGAAGTGGTAAAAAATGGTGGTACCGGAGTCATCTACTGGGAACCTGCATGGGTCTCCTCGACCTGCCGCACTCAGTGGGGTACCGGCTCACATCAGGAAAACGCTACTTTTTTTGATTTCCAAAACAATCTGCAATTGAATGGCGGAATAGGATTTTTGGAGGAAAACTACCTCACCTCCATCTTTGAACCGGAAATCAATCCCAATATTCAATTTACCGGCAATCTGGGGTTTGTGGATATTGTTATGGGTGAATCAGTTAAAAATTTGCCCCAACTGGAATTCAGAATTGTGAACGGTACAGGTCAAATAATTGAAACCGGTAAAATAAACGCTCTGCCTTCTAATCCAACTGGATACAGGTGGGAATCAAAAAACTTACTTCCGGGTTGGTATGCTATCATTGTTTCCGGACCTGAAAACTGGATTGTTTCTCACAAATTTGTGATTCCTTAGAAAGTATTGGAACAGTTATGATTAAAGTATCGTAATACACCAAATCCAATAAGTCAAAGAGGATTCTTAACGTTGCTACGAGTAGGTTCCCACCTTGTAGAATAAGACGTAAAAAATGGTTTTGAGTGAAGCGGCCATGACTGGTACTGTGTGAGCAATCAGAGAGTCTAAGCAGATATAGAGATGACCTGTAAGCAATTAGCAGGAACTTGAAAGCCCGCGGCGAGTTTAGCAGGCATAGCGCAACGAAAACGCATTTTTAGGCTTAGGCTACACAGTGGGCGGCTTTTTTTTGTTTCTTTTTTTTGGCTGTTGAAAAAAAAGAAAAGCCCAGCCGGCTTGAGGCGAATTAGAAGTAGCGAATTCCAATTAATTCAACTTAGAAGACAGAAATCTCTTATTTTGACCTAAGATACACTAAAATAACACAGCCAAAATATTTCATTAACATTCAACGTCTTGAAATTAAATCCCATCCCCTATGAGAATTCACTATCTGACATTAATTACCATTTTCTCCATAGCCTTTCCTGCTTGTAATGCTCAATCTCAAAATGATGAAGACAGGGCAGTAAATGAGCAGAAAGTAATCATTTACTTGGGAGCGGATAATTCATATGTCAATGAGATGGAAGATTGTGGCGCAAAGTTTAAAGACAAAGGCATTGAAAAAGATCCATTTCAAATATTTGCAGATTATAAATGCAATCTGACAAGAGTAAGACTTTGGCATACGCCTGCATGGTATGATACACTGAATCAGGGAAAACGGTATTCTGACTTTGAAGATGTTAAAAGGACTTTACACAGAAGTAAGGAAGCCGGCATGATGAATTTATTGAATTACCATCTTTCCGATACCTGGTCAGACCCCCAGAAACAAAGAGTGCCCGCCGCCTGGCTGCCGATAGTAGATAATCTTCCGATACTAAAAGACTCACTTTATAATCATATTTATGGCACGCTGGAAGCGCTGGGAAAAGAACAGCTCATTCCCGAAATGGTGCAAATCGGAAATGAAACCAATAAAGGTATACTTCTCTCTCCGCTGGATGATTCCTTAAATACACTGGATTGGGAGCGCAACGCACAATTATTCAATATTGGAATAAAAGCTGTCAGGGATTTTGAAAAAGCAAGTGGCAAAAAAATATTGATCGCACTTCATATGGCTGCCCCTGAAGAAGCAAGAGAATTATTACAGGGATATTTGGAACATGGAATTACAGATTTTGATGTTATTGGCATTTCATATTATTGGGCCTGGCATAAACCAACCACTATTCCGGAAGCGGTAGCTATCATTCGCAATATGCGCGAGAGAAATCCTGACAAGCAGGTCATCATTTTTGAAACAGGCTATCCATGGACTTTGGAATATAATGATCAGGCGTCCAACATCATCAATGAGCCTCATCCTGAATATAATCCCCCCACTCCTGAAATGCAGCTTAAATGGCTGGAAGACCTCACACATGCTTCCCTTGCCAACGGAGCTACCGGTGTCTTGTACTGGGAACCAGCCTGGGTATCTACTTCCTGCTCCACGCCATGGGGCAAAGGCTCACATCAGGAGCATGCTACATTCTTTGATTTTGAAAACAATGTGTTGAAGAAAGGTGGTATGAATTGGTTTGGAAAGGATTATTCATCCTCAATTAGGTCATATGTTCATAAGCCATTGATCACCATTGATAAGGAGAATAAATATGTAGATATAAAAACTGAATCATCGGAAAATCCTGAAGCTTATTCATTCATTATTTTCGGTAAAAATGGAGCTGAGGCCGCACGCGGTAGCTTAAAGGATTTGGAGATCAATGAAAGTAAAATAAGCAGATATTCTTTAGAAAAATTAGATACCGGAAGCTACCATTTAGTAATTGCCGGACCGGATCACTGGATAGGAAGTCTGGGTTTTACGAAAAATTAATATCTGCTAATTGTTAAAATCTAATTTAACGCAGCAATTTTAAAAGTAATGGAGTATATTTGAAAAGCTAAATACTCCATTATGAAAAAACTGATACTTTTTCTATTTGTCCTTTCCATTTCACCTATGCTTTTCGCTCAGAATTTCCGGATTATTCCGGAGAATACTGAAAGAATTTACCTGAAAAGTAATCAGGGATATGAAGTTGAGGAAGTTATCACCATTGATACTGATCAAAACAGCACAACTATACATCTGGAAGGAAAATTAACTGAAGACAGAATAACAAGTCTGCAAGGGATAGATTGTTATGAAAATGAATTTTCAGGATCATTGGGGCTTGCTATTCACATTGATGAATCCGGTGATCAATGGATTCGTTTTAAAAACGGAGGTCTGGAGTTTGCCAGAATCATTTCTAATGCACAAGTCGGAGAATCCTGGTTTTGCACACGTTATAATTCAGAAGATATTACCGCATCTGTAGAATCTATTGTAAGCACTACTATCAATGGTATCACAGATGTTTTCAAGACTATTTCTTTTTCCAGCTTCGATTGTAAGCTTATTTTAAGTGAGAATAATGGCGTGATTCAGACTCCTGACTGGTCAGATTTTGCCAGAGAAAATTCATCAACTATCAACTGTCTGGAAAGAGAATTTGATCAAACTACCATTGACAAATTCAGCATTCCTTTTGGAGAACTTGCTTCCGATCTGCAGCCCGGAGATGAATTGCACATTTATGAATCATACGGGCAGATCAATATAGATCTTTTCAAAGAGAAAAAAATTAAAGCAACATTTATAAACTCTACTCTTGTGGGAGATAATTATGTACTTACATTTGATCAGGAAGTGGAGTATTTTGAGCTGATAAATGGCGTAGTGGTGGATACATCTTATATCGAAACTGTAACTCAAAATCTTCCGAGACATCTGCCTGTTGGAGTCAATGATAGCGACTATCCTCTGCCAGTTGACAAACTTTTCTGGGTAGGTGAAGAAGCTGAGGTTTGTAATTATTCTGAATTCAACAACAAACTCGCATTGACACATAGTATTTTATCTTACAAGTGGGACTCCGATACAATAGATCAAGAAGCATGTTTTCCGGTGTGGTTAGATGTGGGTTACTATGACACATACATTGATGGCTTAGCAGGACCTTATTATAATAGCAGTTATTTCCCGAATGAAAGAAAATTGAAATACTACAAAAAAGGAGATGAAGAATGGGGAGATCCATTTACATTCACAATTTCAACTTCTGAGAAAATCATCTCAGAATCCATCTCCATTTTTCCTAATCCGGTCGCCACAGGTTCTCAAATTTTTCTGAAGGATTTGGGTGGCAAAGAGACATTGGAAGTCCGTCTGGTGGATTTATATGGCAAAAAAGTTCAGGGCTGGCAATTGAAAAATACTACAAATCAGGAAACGCTGGAATTGCAAAAAAATATCCCTGCAGGTATGTATGTGATTTGGATTGCGAATGGGGAACAGAAACAATACTATTCAAAAGTTTTGGTAAAATAAACTCAATCCCCATGAGAGTCATATCCATACTATTCATTTTGACTATTATATCATTAACTGGTATAATTGCCCAAGATTTCAGATTGTTTGTTCCTGGTCAGGACAAGCTATATTTTAAAGAAGGCAACAAGATCTACAGCCCAGAATTTACAAATATCACATTGAATGATAGCACAACCAATATAAGATTTGATGGGCTCCCAATGTTCGATATGTTTAACAACTGTTATGAAAATATATATAATGACATTTTCAGCATCATGTTATCTTCCTTTGATATCGAGGGGATTTCAGGCTACCTGATGATTACAGGATTCCAGGCGCCTTACTTTCAAATCAGGACAAATACCAAAGTTGGTGAAAGTTGGGATTGTCATTACCACTATGGCCAAACATATATGGTAGCAACTTGCAAGTCCATTGAGACTGCGGTGGTGAATGGAAAATCACAATTGGTGATGACAATTGGGTTTACCGGCGATTATTGTGATATGAAAATCAGCCAATATGATGGAATAATTTCAACCCCTACCTGGAATAGGAATTTGGATTTACATTTGTGGGGATGGGTGAATTTAGACTATGGTTATGCTGAATGTGTGGAAAGAATTTGGGATACCGCTTTATTAAATAAATTCAATACCCCATTTGGTGACTTAGCATCGGACCTTGAGGGGGGTGACGAATTACATATTCAGGAATTCCATGAAAACTCAAAGGACAATTGGACCAAAAAAGATATTAAATCGACATTTATTAACAGTGAATTTGACCCGGATATTAACTCATACCGTCTAAATTTTAGAGATGAAATACTTCAAACCACAAATATTGAGGGGCAAATACGAGAGATAACTTATGTAGACTCAAACATTCTAACTATTGGAAAAGATATGCCCGATGACCATTATACAGTGGACTATCCGCTCCCAATCAATAGGGTTCATATGAATCCTGGACTAGGTGAAATCATTACTTATTCCCTTTTTAATAACAGACTAAGTTTTGGAAAGCAAAGAGAAAATCCTGCTTTTTCTGAATCAAGTCAATGTTTTCTTCACGATGAAGAAAATAATTGTCGACATGAATACATCGAAGGATTGGCTGGTCCTTATTTTTCATGTAATGCTCCTTTACGTAAAGAAAGGATTTTGAAATACTACAAAAAAGGCAGCGAAGAATGGGGAGATCCCTTCACCTTCACAGTTTCCACTTCTGAGAAAATAAGCTCAGAATCAGTTTCCATTTACCCTAATCCGGTCGCCGCAGGTTCTCAAATATACCTGCAGGATCATGGAGGAAAAGAGACACTTGAAATTCAATTGGTAGATATTCACGGCAAACTTGTTCAAAATTGGAAGCTGCAAAATACGACACAACTTGAAGTGCTTGATATTCGCAAGAATATTGCAAGCGGAATGTATGTCATTTGGGTCAAAAATGGAGAAAAGGAACAATACTATTCTAAACTCCTGATTAAATAGAGATGAAAAAAGTCCTGATTCTGCCTATACTTTTTACAATCTGTTCTCAAATTGTCAGTGCTCAGCAATTCAGACTTATTCCGGAAGATCAGGACAGATTGTACTTTCAAACTGGTAACAAAATATTTTCTGCTGAGGTGAAATCATCAACATCTGGCGAATCCGGAGAATTGATTGATATGGAAGGACTTACTGAAATTCATTGGTCACCCGCATATTGTTACCATAATACCGCTCCCGATATTCTCGGAAAACAAATTCTGGTAGAAGATTCAGGAGATTGGTTTATCAGAATGGATTTAACAGGATCCCTGATCGCCCTTATCAAAACACAGGCAATTGTAGGTGAGTCCTGGACCTGTTTTGAGTATAATGGTCAAACTGTTACAGCTACCTGTGCATCCAATCGGATTGGATCTGTAAATGGCTCAACGGAATTGGTGAAAACAATTGTGTTTTCGAATAGCTTCTGTAATCTCGTGATCAGTCAGTATCAGGGCATTGTATCTTCTCCGGCATGGAACCAATTGTATGTTAATATAGACGAATTCAACGATCAGAACTTAACTTGTATAGATAGATTATGGGATGAAAATCTTATTGAAAAACTCCATACACCTTTTGGTGATTTAGCTGCTGATTTACAAGTGGGGGATGTGCTGCACATAGAGGACTCTTATTCCATCATTTTCTCTGATGCAAGAAGAAGATATATTAAAGCCACCTTCTTAGAAAAAACTTATGATCCGGAATTATATTCATACACGCTGATTTTTAGAGAGGAAGTTCAGGAATGGAGAAACTACCAAGGCCAAATTACCGAGTCTGAATACATTGATACAACTGAACACTATATAAGCAGATATCTACAAAGTGATAGCGGATTGTTTGACTATCCGGTTCCTGTAAACAGAATTTTTGATGCCGGAGGACCGGGAGAAATTTTCAATTATTCTCTTTTCAATAATAAATTGGCTCTGAATAAGGCAGGAATTAGTTTCGGTTTTTCTGAAGTGGACAATTGCTTTCCATTTGTTTTTGATGTTGGTGAAGGATTTGATTATATAGAAGGGCTCGCTGGACCATATTACAAGCATCAGGTTTTTTATCCGAGAGAGCGAACGCTCAAATACTACAAAAAAGGCAATGAGGAATGGGGAGATCCTTTCACTTTTACTGTTTCCACAAAAGATCAAATCCACTACCAGCCAATTACTATATCTCCCAATCCTGTACCCGCAGGTGAAGAAATCAATTTGAGTAACACTCTGCTACTATTTGAAACTGAAGTACATTTAATGGACATTCATGGCAGAATAGTTCAGTCTCAAATAATTACATCCGGCAAATTCAGAATCAATTCAAATGTTTCTCCGGGTATGTATTTCATTGCAATTCGCCATCAAAATAATGAGTTGTTCCGCTCGAAATTGCTGATCCGATAGGCGAAATCCCATCCAAATACGTTGCATACAATCTATAATTTTTCAATTTTCATCGCAATCAATAGTTTATATTGATAAATTTTTCTATAATTGAATTATCAATTAAAACCCTAAAAAATCTATCATGGAAGAGATGGAAGAAATGGAACAAGAACCTCTTTTTGGAATGGAAATGAATGATGATTCTATTAGTCATTTGAGAGAGACAGCCAAGTGGGCTAATTTTTTAGCGATACTGGGAATCATAGTATTATCACTCATGGTTCTTGGAGGAATCTTTGTAACGCTTGTGGCAAGTGTTGCGCTTCCTATTGGAGGGGTTTTTATGTTCCTATTTTATATACTCATCGCAGGAATCTATGCAGTTCCGATTTACTATTTATACAAATTTGCACAAACCACACGGTATGCTTTAAATAATCTGGATTCGTTCCAGTTGGCTGAGGCCCTCGGTTACCTGAAGTCGACTTTTAAATTTATGGGAATTCTGGCTATTGCAATGTTATGTTTATATGCTTTGGTCTTTATGTTTGGCAGCCTTTTGGGAACACTTTTCTTATAAATCCCCGCTCATTTCGCGGTCTCTACCCGAAACTCATGTTCCGCAAGTCACTTACTTGCATTCCATGGACTATGCAACGGGCCTAATGGTAACAAGAAACAGCCGTTTATCGGTAAATCGGGTTAAGGTTCGCTTTGAAGGGGATATTACCAATTTGAAACAGCCAGGAAATTAGTAGCCCATTTTTTTAGCGCCAGCCATCACCTTTATATTTTCAAAGCGGAGCTGCTAAAAATATAAAGACACTTGTGCCGTAGTGAGTGAAACGAACCTCGGTATCACTTTTTCTGGGCTTGTCCCCTGAAAAAACATCACCTTTCAAACCTGAGGTGCAGAAAGGCATCACCTCGTTACGAGCAATCCCCGGAAATAGACACGCATCAAATGCAATCAAAGCTAGTGGGAGCTAAACAGCCTTTTATTCGGTTATTCAGTTAATCGGAACAGCCGGCTGAGGAGATGAGGAGGTTAGAAGGTTAGTTATCAGCCAGTTGATCATCAAGCGGTTTGTTTAATCGGAACAGCCAGGCAGAAGTTGTCTCCACTTTTTAGCGCCAGCCATCACCTTGCAACTTTTGAAGCGAAGCTGAAAAAAGTTGCAAGACATCACCTTTTCGTGGCGTGTCCCACGAAAAGACATCACCTTTCAAACCGTAGGTGCAGAAAGACATCACCTCGTCACGAGCAATCCCCCGGAAATAGACGAATCAATTGCAATATTTCCGGAACATTTCTTCCAAAGACAAGTTTCTATCAATAACAGGATCGAAAATAAGCTGCACCATTTGCACGTTTAAATCGTCCTTTCTCTTTACAACCATCACAGAATCATATATGTACAAAATCCTTTTTCTAATTCAGATATTTCTTCTCACACAATATTCCAATTTGACAGCACAAACGAGTGCAGATTCTCCGAAACAGGGGAAACTGACCAATATAGAAGCTTTTCCATCCAAATACATAAGTTCCAGAAATATCGACGTATGGGTGCCGGACATTCCGGGATACACCGGTCCTTATGCGGTCATATACATGCAGGACGGTCAGAAGATATTTAAGAATAAACAAAGTGAAGATGGCCAGGAATGGGGTATCAGCGAGACTTTAAGCGGACTGATGCAAAAAAACACCATTATCCCCTGCATGGTGGTAGGGATATGGAATGCAGGGGCATACAGAGTACCTGAGTATTTTCCACAAAAAGCATTTGAGAATCTGCCTCAGCAATTTAAAGACCTGGCTGCACAATTTGCCACAGCACGCGGCATTGAAGGCCCGGGAATTCAATCTGACGCCTATTTAAAATTCCTGACTGAAGAACTGAAGCCATATATCGACAGTCTTTATCCCACCTTACCTGACAAGTCTCATACCTTTATTGCAGGTTCCAGTATGGGAGCTTTGCTTTCGATATATGCAGTTTGTGAATATCCGGAAGTTTTTGGTGGGGCGGCTTGTCTGTCTACACACTGGCCGGGATTATTTTCTCATGATAATAATCCTATCCCGGAAGCCATATTTGATTATATGAAAAAAAATCTGCCAAAGGCCGGGAATCACAAGCTATACTTTGACTATGGAACTGAATCTTTGGATGCTTTATATGAACCGTATCAAAAGCAAATGGACAAAATCCTCAAGTCAAAAGGTTATACTTCAAAAGACTGGGTAACAAAGAAATTTGATGGTGAAGGTCATAATCAGATGGCCTGGAGGAAGCGACTGCATATCCCTATGAGCTTTTTGTTGGGGGGATGAAAATTAATGGACAATTGAAAGTTGAAAGTTGAAAGTTGAAAGTTGAAAATGAAGAGCCAGTGATTAAAAGATAATGATTAATGGATGAAAATCGATACAAGAAGATTGTATGAGGGATCTAAATGAAAATTTCAAAGCAGGATTGAAGTTGAAACAATTCCGCCTTTGAGAATAATCCGTAAAAAATGGTTTTGAGTGAAGCGACCAGGACCGGTACTGTGTGAGCTAAAAGAAAGGCCAGGCAGGTAATGAGATGACCTGAGAACACCAAGATGGAACAGCAAATACCACAGCGAGTTTAGCGGGCCTAGCGAAGCGAAAACGCATTTTTAGGATTAGGCTCAACAGCGGAAATGGTTTTTGTTTACTTTTTGCCATCTCAAAAAGTAAAAGCCCCACCGGCTTGAGGTGAATTAGAAGTAAGCAATTCGGATAAATTTTTTAGAAGTTCAAAATCGACTTTTTAAGATTTTCAGAAGTAAGGTTTTCTGTAAGTGAAAGGTTTTTAAACATAATGCACTGATAACCTTGCACCTATGATGGATAGAAATGATGCATCGTTTTGATATACAAATGATAAAGGCTTTTCCAGTAGACCCTAATTAACTAATATTTCCTCTTTTAAAAAGCTATAAATGTAACACCCATAAAAAAAGCTGCCCACTTCACTCAGAAATGGGCAGCTTTCATTTTGCAAATTATTCTCTTAAACTCTTAGTATCCAGGATTCTGCTCCAGATTTGGATTCAATCCGATATCTATTGAAGGAATTGGGAATACATCGCGGAATGATTCAGTTGCGCGACCATCTCTGACACCTCCTTTCCACTGCCATAAGTAATCCGTATTACTGAACTTGCCAAAGCGGATCAAGTCTGTTCTTCTGTGGCACTCCCAATATAATTCTCTGCCTCTCTCATCAATCAAGAAATCCAATGTCAGTTGAGAAGCTGTAATATTTCCGGCAGTTCCGGTGTAAGCGCGTTCTCTGACTCTATTGACATAATCCACCGCTTTACTTATATCGCCTGAGTTTCTAACAATCGCCTCAGCAGCCATCAAATAAATATCTGCTAAGCGGAACATTGGGAAATCCGTATCAGGATGCGTTGCATTTGATCCGGCAGCTCCATTTCTGGTGATATTTTTAAATTTCTGAACACCTACTCCTTGTGTAAACACTGTTATGTCATCAATGTCCAAAGTCTGACCAGTCAAATAGAAAAATCCTCTTCTGTCAAAGCTGGTTAACTCCATTTTATAGGTATAATCCTCCTGCTTCAGATCAAGCGTAATCTTGTGGCCACCGGACTTACTTACCTGAATGGGTGCTCCATTCACCTCGAGAAGACCATCCATATTATTATCACCCAAAATAATAGTTGTATTATTACCTCTGATAGTAATTAAAAAACTACCTGTATTCAATTCACCTGAAGCCTCAATTCTACCTAAATCCAGCTCATTATTCCAGGTAAAATTAATTTCATTCCCGCCTGTGGCTGAGCCGGAGATGGAAACAGTTCTTCTGTCGAGTTCATATCCTAAATTACCTGATCTCAGGTCAGCTTTAATGTAGTATAGACCACTTTGGCCGGCAACAATATTTGCTCCACCGGTTTGTAGCGTTCCATCCTGGTTATTTGATCCTAATTTACCTCCTAATGTTGAACTAGGATTTCTTAAGATCACAAATTCTGTGTTATTTTCAGGAAAATACCTGTAACCTTCATAGATCTGATTTCTTGCTTTGGAAGAAATGGAATTTCTGGAATCTCCTCCCATGAAGCCCTGGTAAGAACCCGGAATATATGCTTTTGGATATCCAACAGTTCCTCCCACATTATAATCAACTATAACTCCGGTCAGATCCTGAGGAAACTTCTCAACAAACTGGCGGGTTGCACGTGTACCACCCCAACCTCCGGCCATTCCAAGAGCCGATGCATTCATAGATCCTCCGATCGCTGCATTGATTATAAAAGTAGTTCCTCCAAATGATGGGGTATTAATACCGTCAAATGCAATCGGAAATATTACTTCTGTAGCACGATGGTTATCAGCAAGGAATACATGCTGATATACCGGATCCAGGGTATACCCTGCATTTATAATTCGCTCACAAACTTCAAGACAATCATTGTATCGGTTCTGACCAATGTAAACCTGAGCATTCAAATATAATTTTGCCAGTAGAGCCCAGGCTGCAGCTTTATCCGCTCTCGCATACTCATTTGTTCTGGGGGCCGCAAGATCAGCGTCTATTGCTTTGAGCTCAGATTCAATATAGGCAAAAAGGTCATTTGCATTGGTCTGCTTAGGAAAAAATGCTCCAACTGCATCAGCTTCCGTTACAAAAGGGACATTCCTAAAAATGTCTAACGCATGCCAATAAGAAATTGCTCTTAAGAATCTGGCTTCAGCTTTATATCTTTTAATTTCTTCTCTCAAAGTTCCGGAAACACCCCTTTCATCTAATTTAGCATCAGTAGTTTCCCTGATGAATTCATTACAAAGAGCAATTTGATAGAAAACCCGGCTATAAAAGGCATAGGTAAATCCGTCCTGAGATGTCCAGTTTTGACCATGGAAATTATGGATCGTTTGATCCGCCCATCCTATTACTGCTTCATCAGTAGTTAGTTCCTGATGATACCAATATCCTCTTAAATATTGACCAAAACCTTCATCAATACCCTGAATATCGGGTTGACCGGCAGGTCCTTGTTGTCCTGAAAGTGCTAATCCGGCATATAATTTTGCAAGTACCTTCTTATAAGTGCTTGGATCATTGTACACAACTCCTGAAGTGATCTCAGTCGGATCTATTGGAATTGTATCCAAATCTTTAAAACAGCCATTACTCAAAATGACCACCAACATCAATAAAACAAATTTTATATTTTTCATAATCATCAGATTTCAGATTTTAAAATGAAACATTCAAACCCAACAGGAATGTACGGGGACGCGGATAAAAACTATTGTCAATTCCTCCGAATATTTCCGGATCAATCCCTGTGTATTTAGTGAATACGAATGGATTCTGAACTGTGGCATATACTCTCAGGTATTTTCCAATTAAATTATCAAAATTATATCCAAGTGTGATGTGATCAAACCTTAGGAATGATGCATCAGTAACAAAATGATCACTGAAAATTATATTCTGACCATTTGTAACCTGATTATCAATATTATTGTCAATCGCAGATTGATGAACATTGAATGTAAAATTAGTTGTCTGCCTCATTCTGGCTAAATGCCCCAAATCAGTAGCCACATTATTATACACATAGTTGCCAAGGTTTGCTCTGACACCGAAGGATAGATCGAATTTGCCAACTCTCAGGTTATTTGTTAAACCAAAAGTATAATCCGCAAAAGGTTTTTTGTATCTGTATCTGTCATTTTCATTAACCACTCCATCGCCATTTCTATCTGCATACTGACCGGCAAGAAAATTTCCATTTTCATCATACAACTGTTCATAAACATAAAATGAATTAGATGGAAACCCAACAGAATGGATTTGAATCGTACTGCCTACCCCACCAGCTATACCACCAGTATTAATACCAAGGTAATCAGGATTATCAGTCGCCGTTAATTTTGTAATCTCAAAATCATTAAATGCAACATTAGCACTTAAGTCCCATTGTATAAGCCTGGTAGAAACAGGTGTAGAAAATACTGAAAACTCAACACCTTTGTTTACCATATCGCCAATGTTTGTAAATATGAAATTTGTTAAATTGGTACCTGCCGGAACCTGCACACCTACAAGTAAATCTTTAGTAAATCTTTGATACAAATCTAATGTAACAGCTAACCGGTTTTTAACTATTGATAAATCTGCACCCACATTATAGGTGGAAGTTTCTTCCCATTTGATATTTCTATCGTAGCCATTAGGCCTGTATGTATTTATAAAATCATCACCAAATTGATATCGGGCATTATCCTGACCCAGTTGATAATTGGCCTGATAAACATATCGGGAACCAATGTCTTGCTGTCCGGTTACACCCCAGCCAGTTCTCAATTTTAGGCTGTTGAAGAAATCATTATTATTCTCAAGTACCTTAATAGCAACAGCAGTAGCAGGGAAAAGTCCCCATCTGTTTTCAGGAGCAAACCTGGAAGTAGCATCACTTCTCAATGAAAGTGTAATTAATAACCAATTTTTGTAACCATAATTTAATCTGGAAAAAACTGACAGTAAGTACAACTCTGATCTGATACTGTCTTGCTCTCCGGGATTTGGAAGAGTTCCGGCTGCATTATTATTCTTGAAGCTGTTATCATTGTAAAATCTTTGCCAGGAGTATCCTCCCATAAGGTCGATATTATGGTCTCCTAATGATTTTTTATAGTTAAGATAGAACTCTAACAAACTATTTGTTGCAACTGCTGCATATGAATTATTTACACCTCCGCCATAAATTGGATCATAAGCAAAAGCTACTTTATTTTCGCCTGCAACCTTAATTGTACCCATTCCTTGTGAATAATCATATGCCAGGTTTAAATTTGCTCTCAGCTCAGGTAGGAATTTGAACCTGTAGTCTGCAGATGCATTAACAACATGTCTTTGAACCGTTGATCTGTCATCTCTCAGATTGAGCAATGCTACAGGGTTAGCTGTAGCCAAAGGTTGAGGTGCTCCCTGGTTATTCAACCAGGTGAAATAACCATTATATGGGCTTTCCGGATCTAAAACCGGTTGAGTAGGATCAAAGTTTACCGCACTACCAATAGCTCCTCTGTCGGCAAATTGATTTTTTGTAAGCATGCTTCTCAAGCCTACATTAAGTTGCAATCTATTGTCGAAAAAGCTTGGATTCAAATTAATTGCTCCCGTATATCTTGAAAAATTATCACCTTTAAGAATACCGTCTTTATTGGTATAACCAACTGAAATTCTAAAAGGAAGAAAACCTGCTTTTCCCGTTGCACTTAAATTGTGGTCATGTGCAATAGCATTTTGGTAAATTTCCTTTTGCCAATCAGTATTTGCATCACCTAATAAATCAACAAAATCCGGGAAACGCTGCGCAAAAACAGGCCTGTATTCATCCGCAGTCAACACATCAATAAAAGAGACTGGCTGCCCTACCGAAACATTTCCATTGTAGTCTATGCTCAATTTTTGCGATGTCCCTTTTTTGGTGGTAATTAAAATAACACCTGCACTTGCCCGGCTTCCATAAATAGCAGTCGCAGAAGCGTCTTTCAAAACTGTCATGCTTTCGATATCGTTTGGATTAATGAAATTCAGAAAGTTTCTATTTCCTGAAACTCCACCACCCAATGGTACACCATCTACCACAATTAAAGGGTCATTTGATGCACTTAATGAAGATTGCCCACGGATACGAATTGCAGAGCCATCATCAGGGCCTCCACCAGTAGTTATGGAAACGCCTGCCACCTTTCCTGCTAAAAGTTCAGGAGCACTCGTGATGGCGCCTCTGTTGAATTCTTTAGATTCTATAGTCTGTACCGACCCGGTCGCATCCTCCCGCTTCACTGTTCCATAACCAATAACTATTACATCCTTCAGTAAGGTTTGACTCTCAATCAATCTAACCTGAAACGTACCTCCCGAAACCAGACTGATTTCCTGGGTTTCATATCCTGTGTAAGTAATAAGTACTGCAGTAGTGTTATCCGGTACCTGAAGTACAAAATTGCCATCAAAATCTGTGGCGGTTCCGATGTTTCCATCTTCTTTGCTGACCACAATTGCTCCAATGAGCGGCTCTCCGGTTTTAGCGTCTGACACTTTCCCGGTGATGCTGCGTTGCCCTAGTACCAATAATGGCAAGCCTACCGTCATGAGCAGTAAAAGTAACTTTCTTGTCATAGTTCAATTGATTTACTTGTTTATACCTTTCTTTTTCTTCTCAAATGCGCATCAAAAATAGAAAAAATTCTTACTTTGTGTCCAATTGACATTAAGTTCCTTTAAAACAATTAAAATTAATGTATTATGTGGTCACGTTTACTTTTTACAGTATTTAATTTGCTGCTGGTTTCAGTAGCTTTTGCCCAAATTGGGAATGTTGGTTTAATTGGTTCTGCTACCCCTGGAGGTTGGGATGCAGATACCGATATGGAGCGTATCTCAGATGATGAATGGCGTCTTGAAATTACTTTAATCGATGGATTTGCCAAGTTCAGAGCTGATGATGACTGGACTATCAATTGGGGATCAAACACATTCCCGGCAGGTACAGGTGTTCAGGGGGGTGCAGATATCCCTGTAATTGCAGGTGATTATGTCGTCACTTTTAATTCCCTAACCGGCGAGTATTTTTTCGATGTGGATTCTGATATCAGTATCATCGGAGACGCTACCCCGGGAGGATGGGACAACGATACTAAAATGTACAGAGATCAGGAAGATGAAAACAAGTATTTTATTGAGGTAGATCTTGTAGCAGGTGGAATGAAATTCAGAACAACCGGCAGCTGGGATGTCAACTGGGGTTCAGCTGATTTTCCTGCAGGTGTAGGGGTTCAGAACGGAGAAAATATTCCTATTCCGGGCGCTTTAAGATACAGAATTGATTTTGACAAATCTACAGGAGAATACCTGTTTTCTGAAATCATTTCTTTCAATACAATCGGATTGATTGGATCTGCCACTGAGGGAGGATGGGATACCGACACCCCTCTTAACAGAGATGCAGGGAATCCAGACCTATGGAGAGGAACGGTTACTCTGACTGATGGTGAATTTAAATTCAGAGCAAACAATGACTGGGCTATCAACTGGGGAGGTACTGACTTCCCGATTGGTGTTGGCGTGTTAGGCGGAGACAATATTGTGGCGACCGCAGGAAAATATCTTGTGACATTCAATACTGCTACTGCCGAATACAGATTCTTATTAATTGGAAATTATTCTTCCATTGGAATCATAGGAGATGCTACACCAGGTGGCTGGGACAATGAAACTGCAATGGAGCAGGATCCTAATGACGAATCGGTCTGGAAATTAAGAGCCATCCTGACTACAGGTGAAGCAAAATTCAGAGCTGATAATGATTGGGCTGTAAATTGGGGTTCAGGGGATTTCCCTTCAGGTGTTGGTGAGCAAGATGGTGCCAATATTCCTGTTGAAGCCGGAGAATATAAAATTACTTTCAATTCAACTACGGGTGAATACAACTTCGAGCTTTTGGTTATTTTCAACACAGTTGGAATCATAGGGCCTGGTTCTCCAACCGGAGGTTGGGATACAGACCATGATATGGTAAAAGATCTGGTTGATGAGTCATTCTGGTATTTGGAATCAGTAGATTTAAATACAGGTGAAATGAAATTCCGTGCAGAGGATGCATGGACTGTAAACTGGGGTGCTGTTGACTTCCCTTCAGGTGTGGGTACTCAGGATGGTCCAAACATCCCTGTGGTTGCAGGTACCTATAGAGTAGAGCTACACACTGTTACAGGTGAATATGCTTTCACAGAGCCAAGTTCCACCTCAAGCGTATTGAAGTCAGACATCATCAGCATCTTCCCTAATCCGGCAAGAGATGTAATTAATCTGGAATTCAAATCTGATTTATTCAGAGGAGAAGCAAGAGTAAGTATCTTCAGTATGAAAGGCAATCTGGTTTATAGCCAAACTATGAATCTGTTACCTGTAAATGTAATCCCTGCTCAGAATCTTCCTGCAGGAACTTACATCCTACAAATTGCAAATGACAAATATGTTGTTGGCAAGCAAGTAATTATCGCAAAATAAACCGGTTCTTAATCCATTTATTTACAGAATATAAGAGGGAATGACATTGATTGTTGTTCCCTCTTTTTATATTTTAGTATACGTCTGAAAGCAAATCACCTCGTTTATTAAATGCTAAGCTCTTTACTAGAAAATACTATTGTACCATTCTGAAAGAAAACTGAATCAGAATTCGAGTTGAAACAATTCCGCCTTTGAGAATAATCCGTAAAAAATGGTTTTGAGTGAAGCGGCCATGACCGGTACTGTGTGAGCATTCACTAATGCCAGGCAGATAAGCAGATGGCCTGTGCAAACTAAGCAGGAACTGGAAATGCCAAGGCGAGTTTAGCGGGCATAGCGAAGCGAAAACGCATTTTTAGGATTAGGCTCAACAGCGGAAATGGTTTTTGTTTACTTTTTGCCATCTCAAAAAGTAAAAGCCCGACCGGCTTGAGGTCAATTAGAAGTAGCAAATTCCATGTTTTTAGTTAGTAGAAAAAAGCCATTTTTATTGACTTCTTTATCGGGAATTAAAACAAAACACTATTTTTCAGCACTCAAAACAACATCCAATATTTAACAAACCATAATCCCTGCATATGAGCCAGCCAACAGGTCTTAATTTTCTATTAGTATCCAGTTATTTTAAAGGCGAAGAATTCATCAGAGCCTGCAAAAGAGCAGGAAACAATGTTTATTTTCTGACAGCTTTAAAATTGAAAGGCAGTCCATGGCCATATGACCATATAGATGAGACATTTTATCTCGAAGATGGTCCGGATGGGGTCTGGAAGCCGGCAGATATGATTAAAGGACTTGCCTGGTTGATGAGAAGCAAAAAAATAGACAGAGTGGTCGCCCTGGATGATTTTGATGTCGAGAAAGCAGCTCATATCAGAGAGGAATTCAGAATTCCCGGAATGGGTCAATCTACTGCCCGATATTTCAGAGATAAACTGGCTATGAGAATAAGAGCAAAGGAAGCAGGCATTCCAGTCCCTCCCTTCACACCATTGTTCAATGATGCAGAAATTAATCATTATCTGGATACAGTGGAAGGCCCCTGGCTGATCAAACCGAGATCTGAAGCTTCTGCTACCGGAATCACCAAATGTAAGACTAAAGACGAAATTTGGGCTGTTCTGAATAAACTGGGAGAAAGAAGATATCAATACCTCGCTGAGCAATTCAAGCCAGGAGATGTATTTCACGTAGATTCACTTTCTGAAGATGGCACACTAGTATTTTGCAAATCCAGCCGCTACCTCAATACTCCTATGGAAGTTGCTCACGGAGGTGGAATATTCAGATCCGCTGCATTACCCAATACAAATGCTGATGCAAAGAAACTGAAAGCGCTTACGGAAAAAGTTATGAATGCTTTCAGGATGGTATATAGTGCTTCTCATACAGAATTTATAAAATCACATGAGACAGGTGAGTTTGTATTTCTAGAGACCTCTTCCAGAGTCGGTGGTGCACATCTGGCCGAAATGGTGGAAGCAGCTACAGGAATTAATCTATGGAGAGAATGGGCAAACCTGGAAACTGCACAAGCTTTGGGCAAAAAATATACATTACCCAAAACCGAAGATTCCAGCGCAGGAATTGTAGTTTCTCTAGCCAGACAGGAATGGCCCGACACCAGCTCATTCAATGATCCTGAAATCTGGTGGCGCATGAATAAAGAGTACCACGTAGGTTTTATTCTTAAAGCAAAAGACAAAAAACGACTGGACGAATTACTGGAGTCTTATGCTAAAAAAATATTTGAAGGGTATCATGCAAGTGCTCCGGTACCGGAGAAACCAACGAATTAGAAGAAACATCCGGCTATTGGCTTTTGGCCTTTAGCTGTTGGCAAACAGCCGTGTGTGAGTTGTGTGTTTGGTGTGTGAACCCTATCCCTGCCCTTTCCCTTTTGAAGGATGAACGAGCAAAAAAGGTACTAAACGTACCTTTTTTGTGAAGTGAACCGAGTGGTGAAGCGAGCCCCGTCGAGCAAAACTACGAGGCTACTCCAATTTCATGTGATACAATTTCTTCAAAAGAGAAGGACCGGGGGTGAGTTAAAGTTGGGAAAAAGGTTGCATTCAGGTGCTGAGTTGTGAAAGAGTAACTGAACAGCCATGGGGTGTGAGTTGCGTGTTCGTGTGTGGAACCCTATCACGGCCTCTACGCTCAAGGCTGTAGTCGGGAAGAAGTTGACGGCTTAATTTTAGCGCCAGCCATCACCTTGCAACTTTTGAAGCGAAGCTGAAAAAAGTTGCAAGACACTTGTAGCGTAGTGAGCAAAGCGAACCTCGCTATCACCTTTTTGTGGCTTGCCCCACGAAAAGACATCACTTTTCAAAGTGGAGCTGCAGAAAAACATCACGTCGCTTCGATAAATCCCAGAAAATAGCTGCAAATATTTACCGACTAAGCAGTGAGGGTTGGAAATGCATGTGGGGACTCTATCGGTTTCCTTTCCCGCTGAAATGGATGGTAGAAAAGCTAGTTCCAAATGGATCCAAACTTATCGATTTTGATATTTACTTAACAGCATTTGCAACAACTGCTATAATAATTTTACACAGATTGTTACATATTCCCAAATAAATGAATATTTTTCACGCGTCAAATGAGTTTTAGAGTAGGAAGAGCAGTACAGGCATTAGTGGTAATAACTCATCCCTAATCAAAATACAGCTGAAAAAATTCACTCAGATGGCTGTGCAAAACTATATTGATCCTCAATTGTGATTTAACTGAGAAAAGTTGATATGAAAATCGCTTATTTACACGGACTAGAGCGAAAATTGTCCGGTGAAAAAAGGTTAGTGTTGGAAAATTTCGGTCAGGTCTGGGCACCGGAAATAAAATATCAACAACCTAAAATGTTGAGTTCGCTGCTGGAAGATGCTCCATTCGAACCAGACGCAGTAATAGGCAGCAGTATGGGTGGATACGCTGCATATTTTCTCAGTCGTTGCTGGGCGTGCGATGCGCTGTTATTTAATCCCGCATTCGTCAACCGACCATTTGACCCCGATATTACCGGACTATATTATCCTGAAGACGAACATCCATTTATGCAAATTATTCTGGGTGAGGTAGATGATGTTATTCCTCCGGATTTGAATCAGGCATATATAGAAGCCAACCTGTCAATGGAGGATATTGATATCTTCGTAAGGGCAGGCCTGGGACACAGAATACCATTGCCTGTGTTTGAAGAAGAGGTTACAGCTTTCTTTGAATTTTAAAGCCGCGTTTCAGAGCATTTTTCGTTAGCTTTGTTATTCATTGGCAAGTTTTCCGGGCCCAGGCTCCTCTGGGGCTCAGCTAAATCGTTGTTTGTTTTTGCATCAGGAAGTTAATACCAAAATTATCCGGTCATGAAGCAATCTATCAAACAGTTCTATTTATTTCTTGTACTTTCAGTAAGCATTGTTCCTTTGTATGCAGGGCATATTATCGGAGGTAATATGTCATACAAATGCCTGGGGAACAACTGGTTTGAATTTAACTTACAATTATACAGGGATTGCAATTGCACAAGTTGCGCAGATTTTGACCCCATTGTCTATCTCAGCCTGTACAGATGCGGTAATGTAGTAAACTGTAATGGGCTCAACCAGTCGGACCATTGGATAACTCTGGATTTGCCTTTAATTTCCAGATCAACAGTATCAAATCCAGATATACCCGGATTTCAGTTTCCGGAGCAGTGTCTTGAAAGAGGAGATTATAAATTTGCCCTTGCCTTACCGCTAAGCAACGAAATATATTATATTTCATACCAACGATGCTGTCGTCCTGAAACTGTAACCAATATTATTAATCCCCGAAATGTGGGAATGACTATTTTCACTGAAATTCAATTAAATGCTTTTGAAGCATGCAATTCAAGTTCAATTTTTCAGGAATCAATAAGTCCTGTATTTTGTCTTGGGGAAACAATGGAAATTGACCATAGTGCCCTTGATCCTGATGGGGACTCCCTTGTGTATTCTATTTGTTCACCGTTCACTGGTGCAGGACTAGGAGGGGGACCAGACATGCCAGGAGGAAATACCAATGCCTGTAATGGTATTATTCCTATTCCATCTTGTCCGCCGCCCTACAACTTTGTAGATTATACTTCAGGCTTTTCCGGTGGAAATCCTTTAGGACCCGGTTCTCAATTCAGCATTAATCCTACATCTGGTTTAATCACTGTAAAACCTACCATTGCAGGTCATTTCCTGGTGGCAATTTGTGTAGAAGAATATAGAAATGGTGTATTGATCAACACTTCATCCAGAGAATTCACATATTTGGCGGCTGCTTGTCAGACCACTTATACTCGTGAAAACTTGAATCCCGGTTCTCTCAAGCTATTCCCAAATCCTGCAAATAATTTTATACACATAACTATTCAACACGCAGGAACTGCTTCAAACCAAATCCATATTTTCAATAGCTATGGACAATGCATAGAAAAGCTTGATTTGATCTCCAATGATCAAAAACTGGATATAAGCGGATGGCCTGAAGGATTATATAATTTGATACTTTTGGAGGATGGTAAAGTAGTTCAGACAGAGAAACTTGTGAAGATCGAAAATTGATACATAAAATCTAAGTATCCAATGTAATTAAAAAAGCCCAAACAACTTTGTCCGGGCTCTTTCAATTTCTTTACATAAAGTTCTCTTAAGTCAATCGAATCTCATCTCCTGATTTATCAAAGAAATGATATTCATGGATATGACATTCTTCATTGGGAACCACTCTGATCCATTTTTTAAATTTAAAGTACCATTTCATTCTTGTTGAGGGGAATCCCTGCATAAGGAATGCGTGAACGAAAGGATGCACCTGAATGGAGAAGGACAAGTTTGGTCTGGATTGCAACACAAATTGCATATCGCGTTCCAGTTCGTCCACTACGAGAATTGTAGGATTGACTTTGCCCGTTCCCTGACAGCTGGGACATACTTCTGCCGTATTGATCTTAACTTCAGGCTTCACTCTCTCACGGGTGATTTGCATAAGGCCGAATTTGCTCAGAGGCAAAATCGTATGCTGAGCTCTGTCCAGGTGCATGAAATCGCGCATTTTTTGCTCAAGCACTTTTCTGTGCTCAGCGTTTTTCATGTCGATAAAGTCAATCACAATCAAGCCTCCGATATCTCTGAGCCTCAGTTGTCTTGCAATTTCTTCACCAGCCTCCAGATTGACTCCTAGTATGGCATTATCCTGTACATTGACCACATTCTTGGGACCACTGTTGACATCGATTACATGCATCGCTTCCGTATGCTCGATGATCAGATAAGCACCACTGCTCATAGTTGCAGTCTTACCAAAAGATGATTTGATCTGCCGCGTGATACCATGTGCTTCGAATATAGGCACCCGGGTTCTGTGCAACTGAACAATTTTAGCTTTGTCAGGAGCAATATCCGTTATATAGCTCTTAATGTTTTCATACAAGTCTTTATCATTGATGACAATCCTGTTGAATGAGTCACTTAGGATATCACGCAGAATACTGGACGTTTTATCCAGCTCAGAAAGCAGTTTTCCGGGTGGAGTGGTCACTTTGATCAGTTGCTGATACATTTGTTCCCACTTATCTACCAGCTCTTTCAACTCTTCGTGCAGATCAGCAACTTTTTTCCCTTCGGCCGCTGTGCGAACGATTAGTCCGAAGTTCTTTGGTTTGATACTTTCAATCAAGACCTGCAACCGCTTTCTCTCTTCCTGATTGGTAATTTTCTTGGATACGGCCACCCCATTTGCAAATGGAGTGAGTACCATCAATCTGCCCGGGATGTTAATTTCGCAACTAAGGCGGGGGCCTTTCGTGGAGATTGGTTCTTTCAATATTTGAACCAGAACATGAGTCTTCTTGGATAAGACCTGATCGATTTTACCTGTTTTGACTATTTCTTCACTCAGGTCAAAGCCTTCCAATTTTGAGGATTTACTTTCTCCGCTTAAAGCTTGCTGAGTAAACTTGATCAGAGATGGAATTTTTGGACCCAAATCTGTGTAATGCAAAAATGCATCTTTCTTATATCCGATATCCACAAACGCGGCGTTGAGGCCCGGCATCAACTTCTTAATTTTGCCGACAAAAATGTCGCCAATAGAAAAATTAGAATTGGTTTTTTGCCTGTGAATTTCAACCAGGCGGCTGTCTTCCAGTAAGGCGATCTCTACATCCGTCGCGGTGGAATTGATAATTAATTCCTTTTCCACAATTTTATTTTTATAGGTCAATGTACAGCTGCAACAAGCGCAGAAGTACACAAAATGATTTTGAATGCTTCAGAAAGCAATCTTTAATCTGACGGAGAAGATAGTATCGAATAAAAAACCTGAAACAGCGTCTCAGGTATCAACCAGCTAATCAAAATACGAATCGCAAGTTATAACAAAGCACTTAGTATAATACAAAATGCTTCCATTTCTTTTAATTGCTCAACATTAAAATAAGAATTCTTTACAAAAGATTCCTGAATTATTTTCCTGTAAGCCGGGTTTGATTTGTACCTGCCAATCTATATATCTACAAACAAGGCCGTACATTTCCAAATAACTGGTTCAACAGTAATCCAACATCACAAATATTCACTTTCTGAAAATAATAATGCAGGGTTGAAAAAATCAACCCTGTCATTTATTTCTTCTTCTTGTGCCTGTTTTTACGAAGACGCTTTTTACGCTTGTGCGTAGCAATCTTATGTCTTTTTCTCTTTTTACCGCAAGGCATAATGCTTAAATTTTATAAAATGATACAACAATATTATTTACAACGCAGACTCATTTCGTCCGCTTTTTCAGTCATTCCTGCTCCTTTGTATGCCTGACTCAACATACAGGCGATCACATCAGAGCCACTATCCAAACTCAAAGCTTTCTCAAGCCTCTCGATAGCCTTATCATATTGACCCGTTTTCACAGCAAACCTTCCAAGGTTATACAGTATGCCCGGATTATCCGGATTTGCTGCTTCCAATTCGCGTAACATCAGGATTCCGGCCATTGGATTGTCTGCCGGGGGCCCTTCTACCAATGCTACTGCCAAATTGACCTTATGTCTCAGCTCAGAAGGTTCAAGCTCAATGGCTTTATTCAGGGCATCCTGTGCTTCACTTGAACAATAAGAACGAATTTCTTCACTTTCAGTTTTTTGAATACAAAAAGTAAAAGTCGTACCGGCTATTGACCAGGCATTGGCTGTTTGCTCAATTTTTGCCACCTGAGCAGCATAATATCCGGCAATTGCCGGTTGATTCAGTTTGAACCATCTGGAGGACAACTCCTTCAAATTTTCAGATATCTCAATTGAATCAGACGAATTTTCAATCTGTTCTTCTAAGGTTTCTATAGCAGGAAGGAAATCATCCTCAATTGCAGCTTTCCCTTCACGCAACAAGCGGTCCGGTGTAACCAGCTGGGTAATGATAGCTTCTTTCTCTTGTTTATTTCCTTTCGATGTGGATACTATCGGGAAAGCAAAATACAACACTAGTAACAACACCACGGACCCTGAAACAATTCCTAATTGCCATTTTGAAAACATAAGACTGGATTAGTCTTCTTCAATAACCGGCGCAGCTGTCACTTTATCCTTCACCTGCTCAAGAAATACTTTAGCCGGCTTGAATGAAGGAATAAAATGCTCTGGAATCTCAATAGATATATTCTTCTTAATATGACGACCTATTTTCTTTTTTCTTTTCTTAATAACAAAAGAACCAAAACCGCGGATATATACATTCTCACCTTCAGCTAATGCATTTTTCACCTCTGTGAAAAAATTCTCCATCGTTACTAATACGTCCACTTTAGGAACTCCTGTCTTCTCCGAAATCATAGAAACCAAATCTGCCTTCCTCATTAGTATCTCATTTATAATAAGTTAGATAAAAAAATCTGCCTCGCGGCAAAAGCGTGGCAAATTTCGCAATTTTATGCTTATATCAAAAACTAATTGACAAAATGTCAATATTTATTTCGCCAAATGCTCTACAGGCCTTAGAATACCTGAAACACGGGCTTTATCATTTTCTTGAATGGAAAGACATTAAAGTAGCCTTTATTATAAAAATAGGCATAATCCTCCATCGGATCTTCACTTAATGCACACACAAAATCTCCTCCCCATGCTCCCAAAGATTTTACAACTCCCTTAAAATCAGGAAAAAGTCTTTGCTGAACAGGCTCCATTTTCAGGTAAGTCCCTATAAGGTATTCGTGTCTTTGTAAAAGTTCAATCATGTACTCATGGCTCCTCGCTTTTGTAAGCGAAGTAGAAATATCGCTGATCTCGTCTATCAGTGTATCAGGGACTTTCCCAAGAGACTTGAAATAACTTATACTGGCAGCAGTATTTGCTTTATTTCCCAGGTACAAAAATATAAATTGATCCGCTTTGATTGGTTCAAATGGAATACCTTCTACCTCAGCCTGACCAAATTGATTTCTGCTATACAAAATTGGAGAATTGGCACTTGCACAGGCAATATCGTACCCTGACCCGCCAAAAGCAGCATTTAGCATCTCATATGGATTTAACCCCGTCGCTTCAGACAAAGTATAGATCATGGTGGAACTTGTCCCCAAACCCCATTGTTTGGGAAAATCAATTTTAAACTTAAGCCGGTTCACCTTATTCCACCACTGTGGATTAAAATCTTTAATAAATTTAATCAGTGCCGCAAGGGATGCAGCTATATCAGGTTTGTTTGTTGAAATAATGCTGCCGTCTGACTTTTTTATCCTGGCCTCAAACCACAGCATCTCGTACATATCTTCACTTTGCCAGAGTAATATTTCTTCATTGTCGTCACCTGTCCAAACATCCAGATTCTGGCCATATTTGACAGGAATAGCCAGCCCGGTAGCACCTTCCAGGATTACATATTCACCACTGATTAAGAGCTTGCCACTTCCACGATATGATTGAGATGGTTCTGTCATTGTAGGATTTTACATAGATGTGGACGGACCCGCAGTTTCTAAAAAAGCGCGGACTGCACTGTAAGATACAGTTTTATCTTTAAAGTGTTCTACTGCAACATCTTGTAACGAAGCCGGAACTTCCAGCTGATGCAGAATATTGGTCAAATGCATTTTCATGTGTCCCTTCTGAATGCCGGTGGTAATCAGGGATCTGACAGCTGCAAAATTCTGTGCCAAACCTACAGAAGCAATAATTCCCATTAATTGACGGGCTGTTGGATTTCCAAGTAATTGCATTGATCTTCTGGCAAGTGGGTGAAGTGAAGTCAAGCCACCGATTGTTCCGATTGCCAATGGCAAATGAATCCAGAAATGAAAAATATCATTTTCAACTTTACAGTAACTAAGGCTTCTGTACTGCCCATCCCGACTAGCAAATGTATGACCACAGGCCTCTATTGCCCTGAAATCATTTGCAGTCGCCAAAATGACAGCATCTACCCCATTGAAGATTCCCTTATTATGGGTAGTAGCACGATAAGGATCAATGTGAGCAATTCTCACCGCCTTTTCAAACTTCCATGCAAATTGTTGAGGATCAATATCCTTTGCACAATTCAATTCAGCAACCGGACAACTGACTCTTGCTTCTACAAGGCATTCGGGTGTATAGTTGCTCAGGATGGACATGATGATTTTAATATCCTTATAAGATTCAGGAATGTCTTCATACTCCAAAACAAATGCTACAAGAGAATCTGCAAAACTTTCCAGGACAGAATTAATAAAATTGGCACCCATAGAGTCACAGGTCTCGAATTTTACTCTCAGCTGAAAATATTCTGCTTCCTGATCAGTGAAATCAAGAAGATCTATGTCCAGAACGCCTCCTCCTCTTTGCTCCATATTGCAGGTGATATGTGCAGCGTCTTTGATCAATCTTTCTTTGATCTCAGGCATGAGCTTGTACAGGGTTTCATAATTACCCTGCCACATAAAATGTACCTGTCCAACTTTGACGGTGCCTAATATCCTGGTATGAAATCCACCTTTATCGTGCCAGAATTTGGCCGCATTGGATACCGCAGCAACTACCGAGCTTTCCTCTATAACCATGGGAATGCAGTAAGTTCTGCCATCTATCAGAAAATTTGGCGCCACCCCGAAAGGCAGAATATAGTTACTGATGGTATTTTCACTAAATCCATCCAATATCTGTTGCTTATGTTCGTCCGGAAGCCAAAAGCTGCTGATTTCTTTTACTGCTGCTTCAGGATCTTCAAAATATTGACCCGCGATAGCCTGAAGTTTTTGCAACTTGCTCAGCTTTGAAAATCCTTTAATCATTTTTTTTCTATCCATCATTAATCAAATGAAATGTATTCTGATGCTATTTAATTTATCAGGATTTTACTTTTAAAAATGTTTTGGCCAACTTCAAACCTTCGACCTGAAGATTTACATAATCATACAATTCTTTATAATTTCCTCTGGCATACTTCAGAAAGCCGGAGGCTTGTCCATAGACTGATGGAAATTTGCATTTTGAAATCAAATAATAGCCATCAAGAAAATCTTGTATCCCACCGGAAATGATAATTTGCTTTCCGTCCTTTACTTCCATTTGATTGAGCCATTCAAGCATCTCCGGGGCTGAATGTCCGATATTCATTAATGGCCCATATGATTCCTTATGCAGGTTGTCTGCGCGTAACAATTCCAGTTTTGAAAAATTTGTTCCTCCATTTGCCGCCAGATCAATGGCAGCCAAAGGTAAATCCATCAAAGCCTTAAGAGACGACGGCCCAAATCCTTGTCCTACTTCTTTGACAATAACAGGTATATGCAGTATATTCAATAACTCAGTGATCGTTTCAATGGGTGCTTTTCTAATAAAATCACCTTCAGGTTGCAGCCATTCCTGCATTGGGTTAACATGCACTATCAGCCCATCAGCCTCCAGGCTATCTATTAATTTATTAATCAGTCCCGTTTTGTTTTCTGCGATCAATCGCTCTACCTGAGCGATACCCAGATTGGCATATAAAGGAAGATCGTACCCAATGAAGCGTCTCACATTAAAATCATCCAGATATTCATCACTGCTGAGAAGTGAGCGACAGGATCCAAGGCCCATTCCCATTCCAAAATCTTTGCAGGCACGTGCCAGATTTTCATTGATTACTCTGGCGATCCCGGTACCACCGGTCATACTGGATACCCACAAAGGCACAGCCAACTTTTTGCCTAAAAACTCCAGGGCGAGAGAAGTATCACTTCCAGGATGGCCCGCCAGCATCGGCTCATAATAAAAACGATTATCAATCTCCTTGCCGGCAACCCGGGATTCAAAGGCCAGTGTGATGTGATCCTTTTTCCGGGAAGAAGCCAGTGGGTCTGTATCTTCAAGCAAGGGATTTGTATGCGGATCCATATGAATCGTGATAAATATTTCAGCAAATTAACGAGTTTCTCAGTCAAAAAACATCGATTAGGATCCAAAGTTGCAATCCGCCAAAAGAGAATTACTGAGATAAGTATATTATTATCAGGACTTACAATAGCAATGAATAAAATAGTCCGGCCAAAAAAAAACTGTAATTCAGCAGCTTATGAATTTTATTTGATATTTTTTTCTGAGAAAAGATTGCAAATTGAATAAGATAATTTTACATTTGCAGCCGCTTTCGAAGCGAGGATTATTTTTAGTAAAGAAATAAAGAAAAAAAGTTGTGAATACGCTAAGCTACAAAACTAAGTCAGCCCGCAAAGAGGATGTCAAGCACCAATGGTATATCATTGATGCTGAGAGCGAAATTGTCGGTAGACTCAGCTCAAAAATCGCGCATGTATTGCGTGGAAAACATCGTCCTGATTTCACCCCTCACGTAGACTGTGGAGATTACATCATCGTAGTCAATGCTGAAAAAGTGAGATTTACGGGTAAAAAATGGGATGACAAAGAATACCTTAGGTATTCTGGCTATCCGGGAGGACAAAAAAGAACGGTAGCTGCCAATCAATTGGTAAAAAAACCTGAATCCATCCTGGAGATGGCAGTAAAAGGAATGCTACCAAAAACAAAACTTGGCAATGCCATGATTAAAAAACTGTTTGTTTACGCTGGTCCGGAACATCCGCATCAGGCGCAACAACCTCAACCATTCAAATTCTAACCGATCCATGGAAACTATCAACGCAATCGGTCGCCGCAAAGCATCTGTAGCAAGAGTGTATCTGAAAAAAGGTACAGGTGCTATCAGCATCAACGGTAAGACTTTAAAAGAATATTTCCCGCAGATTCACATACAAACCAAAGTACACGAGCCCATCGAAACATTGGGTCTTGAAAATGGCTATGACCTGAATGTCAATGTCAAAGGAGGAGGATATAAAGGACAAGCAGAAGCCATTCGCATGGGTATTTCCAGAGCATTGGTAAAATTGGACGAAAATTACAAACCTGCTCTGAAAGAGAAAAAATTATTGACCAGAGATGCCCGCGAAGTTGAACGTAAAAAATACGGTAAGCCTAAGGCAAGAAAGAGCTTCCAGTTCAGCAAGCGTTAATACCCTTATTCAATTTATTCTGCAACAATCATACAGAAAAAAGATATTAGAATGGAAACACCCGATTATAAAGATATGCTGGATGCAGGTGTGCACTTTGGACACCTCAGAAGCAAATGGAACCCTAAGATGCAACCATACATCTTTGCAGAACGCAAAGGGATTCACATTATAGACCTGAATCGTACTAAGGACTGCCTTGAGACTGCCGCTAACGCTGCACGTCATATGGCCAGATCAGGCAAAAAAATCCTTTTCGTTGCTACGAAAAAACAAGCCAGAGATATCGTGGCGGAAGCAGCAAGAAGCGTAAATATGCCTTATGTGACTGACAGATGGCTGGGAGGTATGATGACCAACTTCGCAACAATCCGCCGTTCTGTGAAAAAAATGCAGAACATCGAGAAAATCCTGGGAGATACAAGTCTTTCCAGCGTTACCAAAAAAGAACGTTTGACTCTTTCCCGTGAGAGAGAAAAACTGGATAAAGTACTGGGCGGTATCGCAGGTATCAACAGATTGCCTTCTGCATTATTCATCGTGGATATCCACCATGAGCACCTGGCACTGGCAGAAGCTGAAAACCTGGGTATCAAAACTATCGGTATAGTTGATACCAACTCTAATCCAAACCTGGTAGATTTTCCAATTCCTGCCAATGATGATGCAAGCAAGTCAATTGCTTTGGTGACAAACTATATTGTCAACGCAATCAAGGAAGGACTGGAAGAAAGAAAGGCTAAGAAATCAGACAAAGACGGCGAGGACGCTGAGTTCTGATGAAGTTGGTACACAATTTTTCAAGAATCATCTAAATAAAAATTTAAAATAAGTCATGAGCGAAGTAACTATTTCGGCAGCAGACGTAAAGCGCCTAAGAGATCAGACAGGTGCAGGTATGATGGATTGTAAAGCAGCCCTTGCAGAATCTAATGGAGATTTTGAAGGAGCCATCGAATATCTCCGTAAGAAAGGACAAAAATTATCTTTGAAAAGAGCAGACCGTGAAGCTAAAGAAGGTATCGTAGTTGCACTGGTATCAAATGATCAGACAAAAGGTATCGTTATCAGATTGAGCAGTGAAACTGATTTCGTTGCAAAAAATCAGGATTTCATCGATCTTGGAAAAGCTTTCGCTCAGATTGCTCTGGATTCTTTCCCTGCAAATCTGGAAGCTTTACTGGCTCTTCCTTATGGCAATATCACTATTGGTGATAAAGTAAGCGAGCAAGTAGGTGTCATCGGAGAGAAAATCGAATTGGCTGACTACGAAAAAATCGAAGCTCCACTAGTTGTTTCTTATATCCATAGTGGATACAGAGCAGGCGTGATTGTAGGCTTGAATAAAAGTGGAGATGCCATTGCAGAAGCCGGCAAAGACGTAGCAATGCAAATCGCAGCAATGAAACCTGTAGCTGTTGATAAAGACGGTGTAGATGCTGCCATGATTGAAAAAGAAATCGAAATAGGTAAAGAAGTAGCACGTCAGGAAGGTAAGCCTGAAGCAATGTTAGAAAAAATTGCTCAGGGTAAACTGAACAAATTCTTCAAGGAAAGCACCCTGCTAAATCAGGATTTCGTGAAGGACGGAAGCAAAACTGTAGGGGCATACCTGAAAGAACAAGACGCAGATCTTACTGTGACAGCGTTCAAACATGTGATGCTAGGTTAAAATAATTTGAAAGGAGCGAATCAATTGATTCGCTCTTTTTTTTGGCTGCAATTTTTGGCATTAAACAAACTAATAACCCAGAAATCAGGTCATGACAATAGAACTTAATAAACATTCAATAAAGTAAAAGGCAAGATGGCTGCAAAATATAAAAGAATCCTTCTCAAGCTTAGTGGTGAATCCCTCATGGGAGAACAAAAATATGGGATTGATCCGGGTATGCTTTCTAATTATGCAGGTCAAATCAAACTCCTGATCGATGCGGGCGTTGAAGTAGCAGTGGTCATTGGCGGAGGAAATATTTTCAGGGGTCTTACCGCTGTTAATTCCGGAATTGAAAGAGTGCAGGGGGATTATATGGGAATGCTTGCCACTACCATTAATGGAATGGCGATCCAGTCAGCTCTCGAATTTGCAGGTGTCAATACAAGATTGGTTTCAGCTATCAAAATGGAGCAAATCGCAGAGCCATATATCAGACGTCGGGCTATCAGACATTTGGAAAAAGGCAGAGTCGTGATTTTCTCAGGAGGAACAGGAAGTCCTTACTTTACGACAGATTCTGCTGCTGCTTTGAGAGCCAATGAAATTAATGCAGATGTTATCTTAAAAGGTACCCGCGTAGATGGAATTTATTCAGCGGATCCTGAAAAAGATCCCAATGCAGTAAAATTCGACTTTTTATCTTTTGCCAAAGTCATTAGCCTTGGACTGGATGTAATGGACATGACAGCTTTCACGCTATGCCAGGAAAACAATCTACCCATTATTGTTTTCGATATCAATAAAAAAGAAAATCTGAAACGGATTATCATGGGTGAAAATGTAGGAACGCTGGTTTCCTGATTTTCATAATATTGATTTAATTTCAACCACGAACAAAATAATAGTACTTTGGTTTCATTAGAAATGTATTGCGAAGTACTTTGATGTATGTTCCTTTGTCATAGTTAAATACCAAAACTATTTCACAATATAATTGCGTATTAAGTATAACAGGCAGAGCTGAATTCTATAATGATTATTGCTATTCTGAAATGGATCGCATCCTCTCCTGTTTCGTTGTACTTGGTAAAATGATCTTTATTAGTCCTTGAAATTAATATCTTTGTTCATAAGCAGTTAAGCCGATGTATGCCGTCTATGTTTAAATCTGTAATCAATTATGGCGCTGTTCAGTTACTGAAATGGCGGTATAAGCGTATTGAACAAATCAGGAAGTATCCTCATGATTTGCAAAGGAATACCCTAAAGCACTTGCTAGAGACCGCATCAGGGACAGAATTCGGACGGAAACACGATTTCAGATCGATTAAAACACATCAGCAATACCAATCCAATGTTCCTGCCGGAGATTATGAGGATTTTAAACCTTATATTCAAAGAATGATGATGGGAGAGAAAGATATTCTGTGGAATGGCAGAATAAAAAACTACTCGAAATCTTCCGGAACTACCAGTGATAAAAGCAAATTCATACCTGTACCCAGAGAAAATATGGTGGGCTGTCATTACCGCGGGAGTTGGGATGCGATGACTATATTGTATAATTTGAATCCCGAAATGGGGATATTTGCCAATAGAAACCTGATCATGGGGGGCACAACCACTATTTTTGAGGCTAATCCATCTACCAGATTTGGTGATATTTCAGCTTTGATGATCCATCAGATGCCAAATTTTGTCCGAAGTTTTTATACCCCTTCTCTTGAGACTGCATTGTTAGCTGATTGGGAGTTAAAAATTGAAAGAACAGCGATAGAGTCTTTGGCAAATCCTAATATTGCTATGTTTGGTGGAGTGCCAACCTGGAATATAGTATTATTCAAAAAACTCCTTGAAATGACCGGTGCAGACAATATGCTTCAGATCTGGCCAAAGCTAAAAGCTTATGTTCATGGAGGAGTTGGGTTCGAACCATACCGGAGTCAATTTGAGGCACTTCTTCCTTCAGATGATTTCATCTATCTGGAAGTATATAATGCTTCCGAAGGCTTTTTTGCGGTCAGTGATGAATCTAAAGCAGATGATATGCTGCTGTTGTTAAACAATTGCGTCTATTATGAATTCATTGCTATGGAAGATTTCATGAATGACAGATTGAATGCAATTCCACTGGAAGACGTGAAAACCGGAGTTCAATATGCCATAATTATTTCCACAAATTCTGGTCTCTGGAGATATATGCCCGGAGACACTGTAGTATTTTCTTCCGTGAATCCTTATCGAATCAAAGTCACGGGCAGAACTAAACAATTTGTCAATGCCTTCGGTGAAGAATTGATGATAGCCAATACAGACAAAGCATTAGCTGAAACTTGTAAAGAATTTGATGCAGTTGCTTCAGAATATACAGTCGCACCTATCTATCTGAATATCAACGGGAAAGGCGGTCATCAATGGATCGTGGAATTTGAAAAAGACCCACTGGATCTTCCAAAATTTGCAGAGAAACTGGACATTAATCTGCAAAAAGTTAATTCTGACTATGAGGCAAAAAGAAGTAAAAACCTTGCCCTGGAATGCCTTAAAATGATGAAAGTTCCCAAAGGAACATTTTATAAATGGTTAGCCTCCAAAGGAAAATTGGGTGGCCAAAACAAAGTACCACGCCTCTCCAACCATCGAAATACAATCGATGAAATAGTGAATTTTCTGGAAAAAACAAATTGAAATGGACAGCAAACTTGCTATCACCAGGGATCTATTGCTAAATACTTTTGAGGTAGAGGCGGAAAAGATTTCAGAGAATCCTGATGAGATTTTCCAGCAACTCACACTTCAAATCGCCTGGATGATAGAACATAAACTGGATTTTCTTCTCAGTTTGTTATACAGACTGGACGTCTCCGAAGAAAAAATCAACTTCGCTCTGGCACCGCAATCTCCATTGCCGGCCGATCAGGCACTAGCTTTGCTCATACTGGAGCGACAAAAACAGCGAATGGAAACTAAAGAAAGATATAGACAATTCACACAATCAAAAGGTGAAAACGATTGGTAATCATGCAATCAATGTCTGTAATTTATGCTTGTTAAAACCAAAGGAATCGTATTCAAATCAATTAAATACGGAGAAAACAGCCTGATTACAGACATTTTCACAGAAGAACTCGGTCTCCGATCTTATATCATTAACGGAGTGAGCTCAAAATCTGGAAACAACAAAATGGTGTTTTTCCAGCCTGCAAGTTTGTTGAATTTGATCGTGTATGAAAGGGAAGAGAAATCATTGGGAAGAATTAAGGAATTTGCTCATAATCATGTTTTCCAGAGAATTCCGTTTAATCTACTTTATGGATCTATGAGCCTGTTTATGATTGAAGTGACCAGGAATTCCATACGTGAAAAAACCGTGAACAGGCCTTTGTTTCAGTTTGTGTACGATAATATTTACAATCTGGATGAAGAAGATATTCCCCTTTCCCTATACCCTCATACATATCTGGTCCGTTTAAGTGAGCATCTGGGTTTTGCACCAAATGGCCATTGGACAGAAAAACTTTGTTACTTTAATTTGAGAGAAGGCAATTATGAATCTGACGCGCCTGTGCATCAGGATTACCTGGATCCCGCTGAAAGTTATTTGTTACATTTACTCAATACACTGGATGACAGCGAATTGATACAGCTGGACCCACAATCCAGGTTGTCCCGAAAAATAATATTAGAAAAATTATTGCATTATTACCATCTGCATATCGAACAGTTTAGAGAAATTCGCTCCGTGGAAATTCTTTCACAAATTATGCACGTTTGAAAAGTAACTCAATTATATGTCCCGACTGACGCCTTTACTTCAATCTATGCGATTACTTTTGGCAAAAATCAGAGCATGGTACCGACAGCGATCCCGGTGGCAACGAGTATTCATTCTGGGGTTTACAGGAATTTTTCTGTTCATTTTTATTTTCTACCAAATGCTGGTTTGGGATGCTTTTGGCCCTGTCCCATCCTATAGCGAAATTGAGAACATAGAAACACCCGAAGCATCAGAGGTAATAGCTGAAGATGGTACTATTTTAGGCAAATATTTTACAGAAAATAGAACGAATGTCACATTTGATGAGATCAATCCTCAACTCATTCAAGCCTTAATAGTAACTGAAGATGAGCGTTTTTATCAACATAGCGGAGTTGATTTTCGATCAACAATGAGGGTAATATTCAAGACTATTCTGGGTGGCGATAAGTCATCCGGAGGAGGTAGCACCATATCTCAACAGCTAGCCAAAAACCTTTACGCCAGAAAAAACAAAGGCCGTTTCAGTCTCCTTTTTGATAAAATGAGGGAAATCCTTACCGCCAGGAGACTGGAAAAAGTATATTCAAAAGAAGAAATACTCACGCTTTACCTCAACACTGTTCCTTTCGGAAGCAATGCCTTTGGGATTCGTACTGCGGCCAGAAGGTATTTTAATACTACTCCGGCAGAATTATCCATTCAGGAATCTGCTACTTTAATTGGAATGTTGAAAGCAACTACCACCTATAATCCTATCAATAACCCTGAGCGGGCTACCGAGAGACGTAACCTTGTGTTGCAACTCATGAATCAAAAAGGCACTATTTCTTCGGAATTGTTGGATTCAGTAAGTCAACTTCCCATGGAGGTAAGACAATATGTCGAAGATCATCAGCAGGGAAATGCCAGATACTTCAGAGAAGCACTTAGAATGGAGCTCGATGAATGGCTTAAAGGAGTAGAGAAACCTAATGGTGAACCATACAATCTTTACACAGACGGCTTGAAAATATTTACATCTGTAGATCCGGTGATGCAGCAATATGCTGATGAAGCAGTTGCTGATCAGATGGAAAGATTGCAAAGGACATTTAATAATGAATGGCGAAGAGAAGAGCCCTGGGGAGATCATCCATATATTCAGGATGTAATGAAAAGACTTCCAGAATACAAGGCCGGCATCGCAGAGGGAAAATCAGCTGCCATGGTGGATAGCCTTATGGCTATTCCCCGTAAAATGACAGTCTTTACATGGAAAGGAGCGTCAGACACATTGATGAGTCCGCTCGATTCACTGAAATATTATGCAAAATTATTGAGATGCGGATTTCTAGCTACTGATAAATCGGGATTTGTAAAAGCATGGGTAGGCGGGGTCGATTTTGATTACATGAAATATGACCACGTCAAAGCCAGAAGGCAAATAGGATCCACCATTAAACCCGTAGTTTATGCAACAGCCTTGAAACAAGGAATTGATCCCTGCGAATTCAGACCAAATAATTATACCACATATCCGGAGTGGGACGATTACCGGCCCGGAAACGTGGATGGCAGATACGGCGGTATGTTTACATTTGCCGGAGCATTGAACAAATCAATCAATGTCATTGCCGTAGAAGTAGGTCTGAAAGCAGGATTGAAAAACATCATTCAAACTGCCAATGAAATGGGACTGAAAGGACCCATTCCTGAAGAGCCCGGACTTTGTCTTGGAGCATTTGATGCTTCACTTATGGAAATGGTGGAGACCTATGCATGTATTGCCAATCGCGGCAAGAAAGTAAATGTGAGACTCTTCAAGCGAATTGAAGACAGATTTGGAAATGTCATCGTCGACTTTGAAAACAATCCCCGCATAGGTGATGAATATGTGCTGGATACTACTGTAGCTGATATTATGCTTCAATTGTTAAAAGGAGTTGTCGAAAGAGGTACAGGAGCCAATGCAAAATACACCTATATTCCTTACTGGGATCTGGCAGGAAAAACAGGAACTTCTCAGGAATATGCTGATGGTTGGTTCATGGGATTTACACCTGATTTAATCGCCGGGGCATGGGTTGGAGGAGAAACTCCGCTTGTGCATTTTAAATCCTCCGCCAGCGGACAATCTACCTATACCGCATTACCGGTCTGGGGGAATTTCTTCAAAAAATTGGAAAAGGACGAGGAAAACAGATTCAATGATTTCCGCAATAGTCGTTTCCCTATTCCTTCCAAAGAAGTCCGGCAAGCACTGGATTGTTCTGCTGGCTATTATGATGAAGAGTTGGAAGTAGTATTATTGGATTCTCTGGGTAATCCAATTGAACCGATTGTGCAGGATTCTATTCCGATAGATCAGGAAAACTGAGTTATGAGTTATGTATTATGAATGATGAGTGAGAGTGCAGCTTTTGCCGGGAATCACACGGAATAAGGTGATGCCTTTCTGCACCTCCGGTTTGAAAGGTGATGTTTTTTCATGGAGTTAACCATAAAAAAGTGATGTCTCCGATACAAATAGCCTGCTTTGCAGCCAATTGGTATCGGAGGTGATGGCTGGCGCAAAAAACAAGTATGCAGCTTCTTTCGTGATATTACTAGAATTCCCGGTTGTAAAACCAGCAACGGCTGTTCCACTGGCTGTTACTAACCTTCTAACCTCCAACCTCTCCAACGGCTTTTCTCGATTAACTGATAAACCGGCTGTTCTACTGGCTGTTACCTAACCTTCTAACCTCCTCACCTTCTAACCTCCTCAACCGGCTGCTATCGATTAACCGATTACACCTTTACACGATTAACCGGCTGCCCTATCTGGGAATGGCCGGCGCATCAGGAACCTTCTCCACATCGTAGACTAAATATTCCGTCTCGCCTTCCCAGAAAAATGTACGCAACTTTTGCTTGTATTTAAGGCTGACTGATTGCCCTTCGAATGCTCGCATTTTTTCATATGTCTTTCTGTTCTTCACAGAAAAATTCCAGACGTTGCCTTGTGAACCAGGTTGGACAATATATCCTCCTACTCCGCTAAGTGCCAATTCTCCTTCATATGTTTTGAATACAAATCCCTTTCTTGAAATTTTAATAAGCACTCCTGAGCGGGCTCCTTCACTATAGGTGATAGCAGAAACTCCATAGAAAATAAGTCCTCCAACTACGACCACAATAAGCGTCCAAAGTCCAAATTTTCGTGCCAATTTTCCCCATGAGAAAGCTTCCATAATTGTATGATTAATTTCCTACCCGGAAATTCATTCAAAAATAGATATTCCATTCGATATAGACAGACAAATTAATGCCGGATTAAGATTTGGAAACCAGGTGGAATTTTAATGTGCTGCGATTTCACTTCAACTTAATGCTTTATTTAACTTTCTTACCTGAAATATTTTATGATGGAGTTTATGGATAAATAAAACGCAATGAATAAAGTCCTATGTCATGAGCCATAAATTCCGATATTTGCGCCACTTTTAAACAAAGAGCCATGATGGAATATAATCGCGATGGTGTTAGTGAGGGGCAATTGCTGAAACTTTATGAGGATTTGGTCAGACCACGACTGATAGAGGAAAAGATGCTTATCTTATTGAGACAGGGAAAAATCAGTAAATGGTTTTCAGGAATCGGGCAGGAAGCGATATCCGTAGGAGCAACCAACGCATTGCATGAAGATGAATTCATCTTTACACTTCACAGAAACCTGGGTGTTTTCACTACAAGAAAAATGCCATTCACTCGATTGTTTTCGCAGTGGCAGGGCAAGGCAAGTGGATTCTCCAAAGGAAGAGAACGCTCCTTTCACTTTGGTTCGATGGAACATCATGTAATCGGAATGATTTCTCATCTGGGACCACAATTGTCCCTGGCAGGCGGTGTGGGCCTGGCCCATAATTTATTAGGTGAAAAGAAAATTTCACTTGCATTCACCGGTGAAGGCGGCACAAGTCAGGGAGAATTCCACGAAGCGCTCAATGTGGCCGCAGTGTGGAATCTGCCAGTGATTTTCCTGATAGAAAATAATGGTTACGGACTTTCCACTCCTTCCTCTGATCAGTTCAAATGTGAAACGCTTGCTTCAAAAGGAGTGGGATATGGGATGAAATCACTCCGGATCGACGGAAATAATATTCTGGAAGTATATAAAACTATCCATCAGCTTGCTGAAGATATGCGTGAAAACCCACATCCTGTGCTGCTCGAATGCATGACTTTCAGGATGAGAGGCCATGAAGAGGCATCAGGAACAAAATATGTTCCTAAAGAATTAATGGATACCTGGGCGCTCAAAGACCCAATTTCAAATTATGAATCATTTCTCTTAAGGGAAGGTCTTCTGAATGAAGAATCCATTGCAAACATCAGACAAAATATAAAATCTCAGATCGATCAGGGTCTGGAAGAAATTTATGATGAACCTGAAATCTCTTCCGAACCATACAAGGAATTAAACGATGTGTATGCTCCTTATCATCAGGTAATCACGGATCCTTCAACAGAGAATGCACCCGAAAAACGATTTATAGATGGCATCGCTCAGGGAATGCGTCAGGCAATGGAAAAACATCCGAATCTCGTACTGATGGGGCAGGATATTGCTGACTATGGTGGTGTGTTCAAAATAACTGAAGGTCTTTTGGCGGATTTTGGTAAAGAAAGAGTTAGAAATACACCTCTCTGTGAAAGCGCTATCGTTGGTGCTGCATTGGGATTGAGCCTGAAAGGATTCAAGTCCATGGTCGAAATGCAATTTGCCGATTTTGTGACCTGCGGATTCAACCAGATAGTGAATAACCTTGCAAAACTGCATTACCGCTGGGGTCAAAATGCTGATGTAGTCATCAGAATGCCCACCGGAGCAGGAGTTGGAGCCGGTCCTTTTCATTCACAGAGTAATGAAGCTTGGTTTACTCATATTCCGGGATTGAAAGTCGTATATCCAAGCTCTGCAAGAGACGCAAAAGGATTATTACTGGCAGCATTTGAAGACCCGAATCCTGTGCTATTCTTCGAACACAAAGCCATGTACAGAAGTATCATAGATAATGTCCCCGAAGATTATTACACAATTCCCATTGGCAAAGCTGCGAAAGTTTCAGAAGGAAGTGATCTGAGCATCATCACTTATGGAATGGGAGTACACTGGGCAAAAAATCTTTGCAAAAACAAAAATATTTCAGCCGATATTCTGGACCTGAGGACTTTGCTTCCTCTTGACTATGATGCCATTCGCGATACTGTAATCAGGACCAATCGCGTTATAGTGCTGCATGAGGATACACTGACAGGAGGTATTGGGGGCGAAATAGCGGCATTTATTTCTGAACATTTATTCGAACATCTCGATGCTCCCGTATTAAGATGTGCGAGTCTGGATACTCCGGTTCCTTTCGCTATTCCTTTGGAAAATAAATTTTTGGCCAAAGACCGCCTGGAGGAGACCATTGAAAAAATATTACAATATTAAAAATACAACACACGACAAATGAATATCGAACAATTAGTAGCGGTGTCCGGCATGCAGGGCATTTACAAAGTAGTGGGCAACCGATCGAACGGATTGATCATTGAAGACCTTGAAAATGGAAAACGCAGATTTGCTCCTTCCAGAAATCATCAGTTTTCTCCGCTTGAATCTATTTCCATTTACACTTATGATGACTCTGTGCCCTTGAAAGATGTCTTTCAAAGCATGAAGGACCAATATGAAACATTACCTCCTGTAGATCACAATGCTTCCAATCAGGATCTGAATGCCTATTTCAGAAATATCCTCGAGGAGTATGATGAAGATCGCGTGAAAATCAGCGACATCAAAAAAGTAATCAAATGGTTTGGCTTCCTGAAAAACCTGGGCTTCATTGATGCGGAGGAAACAGGCGCTGCAGAAGAAGTAACTGCTGAAGAACCAACTGTTCAAACAGAAACGAGCAGCGAAGAAGAATAATGAGGAATGGGTGAATAAGACTTTTTATTCACCCATTTTTTATTTGATCTTCTCTTGAAGCTAGAAACTCTAATTAATAAATCAGGTTCAAGCCTTGCCTATAGATTTTACTGTTTCGCTTTGATTCAATTTTCTTGTACTTTTGGCTTGATCCAAAAGTACCAAAAGATCAAGGCTGTTTAAAATTTCCTTGTTTTCTACGCTGCTCTACACCCAGCGCATGCAAAGCCGCTCGCTTACAAAGTATGCAACTCTAACAAAGACATGTATTCCAATTTAATTGTAAAGATGGTCGAAGCTAATTCTTTAGCTCGACTTCTGTGCCTGCTTGCTTGTCGTCAAATTCAGCTTGACAACTGTGTTTCGAACAGCTTGAAAAGCTACAGAAATTTTAAAAGGCCGGGATTAACAGCCATGGAACAGCCTGAGAATAGGTTAAATGTGACTATAAGTTTATATGGTTCGATCCTCCCAAACTCCGAATGGAGTTTAATTTGAATAACCCCGTGCAAGTGAAACATGAGCGACTAAAAAAAAGTACTAAATGTACTTTTTTTATAAGCGAACCGAACATCAAGCGAGCCGCGCTGAGCGCAGATGTGAGGCTTGTTGAATCTCCGTAGGTGTTTAAAAAAACAATCCTTCCTTTAAGTGGCTGTTCAATCTGAAATCTGATTCCCAAAGCTTTGGGGACTGAAATCTCCCATATAATGCTTTTGCAAATCGCTGATATTCAAGCATTTAAAAATATAAATTCTGCCTTCTAAATTCTAAATTTCAGGTCCCGCAGTGGTATTTCACATCGAATGTTCCCCAAAGCTTTAGGGACGGGGGCTGAAATCCGAAACCTACTTGTTATACATACTCATCGTCTGAGCAATCCCAATAAAGCTAAAAGACAAACAAGCATCTGCTCCCCTCTTTAAGAACTCGGGAAGCGCTTTGCGTTCTTCAGCATCCCATTTTCCGAGGACATAATCGACCTGTCGTCCTTTGTCAAATGCATCGCTGATGCCCATACGCATGCGGGGATATGCATTATTGCCCAAAATCCGGTCAATATCTTTCAAGCCATTATGGCCGCCATCACTACCCGATGCTCGCATTCTGATCTTTCCAAAAGGAAGATTGAGGTCATCCAGTACGACTAACATATTCTCGGCAGGGATATCGTGCTTTGTCATCCAGTAGCGTACTGCCTTGCCGCTGAGATTCATGTAAGTATTTGGTTTCAGGAGATGCAGTATTCTTGATCTGTGTTTGATTACAGCCACATCACCCAAAGTGTCTGTTTTGAATGATGTATCTTTGGATGCTGCCAATTCTTCCAGCACTTTAAAGCCAATATTATGACGGGTTTCAGCATATTCAGAGCCCGGATTCCCCAGACCTACGATTAAATATTTCATGTAATATTGATAAATGAGTACAAATGTATGCGCTCAAGTTTTTGCTTTATTCAATGGCAAAAGTATATATAAAAAGGGAAATCATTGAAATGGTCTCAATGATGTATTCCTTCAATAATTAACTACTGATAACTTTAAACAGCTGGTTTGGACTGATCAACGAGGCAAGCCGCACCCAGCTCATCACTCTCCCAGCACCCGCTCCCTAAAGTAACCGATCGTTTTCCTAAGCCCTTCCTCACGACTGACCTTGGGTTCCCAGCCCAACAGTTTTTTTGCAAGGGCTATATCCGGCTGTCTTTGTTTAGGATCATCCTGCGGTAGTTCTTTGTAAATGATATGAGCCTTGGGATTGCCCACTAGTGCAAGAATTTCTTCTGCAAAGGTCTTGATGGTGATCTCTGATGGATTCCCGATATTGACAGGATAGCAATAATCCGACATGAGCAATCTGTGAATACCTTCCACCAAATCATCCACATAGCAGAATGATCTCGTCTGACTACCATCTCCAAAAACAGGTAATCCTTCCCCTCTAAAAGCCTGTGAGAAAAATGCAGGAAGCACCCGACCGTCTTCCAGGCGCATTCGCGGGCCATAAGTATTAAATATCCTTACTATTCTGATATCCACTTTGTGAAATGTATGATATGCCATAGTGATAGCCTCCTGGAATCGCTTGGCTTCGTCATATACTCCGCGTGGTCCTATTGGATTCACATTGCCCCAGTAATCTTCCTTCTGCGGATGCACAAGAGGATCGCCGTAAACTTCAGAAGTACTCGCTATCATAAATGTTGCACCTTTTTCTTTGGCAAGACCCAGCAAGTTATGCGTTCCCAATGAACCTACTTTCAATGTCTGAATAGGCATTTTCAGATAATCTATCGGACTGGCAGGTGAAGCAAAATGAAGTATATAATCCAGAGGTCCGCTAACATGAACAAATCTGCTCACATCGTGATGGTAAAACTGAAATTCCGGTAATGGAAACAAATGTTCCAGATTGCGCATATCCCCTGTGATGAGATTATCCATTGCGACTACATCCATGCCTTCAGCCAGCATTCTCTCACAGAGATGAGAGCCTAAAAATCCGGCAGCCCCGGTTATGAGAACACGTTTTTTCAAAATGAATCGTTTTGGGTATGACAAAATCGGCGCTAACGCCAGCCAAAGATAGGAGTAATTCACTAATTGAACCTAAATGTCTACTTTTGCCACATGAAACAAAAAAGTCTACACTTCATTCTATTCTTTTGGATTCTTTCTGCTTCATCATTATCAGCTCAATCTGAGAAAGGGATTAATTATGATGCATTCAACCTCCATTTCAGTTATGGTGGGCATGTGCCGGGAGGAGATCTTCTTAAGAGGTTTGGCCCCTTTTTCTCTGTTGGTGGAGGAGCTGAATTTCTTCTGGATAAAGGTAACTGGATACTGGGAGCGGAATCATACCTTCAATTTGGAGGGAATATTAAAGAATCTCCATTGGATAATCTGGTAGCCAAAGAGGGAGAAATCATCGGTAATGACGGAACTTTTGCCAGTGTAGTGTTGCGACAACGCGGAATGTACACTGGACTGGTTCTTGGAAAATTATTTCCCATCAATGCTTCCAACAAAAAAAGTGGCATCAGATTCACGGTAGGTGGAGGATATTGGTGGCATAAGATCCGGATTCAGGACGATTATGAATCAGCTTCCCAATTATTTGGTGATTATAAAAAAGGGTATGACCGCCTGACAGGAGGTATTGCCATCCAGGAATTTATCGGATATCAGCACCTGGATAAAAATCGCAAACTGAATTTCATCGCAGGTTTTGAATTTGGACAGGGATTTACCAAAAGCATCAGAGAATGGAATTTCGATACTATGACTGCACCGACAGAAAGGAGACTTGATCTCTCTGTTGGAATCAGAATTACCTGGATACTTCCATTCTATATAGGCATGCCATCAGAAGATATTTACTATTAAGGGGTAAGGGGTAAGGCGTAAGTAGTAAGTTGAAAGTTGAAAAAGGAAAGAGGAAAGAGGAAAATGAAAAATTAATCACACAAGCCGGCTGTTGCCAATAGCTAATAGCCAAAAGCTAACAGCTTCTTCTTCCGGCTGTTCTCTCGCAGCTCATGGCTCGCAGCTCGCAGCTTCTTCACACACCGGCTGTTCTCCTTTCCCTTCAAAAGGGAAAGGGCAGGGATAGGGTTCACACACACCACTCAAAACACACACACCGGCTGCTAGCCAAAAGCTAATAGCCAAAAGCCAACAGCTTCTTCTCACACCGCCTGTTCAAACCAGCAACCAGCAACTAATTCGGCTGCTTAAATCGGCTGTTCAAATCTGAAACCTGAAATCTGAAATCTACATGCCTTTCCTGCCTTCCAAAATATACGACTATATGATTCATTGCATGGTTTTCGCCATCAGAATCTATAGCATTTGGAACAGAAAAGCTGCGCAGTGGATTCAGGATAGAAAAGTGCTGAAAAATACACTTTTTGCTCAAATTAGAGACTTATCCCCCGAAAAACCCGTGATTTGGTTTCACTGTGCTTCCCTGGGTGAATTTGAAATGGCAAAACCCATCATAGAAGAGATTAGAAATACCCGGGCTTATTCAGATTCTATCGTTGTGACATTCTTTTCCCCTTCGGGATACAGGAACGCACTGAAATATGATAAGGTGGATGTATTCGGATATCTCTACCCTGATACTGCTGCAAATGCCAAACAATGGATTAAACTCCTGCGCCCGGAAAAAGTCATATGGATCAAGTATGAATACTGGGCCCACCATTTATTGGAAGCAAAAAATTCCGGGGCCAAACTGTTCCTGGCCAATGCACACTTTACTCATAAACAGATCTATTTTCGATTATTAAAATTCTGGTATATGCCTGTATTGAAATCCTTTGACAGAATCTTCACTTTGGATGCAGCTTCTGCAAATGTTCTATTTGATCACAGCCTGGAAAACGCACAGGTCAGCGGAGATACAAGGATCGACAGAGTGATGGCCAATGCCGGATCAGCATTTGACGATAGTTACCTCACCCGGTTTGCAGGGATGAGGCCTACCATTGTTCTTGGGTCTGTGTGGCCTGAAGATATGGAGATCATTAGCCCAGCCCTGCCTTTATTATTGAATACCTATAATTTTATCATAGCACCACATGAAGTCGGAGAACAACACATTACTTCACTATTAACTTCATTGCCGGAAGCAGCCTGCAGATATTCCAAATTAACACAGGACGCTGATGTAAGTGATTTCCGGATCATGATTATTGATAATGTCGGAATGTTATCCAAATTGTATCGGGCAGGCCAAATTGCTTACATTGGCGGGGCATTTGGTAAAGGGCTGCACAATATTCTGGAACCGCTTGCTTATGGAATTCCAGTTATTTTCGGTCCTAAAATACAATCAAGAACTGAAGCAGTGGAAGCTGTAAATGCAGGTTTTGGGATATCCGTTCGACAATCCGGGGAATTTATAGAAGCCATTGAAAGCTTAAGAAAAAATACAATGGCAAAATCCGAAATATTCACTTATTTGCAGGCCAATAAAGGAGCTACTTATAATATCAGTCAATATATTTTCAAACAATGACACCTATCAGGAAGTATTTATGGACAAAATCTCTTTTGGATCAATTTAAGGGAGTTCATGTCCTGATCATAGGTGATGTTATGATTGACAGGTATTTATATGGACATGTTGAGCGCATCAGCCCTGAGGCTCCGGTTCCAATATTGCAATATCACCATGAAGAATGCAGACCCGGAGGCGCTGCCAACGTAGGTCTCAATGTTCAGGCGCTGGGAGGAAGGTCCACAGTCATTTCCGTGATGGGTACAGGTTTTTACAGTAATATGCTGAAAGAGATATTTGCTTCTAACGGATTAAAATCAGAATTCCTGCTTTCTGAACCCGGAAGAATGACCACCGTCAAAACAAGACTTTCTGCAGGAGGTCATCAATTAATGCGCATAGATCGGGAACAAACTGATTATCTGATGCCGGAAACTATTACTGAAATCAAAGATCAAATAAGGCACATAATTGAAACAGATCCTCCCCGGGTAGTAATTTTACAAGATTATGACAAAGGGGTTTTGTCTCCTGAATTGATACATTTCATCATCAAAATGTGCAGGGGAAAAAACATTCCCGTGTGTGTAGATCCTAAGCATAAGCACTTTTTTGAATTCAAAGGGGCGACTTTATTTAAACCCAATTACAAAGAGCTGTCACAGGCTATCAATAAATTAATTTCCAAATCTTACCAACCAATTTCAGATGCCGTTGGTATATTGGATCGTGAGTTACAGGCAGAAAATTATCTGATAACTCTTTCTGAAGCCGGCATATACTATAAGTCTAAAGAGACAGAGGGTATTTCCCCGATTGATCGGCCGGTAGCTGTTGCGGATGTGAGTGGAGCAGGAGATACAGTGATAAGTGTAGCAGCATTATGTACCGCTATTGGTCTCCCACTTGATGAAACTTCACATCTTTGCAACATAGCAGCTACACAGGTTTGCGAAAAACCGGGTGTCGTCACAGTTGACTTAAATTCTTTATTACAAGGAGATTAGATGATCTTAGGAAATAAATAACAGAACTATTGACATTATTTTTGATGGGCCTGTTTGTTCAAATGACAAATTTTTTACTAACTTCGTCTCTCTATTCAAAATCTTATTTTTTAAAAAACAAGCGTGGTATGAAAAAAAATTACTCAGTTTTAATGACCATGATGCTCTGTTTATTGGGTGTCATGCAATCTTTTGGACAAGCAAAATATTATGTACAGGTGAATTCACCTGTAGCTGCAGAAATTCCAGTTGTTGGAGTTGCTTTAGGATGGGGAACTCAGGTGTCACCTGATGCTCCATTAACGGCTGATGCAGTTGTTTCTGCGGATGGTTCAGCTACTCCGACACTTGGATGTCAGCCAGCAGCTGCCGGTACATATGATGGCAAAATTGTTGTCGTAAGAAGAGGTACTTGCACCTTTGTTCAGAAAGCCGCCAATATACAGGCAGGTGGTGCACTAGCAGTATTTATTGTCAATACAGTTGACGGTGTAGTTGCAGATATAGCAATTGCTACAGGTTCTGCAGCTATTAATATTCCTGTTGTGATCCTTCCTTTTGAAGAAGGTGAAGAGCTTATTGCAGGTATCGAGCAAGCCGGGGGCCTTGGTATCGCAGTAAATGTTTCTTTGGTACGTGAACCACTTGATCCGGGTAATATTACTCTGATTTGGGGAGGTCCCGGCATTCCAAACTCTGAATTTGATGGTGGATTGAATGACTGGACAGCTGTAGGTGTTTCCTGTAGTCCGGCTCTGAATGGTGCGCCTGTGGATGGCTCAAATGCAGCATGGCAGTGGGCTGAATATCCTCGTTCTATTGGTGGATATTCAGGTTTAAGAGGTACAATTCATTCACTTTCTGCCTATAATGGTGCAATGTTGTTTGATTCAGATTATATTGATAATCTTGGTATAGCTGGAAATTTTGGTGCAGGACCTTGTCCTTCTGCTCACAGAGCTGAATTGATATCTCCTGTGATTGATCTTACAGGTCAAACAAGTGTTGCAGTAAGATTTAATCAATACTACAGAAGATTCGGTGGTCCTGGAAGCGCTCAGGGTACTCCCGGTACTTTCATTGAAGTTACAACAGATGGAGGAACTACCTGGACACCGTTTACCATTAACACAGCAACTGCAGTTAATGCAGCTACTCCTATTAATGATGTTCAATTGGTAGATATTTCTTCGGTAGCCGCTAACCAATCAGCAGTACAATTCAAATTTGTATTTGATGGTGATTATTATTTCTGGCAGATTGATGATGTTTATCTGGTTGCTTTACCAGAAAACAGCATAGGTATCAACAGAGCTATGTACCCTATTGTATCACGCTATACTCCTGCTGCCTACATTGGATCAGAACAAGAATGGCCTTTCTCTGCTGCTGTCAGAAACTTTGGTGGCAACACTATTGAAGATGCAGTATTGAGAGTGGAAGTGGTTCATGTCACTGGTGGAAATGCCATTGTATATGAAAGCAATCTTGCAGTAGATCCATTTGCTCCTTCTGCTGATGACTTTGTAGTACAGTTTCCTGAAACATTCCTGCCTGCAGGTTTGACTCCGGGAGAATATAGAATTACATATTCAATCTTACAGGAAGGTGTGGAAGACTTTGACCCAAGCAATAACACACTGAACTTTACTTTCTTTGTAACAGATAACGATTACTGGCAGTCAGGTGAACCAAGAACAAACATTTTGGTTGGTGGATTAACTTCTGAAACCTGGGGTTACGGTGCATTATTTGAAACTTCTGCTGATACACAGGAATCATATAAAATTGAAAGCGCTCAGATATATGCTGCTGCTCAATCTGGTGTTGCTGCTGATGTAGAAGGTGTAGAATTAGTATTCTATATGCTTAATCTAATTGGCGCCGGTCCAATTGCCGGATCTTTATTGGGAGATGGTGAAACTAATGACTTTGCAGGTTTTGGTTCTCATATATTGACTGCTGCTGAAAACAATCAGATTGTGACTTTGGAGGTATTGAATGATGCTGACGAACCACTAGTCCTTGAAAATGGAACCAACTATTATGGTATGATATTCGTTCCGAATAATTTAAGAATCGGAGCGGACAACCAGGCAGTAAATTATCCGGTTACACTGGAGACTGGTAGCGTATTATTATTCTCAAGAATTTATTTCAATGGTGGATTCTCTTCTACTTTCAGAAATACAACTCCATATGTGAGATTAAATTTAGCGCTGGTAGTTTCTACAGATAACAACCCACTTCCTGAAACAGCAATGACAGTATATCCAAACCCTGCTGAAGACTTCGTTTTGGTAGATCTGGATATGGACAATATGACTAAAGTAACTATAACGCTGGCTGATATCAATGGTCGCGTAATTAAGTTCGACAATTTCCAAAATGTAACTACTATGCAACACAGATTCGATACAAGCAATCTGACTGCAGGTACTTACCTGGTAAGAGTAGCTTCTCCTGAAGGAACTTCTACTAAGAAATTGGTTATAACTAAATAAAAATTGAGCGAAGCAGCAATGCTTCTTCATAAAGTCCCTGTGGTCACGCATCACAGGGGCTTTTTTTTTCGTATTATATATATGACCCAATTCTGACAACGCAAACGACTTAATTTTTTAATTTTATTTTTTTATTTTTTCACACGATAACGATTTTCACTATGAACAAATTGATTACATTAATTTGTGCTATCCTGTTTATGACCAGTACGGGTCTAATAGCACAGACAGTCATTTGGGGAGGCCCCGATGATCCGAATTCCACATTTGCCGGAGGCTTGAATGGCTGGACAGCTGTGGGTGTTACATGCAGCAATAATTCCGGAGGGACTGCAATACCCGGAACGAATGCCACATGGCAGTACAAAGCAGACGCCAGCCCGGCAGGTGGTGCTTATGCTGGTACGCAGCCAATGCTTTCACCTACCGCTGCTAATGGGGCAGTTATTTTCAATTCTGACAGATTGGATAATAATGGAGTTGTAGGTGCCTTCCTTACGGGAGCTTGCCCATCTCCTCACAAGGGATATTTAGTATCACCAATCATCGACATGAGCGGTCAAAGTACAGTAATCCTGACATTTCATCAGTATTACCGGAATTACCTGGCTCGTACTACTGTAGAAGTATCAGGAAATGGAGGACAAAACTGGACTGAATTTGTTGTGAATTCTGAAATCGAGCTGGGTGAATCGACGCCCCGAGATTCCAAGAAATCAATCGATATCAGCTCTGTAGCCGCCAATCAGGATGATGTCCAGATCAGATTCGTTTTTGATGGAGACTACTACTTTTGGCTGATAGATGATGTTGTGCTGATAAGTTCACTACCTCAAAATAGTCTGAGTATGGACCGTCATTTTTATCCTGTGTCCAACTTATACATTCCTGAAGGATTAGCCGCAGGCGAATCTTATAGATTTTCTGCCAGAATATCTAATGAAGGAGGTAATGAGGTTTCTGATGCATACATAAAAGTGCAGATTGTTGCTGCAGTCGGTGGTGCTATTATTTGGGAAGATAGTTTAGCCCTGGATCCTATTCCTGCCGGTACTACTGGCCTGGTTGTTCAGCTCCCTGAAGAAATCACTTATTCCCCTGCAGACCTTGAACCGGGACAATACTTCATTCGTTATACAGTATATCAGCCGGGTGTAACAGATAACTTTCCCGGTGACAACGTTCGTCAAAGCACGTTCTACATCACCGAAAATGATGATGTGTGGCAATCAGGTGAATTGCGTACTTATACAAGACCCTGCTTTGGTGATCCAAATTGTACTGCAACGGCTCCATGGGCTTGGGGCACATTTTTCTTTGTTCCGGAAGAAACAGTGGAAGACTTCAAAATTGGATCTGTAACAACCTCCGTAGCCGGAGAAGCATCAGCGGCTGATCTGAATGGCAAAATGGTAGAATTCATTGTGCTGGAAATATTGAACGATGACTTTTTTGGAGATGGAGTTACGCCGGGTGATGGATCAAATGAATTTGCAGGTTTTGGTGTACTTGACATATCCGCAGAAGATGATCAGGAGGAAATTGTTATTCCTTTAGAAAATATTGATGAAGAGGCTTTTATAGTTGATAAGGGAGTGACTTATTTTGCTTATTTAAGTATGCCTGATCGCATCCAGATGGGTTTCGATAACCAGTATATAAACCATCCATTAAGTCTGACAGAGGGTCAGGTTATTTTTACTTCCAGACTATATTTCGATGGATCATTTCAGTCTACTTTTGGTAATGCAATGCCTTACATTCAGTTAGATCTTTTGACAACCTCAGTTGACAATACGCCTCTGCCGGATTATGCAATGACGCTATTTCCAAATCCAGCCGGTAACTATACTAATGTGGACGTAAAGTTGGATCAGGCAAGCAATATCACTATTACACTGGCAGATATTTCTGGAAAAGTGATCAATTTCCAGAATTTCAAGTCAGTGCAGACTATGCAGCATTCTATCGATACTTCAAAGCTTCCTGCCGGAGCTTATATTGTGAGAATTGCTACAGAACAAGGTACTTCTACGAAGAAATTGATGATAGCGAAATAATATTAGCGCATTATTAATAGCTTATACTGAGCCACCATGATCACAAGTCATGGTGGCTTTTTTTTGTATTGGAACATTTGCCGCTCATACAGTCGCGGCCAATCTTGAAATCCTCAGGAAAATCTGACTTGTAACGAGTGTAGCACGCGCAGGGCGCTTAGGTGGGATCAACACGTCCGGTGTGTGAGCGTCGGCTGTGCCTCGCTCGTCCTACACCGCTGTCAACTCCAATATTCCTTAAAAAGAGTATCTTTATACGATGAAATTTTACCACTTTTTCCGGCACTTATTCCTGCTTCTCGCATTTCAATTAACTTTTGTTCAGTTGTCATCAGCACAAAGTCATTCTAATGCTGATTCGCTGGCAGTTGATATTTTTTGGCAGCGATTGCAATCCATTTGTGGGAAATCATTTGAAGGAACGGTCACCCATGCACCACCGGGAGATACCGCTTTTAGCAATAAAACGCTGGTAATGGAAGTTCGTTTGTGCAGGGAAAATGAAATCAGAATCCCATTTCATGTAGGTGAAAACAAATCCCGTACCTGGATACTCACAAAACAAAATGATAGAATACTCCTGAAACACGATCACAGGCATGTGGATGGGACGGAGGACCATATCACGCAATACGGTGGATGGACTCCAAATTCAGGCCAGGCCGGATCTCAGATTTTCATCGCTGATCAGTTTACAACTGAATTACTACCTCCGGCTTCACACAATGTCTGGATGATCGAAATTGATCCGGGGAATATGTTCGCTTATTCGCTTCGAAGACAAGGCAGTGACAGATATTTCAGAGTCTCATTCGATTTGAAAAAAGAAATCAAAGCTCCTCCTGCTCCATGGGGTTGGTCTGATAAGTAATTGATTTCTATACAAAATGTATCTTTCATCAGCCAGAAACAAGCTTTAGTCTAGAATCCGGTAATATCAGCGGTAACAATGTGAATGGACAAGCGTTTTATTAATAATTTTGCATATCTCAGACCTGCCAGAAAGAGTTGATTCCTTTTAATTTTTAATCTTCACCCAGCTATTACATTTTAATATGAAGTTTATTCACGTCTGTACATTTCTGCTATTCAGCGTTATTTGCTTTTCTCAGGCAAAAACAACTTCGATTCCGGTTAGCAGTGAGCGGGAATTAGTCGAACAACATATCCGCTTCCTGGCTTCTGACGAGCTCCGGGGTCGCCGTGTGCTATCGGAAGGGATCGAAGTTGCGGGACAATACATTGCTGACTATTACTCTATGAATGGGATTAAGCCCTTGGGTGATGGAAAGACCTATTTTCAAAACGTTCCGCTTAAAATCTCCCAACCTGCTGAAAGCGGAACACTCCTTGTCGGCAAGGAATCTTTCGAGCTTGGAAAAAATCTTGTCATTCTGACTGGAAAATCAACAGATTTGAAGCAACATCCTTCCATTTTCGCAGGGCATGGCTGGATAGATTCTACCAAAAATCATGATGACTATAAAAATCTGGATGTCAGAGGAAAAATTGTTTTTGTCCTTCCCGGAACTCCCGAAAGTAGCAGCCCAATGGCTGTTTTTGAGGCTATGACATCTAAAAGAGCCTGGGCAGCTGAGAAAGGTGCTGTGGCTCTAATTGAATTGTACAGACTCAATAATTTTCCTTTCCAATTCTTTATGAATTATTTCAATAAGGAACAGATAAGTCTGAGCAAGGAAGGGAATAAGAATCTGGACCAGATGACCTATGCCTGGATCAAAGAAACTGACTTGGAAAATTTGAATACTATGAAGGGAAAACCTTCCTTTGTTTCAGATCTGAAACATTCAGGTGTAGTATCAACAGTCAGCACATGCCGCAATGTGGTAGGACTTATTCAAGGCACAGATCCTGAACTATCTAAAGAATATATTCTTGTCACAGCTCACTATGATCATGTAGGTGTGGGTGAACAAGGCGGTGCTGCTTTTTCTGAAGAAGATAGTATTTTCAACGGTGCCAGGGACAACGCAATTGGTGTGTCTGCATTACTAAGTACAGCAAAACTGCTGGCAGAGAATCCTCCTAAGAGGTCTGTCATTTTTGCAGCAGTTACAGCTGAAGAAGTGGGTCTTCTGGGAAGTAAATATTTTGCAGATCATACTCCGGTTCCCATCGAACAAATTATATACAATATCAATACTGACGGCGCTGGTTACAATACTACCAATGCCATATCGGTTATTGGTTTTGGACGCACAGGAGTGGATGATTTACTTTTTAAAGCAAGTAAAGAGAAACAGCTGGAAATAATTCCAAACCCGGTCCCTGAACAAAATCTTTTTGACAGATCAGATAATGTCTCATTTGCTGTGAAGGGAATTCCTGCCATCTGCATCAGTCCGGGGGTGACTAGTTTTGATGCGGTACTCATGAAGAATTACCATCAGGTCTCCGATGAAGCAGATACTATTGACTTTGATTATGTCACAAAATACTGCCAAATCTTCGCCAAATCTACCCAGCTGATCGCCAATTGGAGTCAAAAACCTTTCTGGGTCACAGGAGACAAATATGAGGATGCCGGCAAAAAGCTGTATGGCCTGAAGTAAGGGACTAGGACGCTGAGAAGGGTTTTACACTTCCGGTGTATGGGTTGGCTATCACTTTGAAGCGCGTTATCCCGTAGCAGACCCGTAAAGAGAATTTGCGAAGCGCGCCTAGGGCGCTTTAGTGGATTCAACACGCACGGTGTGTGAGCATCGGCATCGGCTGTGCCTCGCTCGTGTGCTGCTTTGCGGCCTACGGCCGCGCGGGATGTGGTTCACTTCGTTCACGGGATGTGTAACAGCCTTTGATCGCCAAAGGCGATCAAAAAACATACAATTTCAAATCCCTCACCGGGGCTGTTAGCCAAAAGCTAAAGGCCTGAGGTTAGGACACATCTAATTATATATTATAAATAAATGTTATATTTGTGTAAAATAATGTATTTGTACAAAAAAATATAACAAACCATGAAAACTACAACATCAACCAGCTTG